>JBLHHN010000043.1:0-25982 GCA_047616785.1 Verrucomicrobiales bacterium
GAATCTATCCGCAGCTATAGCCGCAACTGCTCAGCCCGCGCTTGATCAGCAGAAACAAGCCTGCAAGCATCGATACAAAATCAATGTAAAGCGTGCTCTTGGTGTTGTGCGTGATCACTTCGTCTGCTTGGTGGAGAGCCCGATGGAGAAGTGGAGTGAGATTTTAGGTTTGATAGCAAATCGGATCCTAAAATCACCGTCAATCATCCGAGGAGGGCGATCATTCCCGCGCTGCACTCCTCGCTGGATCCCTGTGGCTCAACCCTGCAAGTCTATCACCTAAACTGTCATTACCTTAACTCATTGACATTGAGCTGAAAGGCACCTGTGAGAAATTGGCCGAAGAGCTAGGCAAGGTCATCGTCGATCAGCAAGACGTGATCGAGCAACTTTGCATCTGTCTCTTCGCCCAAGGTCATGCCCTCCTCATGGGAGTCCTCGGTCTAGCCAAGACGCTTCTTATCAGCAGACTTGCAGAAACACTGTCGCTAGCATTCAGTCGCATCCAATTCACGCCTGATCTCATGCCCATGGACATCACGGGCACAGGTATCCTGCAAGAACTCCCCGGCGGCAAACGCCAGTTCGAATTTGTGAAAGGACCTGTCTTCGCGAACATCGGCCTGGCCGATGAGATCAACCGTGCTCCGGCCAAGACGCAGGCCGCCATGTTAGAGGCCATGCAGGAACATCGTGTGACGGTGGCTGGACCCACCTACACTTTGGAGGCGCCCTTCTTTGTCCTCGCCAGCGCCCTTCTTTGTCCTCGCCACCCAGAATCCTATCGAGCAAGAGGGCACTTACCCTCTGCCTGAAGCTCAGTTAGACCGCTTCATGTTCATGATTGGGGTCGATTACCCCAGTCGTGATGAAGAGATCGCGATCATCCGCGCGACCACGGGTGCGAAACAACCCTCACTGGAACACATCTTGGATGGGGCCAGCGTGAAAGCTTACCAAGAACTCGTCCGACGCATCCCTGTTCTTGATCATCTCTACACGTTTGCGGCGGATCTCGTGCGCCAAACGCGACCCGATAGCGAAGAATCGCCCGCATGGCTGAAACCGTTGGCCGGATGGGGAGCGGGACCGTGCGCCGCGCAGTATCTTGTGCTTGGTGCGAAAGCTAGAGCCGCGCTACGAGGCCACTACATGGTGCGCTTGGAAGACATCGTCGCCGTCGCTGAACCGGTCTTGCGTCATCGCGTGATGACCACGTTCACCGCACAGTCTGAAGGAATCACTAGCATAGACGTAGCCAAGCGCCTCGTGGAAGAATTGCAGAAAGCAAGTTGAGCAGCACTGGCCATGACTTTCTCGATAGCACCGTGCTCGCGCGGTTGCTAGCACTGCCGCTGAGCGCACGCCAAGCGGTCATCGGAAACGTCTCTGGCCGACACCGCAGCCCGGTCAGAGGATCCTCGGTTGAGTTCGCTCAGTATCGGAAATATGTCCCTGGCGATGACGCACGTGGCTTGGATTGGTGGACATGGGGACGATCGGATCGATTCTACATCAAGGAATTCGAGGCGGATACCAATCTCCGTCTGGCTCTGATAGTCGATGCCAGTGGCTCCACGAATTTCGGTGCGAAAGGAGCCACGCGGCTCGACTACGCACGTCAGTTAGGCGGCACCCTCGGTTATCTCGCGTCCAATCAAGGGGATGCCCTCGGCCTCTGGGGAGTGGGGAAGGGTCATCGGCAGAAAGTGCCGGCCAAGCGTGGCTCGACTCATCTCAAACTCGTGCTCGATCAGTTAGGTAAATTGAAGTCCAAAGGTGAGACCACCATCTAGGAGTCTCTGCACGAAGCCGCGGAACAAATCAGCCAACGCGCCCTTGTGGTGGTGGTCTCGGACTTCTTGGTTGAACCCGAGGATCTCAAGCACGCCTTGCAGCACCTGCGTTTCAAGAAACATGATGTGGCGCTCTTTCACGTGCTCAACGCGGCTGAACTGAACTTCGATTTCGATCGCCCGGCACGTTTCATTGACATGGAGGGAGGCGAAGCCGTGCTCGCAGATCCTTCTTTGATCACGCAGCGATATAAAGAAGTGGTGAGGGTCTATCTTGAGCAGATGGATGAAGTGATTCGTGTCACGGGCGCGGACTATCATTGTGTGCTCATGGATGATCCATACGAGAATGTCTTGGCGCGTTTCCTCCTCGCCAGACTGCAATCCAAAGGGAAACGCTAACAGAACGCCAATCCATGAGTTTTCTCACGCCCGTCCTTCTCATCGGCTTACCTCTGGCCTTGTTGCCAGTCATCATCCATCTCATCCACCTGCTGCGGCGTCTACAGGTGTGCTGGGCCGCCATGATGTTCTTGCGGAAGGCACAGAAGATGCACAAAGGCTTCTCCAAGCTGCGCCAGTATCTGATCCTCGCTTTGCGCATGCTCGCCGTTGCCGCCTTGATCCTCGTCATTGCGCGACTGCTCTTTGGCGGCTTGTTAGGATTTTTCGGAGGTGCGCCGGATTGTGTTATCATCTTGTTAGATCGATCTGCCTCCATGGAAGAACAGCTGCTGATCACGGGCACCAGCAAACGTGCCGCTGGATTGCAGAATCTCACTGCCGCGATCAAGGACGCCTACGGCAAACGTTCCAAGCTGGTGCTCATCGATAGCGCCACCCTCAAGCCTATTCTGCTCGAGAATGCGGATGCCCTCATTGATCTTCCACAGACCGGCCCCACCGATTCCGCAGCCGATGTTCATGCGCTTCTGCAGGGCACGCTCGACTATCTCACGACCAATGAGACCGGTCGCACCGATGTCTGGCTTGTCAGCGATCTCCGACAATCGGATTGGGATGCGAGTGGCGGGCGTTGGTCTCCGCTGCGCGCGGCTTTCTCCACCCTTCAAGGCGTGGGATTCCAGATCCTAGCTTACCCTGAAACGCCTGCGACCGATCTCGGCATGGTCATGGAAAGCGTCACGCGGCTTCAGGTGGCGCAGAACTCCTATTCGATCTCCGTCTCCAACGCACGCAACCGACTAACGAAACCACGACCGTGCCCCTGCGCGTCGTGATCAATGGGATTAGCAGCGTCCTGGAAGTCCCCATGAAAGGCTCTCAAGCTCTACTTCAAGCGCAAAGCGTGCCCATCGACAAAGGCAACAAACGCGGTTGGGGGCGCATCGAACTTTCCACCGATGCCGTGCCTGCCAACAATATCTATCACTTTGTCTTTGACGATCCGGCACCGCTCAAGTCGGTCATCATCACCGATGATCCGGAAGTGACCAAGCCGTTGCAGGCGGCACTCTCCGCTCCGGCAGATCCCTCACAGACCTACGAAACGATCGTTCTCCCCAGCGCACGCACTGCCGAGATCGCTTGGGAAGAAACGGGCGTCATCATCTGGCAGACGAGGCTTCCCGAGCCTGACTCCACCGGCGCCAAGCAACTGACAGCACACCTTGAGCAATCCCGCCTGCTACTCTTTTTGCCACCAATGAATCCTAGCGCACACGCCTTTGGCGGCTTGCGATGGAAGGCTTGGCAGGATCCCGGTGAATCCGTTCTCATCGACTGGTGGCGCAACGACGCCAGCCTACTCCGGGCGACCCGCGCAAGCACCGCACTCCCCGTCGGCGAACTCGAGATTCAGCGCTGGTGCCTACTCGAAGGCGAGTCCATTCCTCTGGCGCGTCTCTGTGAAGACCATCAACGCGCCTCCATCCTTGTGCGCTCGTTCGACGAGAACGCCTATTTCCTCACCACCCTCCCTAGTGCAGGCACCTCCAGCCTCGCCCGCGAAGGCGTCGTCCTTTACGCCCTGCACCACCACGCCTTGGCCGACGGGGCCGCCTCGCTCGGCAATGCCCAACAACGCGACGCCCATCCCGACGCTCTAGCAGAGGACCTTTCGCCATGGAAACGCCTCGCTCTGGAATCCATCTAGGACATCTCCACTGAGCGCGCGCTCCGCTCCTGCGTGTTAGAGCATGAGACCAAGCCCATCCGAGTCGCCTTGAATCGCCCCTTGAGCGAAGATGTCAGTGTCACACTAGATCAAACCGCAATTAAAGAACTCTTCTCCGGTCTCGACTGGCGTCTCTTGGAACGAAGCTTAGAGAACGAGAAAAGCCTCACCAGCGAAGTCTGGCGCACCTTCCTCCTCATGATAGCCGCCGCCATCGTCTTCGATGCAATGCTCTGCATGCCGCGTCGGAGGGAGACCACAGCAGCAATGTCAGTATCGCACGACTTTCACTGATGTGTTCGCCAGTTGAAGTTCTTGAATTGTTCCAAGCTCAGGTAAGGCTTATCTGGATCGTCTAGATTCTCTGTCCATTTCAAACCGGCCACGACAAAGTACATCGAAAGCCAATTGAGCCGGTGATTCAGCTGTTTGCTTAAGGCGGATTCCTTCGAGATGAAAGCGAAGCTGCCAGCGGTGTCGTCTATAGGCGCATCAATCTTGTGGCACCACAGGTTTTCACTGTCGGGGACATCATGGGCCCTCCTGAGAATCACGGGGAAGGTCCGAGGCAGTTCATCGACCTGAGGATCCTTGATGAAGGCCTCCAGATGTTGATCCTTGAACTCGACGTAGCTTTCCCAATCGGCTCTCAGACCGTCTGGTGTTTCCTCAACGGTGAAGGGAAACCCCTCCGGATTGTTAGCCGTCGAGACCTTGTATAGATAAAACTTTAGATCCGAATCTGGAAGCGTTTGGAAATGTTGAAAGGTCACGTCTTTGATCACCTCTAGCTGCAGTGGATGTTCTTGATGGTAGGCCCTCATCTTTTCGCCAAGCCCCTCCACAGAGAAGCTCATGGGGAGAAAGCCCTGCCACCTGCTAACGCTGAGATAGGTCTCAAGAAACTTGCATGGTTCTGTCAAGTCAGGGCCGTCGTTCAGGCTGGCTTCTTCACTCTCTGGCAACACTGGCGGATCATCGAGGGTTATGCGGGGCGCTTCAGGTTCAGGATCCAAGAATAGTGATAGAGAAGAGAATGCTTCCGGCTCTGGAGTCAGTGGAGAGGCATCGAACGCGATGCTCGGTGGTGCTTCTTGAGGTCGTTCCTCAACCGCCGCTGCATTCTCCACTTCGCCATGTTTCAATTCGAACTCTGCCAGACGCAGCCTCGCTCGAGCCAGCTCTTCTCTCGCCGCGAGCACGTCTAAGGAACTTACGGAAGTGGCACCCGCAGTGAACTCCCTCAGAGTGAGTCGAACCTTGCGGTTGGCCAATTCGATCATCTCTATCTGAATGTCAGTCTGCAAAGGAATGTCATTCAAGACTTCAGCGCGGCGCAGCTTCACTTCCATGAGGTGTGATTCTGCCCCAGTTACCTCTCCTAAAGTGGCGGCACCCTCGATATAAGACGCCTGCCTCTCCTTTACCATCGATTCTAGCAATATCTCTAGCGCGTTCAGTTCCTTCAGTACGTTTGCGTTCGCGTTCGCGCTAGTTCTACCTTCCGGTTCTTCTGCGGCATGCCCCGGCACTTGGATCATCGCGGCTATCAAGAAAGTGGTGACCAGCATGAGCAGCGCCCCCACGACAGGTCCTCTGCTTGTTACGAGAACCGGGCTTAGAATGCGTGCCACCCGATAGCTCAAGTCCCGTCGACCACGCATCGCCATGCCTGGCGCAGGCATGGACACAAGCCGATCCTCTCCGATCCCGCTCGCCAATGCTAACAAGAGCTTCGAGTAACCCCAAGGACTACCCGCGGTGTCCACGACCTTCATGTCAGAGCATTCCTTAGCCGCCATGACGAATCTTCGATGCACGAGCCAGATCAATGGCTGAAACCACATCAAGGCACGAAGGCCATTGTTCACAAAAAACCACAAGGGATCATGATTTCGCGCATGATTCGATTCATGAAGGGCAATGGCTTGCAACTTCGATCCTGACAATGAATCGACCATCGCTTGAGGAAAGAGAACCGTGGGTCGCCGAACTCCAACGGTCAGTGGTAGCGGCAGCTTTGGATGGAGACGTATCTCACAGGCGTTTGATAGGTCCAACTTCTGAGCAGCCATTTCGAAAGCATCACCAAGCCGTTCTGACGAACATGCCACAGATTCCCGACGCCAGGCATAGACTTCCTTCAGCCCTAGCAAGACCCGAATCAACAAGAGCGTCGCGACCAAGAGATAGATGCCCAGTCCAACGGAAACCGCATTCACCGAGGAGGGCTGCTGCTCTTGAGGAAGAGGAACCACGGCTGCGGGGGGGGGCGGGCTCGATCGCCATCGCCATGGCCGATCCAGCATCGAAGCCTTCGAATGTCCCACTGGGCACTGCAGGCACGAGTTCAGGAAGCTCACCAACCACCTTGCTTTGCTCTGAGAAGTTCAACGCTGACCAGCCCAATACGCGATCAAGCTGAAGGACGGGACTGAACAAGGGTAGAATCAAAGTCATCGGGAGAGAGACCGTCCACAAACGACGACGCAGACTCGGATGACGATCCTTCCAACGCCTTGCGATGAACAACGCCGCGCCTGACCAAAGCGTTGTCTGACAAAGTATCACCAGGAACCAAGTCATGATCAGACCTGTCTGATCAGGGTTTCCTTCTACAAGCATCTCCATCTCTGATTCTCCCTTCGTGGTTTGCGATTAGTTTCTTCACCTCCTGAAGTTCTTGCTCACTCACGGCCCGTGTATCGATTAGCGCCGCGACGAGGTCCAATGCGGAGCCATCAAAGGCACGATCAACGACATCCCGGACTAGCGATTGCTGGGCGACCGGTCGTGAGATCTCCGCTTTATAGCGGAAACGTTTGCCCTCGGGCCGGCGAGAAAGATAGCCCTTCTCCTGCAAGATTCCTAACATCGTGCGCACGCTGGGCAAGGCCAGAGGCCGCCCATCGGCCTCAAGCGCGCTGCGAATCTCCTCCACCGAAGAGTCAGGCGTGCGATCCCAGACGACCCCCATGATCTGGAGTTCAAGCTCGGTGAGCAGGGAATTGTGATTGCGAGGACGTCCCATGAGCGAAAAGTATCGCCGATACTGTGCAGCCCCGCAACCAGAAAGAGCTAAAAGTTTCGCTGGAAGTCATGAGTGGCTTCGGCACTTCGCGATTGGTCACAGGCTGGAAGCCTATGCCACAGTGTTCCCGTTAGAGCAGACTGGGCTTCCAGCCTGTTCAATCGGCGATCAATCCCACTTGTTCACCCAGTTCTCTGTTGGTAGGCTTTCGTCATCCATGAAATCCCCTTTCGCATTCCTTCTCTTTATTCTCACATTGCCACTGTCTGCACTGGCAGCGGATAGACCGAACATTGTCTTCATCTTCTCCGATGATCATGCCGTGGACGCGATCTCGGCATATAGTGGTGGTCGCCTGAATCACACGCCCAACATTGATCGCTTGGCCAAGGAAGGCATGCTCTTTGAGAACTCTTTCTGCGCGAACTCGATCTGCGGTCCTTCGCGCGCCTGCATCCTCACAGGAAAACACAGCCATCAGAACGGATTCTTGAGCAATGAGAACGCGCGGTTCGATGGCTCGCAAATGACGTTTCCGAAATTAATGCAGAAGGCGGGGTATCAAACGGCGCTGATGGGAAAATGGCATTTGAATTCGAATCCCACGGGATTCGACAAATGGGAGATTCTCCCGGGCCAAGGAAGTTACTACAATCCGAACTTCATCCAAATGGATGGCACTTCCAAGCGTCGCCCTGGATACTGCAGTGATATCATCACGGATCTCTCGCTTGATTGGTTGGAAGAACGTGATCAGGAGAAGCCCTTTCTTCTGATGTGCCAGCACAAGGCTCCACATCGCAACTGGGCCCCTCCGGCGAGGCATCTGACATTGTTCGACGGCAAAGACTTGCCTGTTCCTGAGAGTTTGTTTGATTCTCTGAAAGATCGTTCGCCGCTCTTACAAGAACATCAGATGGGGATCGCCAAGCACATGTACTGGGGACATGACATGAAATTTCATGGCAAGGGCCAGTTCCCGGATTCTTTTCTCGATGGTATTCCTAACAGAGAATACGAACGCATGACGTCAGCGCAGAAGACGCTATGGGACGCGGCTTATGAGCCAAAGAATCAAGCTTTCATCGAGGCGATGCAGAATGGAAAGATGACCGAAGCGGCGATCGTTCGCTGGAAGTATCAACGTTATATCAAGGACTACCTGCGCACCGTCCAGGCGATGGATGACGGGATTGGGCGGGTCTTGGATTATCTGGATGCTAACGGATTGGCGGAGAACACGATTGTGATGTATTCATCGGATCAAGGTTTCTATCTCGGTGAGCACGGTTGGTACGACAAACGTTGGATGTTCGAGGAGTCCTTCAAGATGCCTTTCCTCATTCGTTGGCCGGAATCCGTCCAAGCAGGCACAAAGTCGCGCGCCCTGATTCAGAACATCGACTACGCGCCGACCTTTCTCGAAATGGCTGGCGCGGACGTGCCCGAAGAAATCCAGGGGGAGAGTTTCGTGCCTGTCTTGAAGAACCGTGGCTACGCTCCTCCGAAATGGCGCGAGAGTCTATACTACGCTTACTATGGAGAACGCACGCACCATGTGGCGGCGCATGATGGCGTGCGTACCATGCGTCACAAACTCATGTATTTCCCGAGGACGAAGGAGACGCAGCTGTTCGATCTCGTGCGTGATCCTCATGAGATGAAAAGCGTGCATGCGGATCCCGAATACGCGGCAGTGCTTCGAGACATGCAGGATCGCTACGCTAGCATGCATAAACAGTATGGCGTGAACTCAGCCGCCATTCCGCTATCACGGCTCACCGAAGAATGGTGGCGACTACGTTATGTGGCCAAGAATCAACGCACCACGAAAGGCCCGGCCGACGTGCTCTTCGTCGGCGATTCGATCACCCAAGCGTGGGAAGGCCCCGGCAAGGAAATCTGGGAGAACTACTACGGTTCACGAAATGCGATCAATCTAGGTTTCTCCGGTGACCGGACGGAACACGCGCTTTGGCGTTTGGAGAAAGGTAATTTCAGGGGAGTCAAGAACCCGAAGGTGGCGGTGGTCATGATAGGCACGAACAACACGGGCCAGCTCCAACAAGCGGCTGATGAAACGGCGGAAGGCGTAAAGAACGTCGTGGCGAAACTGCGTGAGCGTTTTTCCAACATAGAGATCCTGCTTCTCGGAGTGTTCCCTCGAGGTGCCACGACGGATGATCCTCTCCGCAAACTGAACGTTGCGATCAATGCTAAGATCGAAGCACTTCGTGGTGATCGCGTGCATGTGCTAGATATCAGTTTGGCCTTTCTCGATGACGCGGGGAATCTTTCCAAGGAGATTGCTCCCGATCTCTTGCACCTTTCTCCAAAGGGCTATGCTATCTGGGCGGATGCGATCGAATCGAAGCTCGCCGAGTTGGGACAGTTCAAACCCATCACTGAATAGGAATGACAGGACCTAACAAACAACACGCGCGAGAGGCGATTCTTCACCGATTGCGGACGAAAGTAGCAGAAGGTCAGCCCATCATTGGCGGCGGGGCTGGGACCGGGCTTTCGGCGAAATGTGAGGAAGCAGGTGGGATCGATCTCATCGTGATCTACAATTCGGGACGCTATCGCATGGCTGGTCGCGGCTCCCTGGCCGGGCTTCTCCCCTACGGAAATGCCAATGACATTGTGAAAGAGATGGCGTCTGAGGTGCTCACGGCTGTGACGCACACGCCGGTGCTCGCGGGGGTGTGCGGGACGGATCCTTTCATGCTGCGTGATCCGTTCTTGCAAGAGTTGAAAGAGATGGGCTTTGCGGGTATCCAGAACTTTCCCACGGTGGGGCTGATCGATGGCGTCTTTCGGGCCAATCTGGAAGAGACTGGCATGAGTTATCAGTTAGAGGTGGAATGCATCGCTGCGGCGAGAGAGCTCGATCTCCTGACCACGCCCTACGCCTTCAATCCTCAAGAAGCGCAACAGATGACGGCTGCGGGTGCGGACATCATCGTCGCGCACATGGGACTGACCACGAGCGGAACCATTGGCGCGCAGACGGCGAAGACTTTGGATCAATGCGTGAATGAGGTGCAGGCCATTGTCGATGCGAGCAAGGGCGAGCGCTCAGACGTCCTCGTCCTCTGCCATGGCGGTCCCATCGCCCGGCCTGAAGATGCGCAGAAGATCCTCTTTGAATGTCAGGGCGTGGATGGATTCTATGGGGCCAGTTCCATGGAACGCTTGCCCACCGAGGTGGCGCTGACGGAAGAAGTGCGACGGTTCTCTCAACTGAGCTTTGGCAACTAACGACAGGCCATGGCGACGATCGCACTGTTAGGCACGTTGGACACCAAAGGATTGGAGTATGGCTTCGCCGCCGAACAGATTCGTCTGCGTGGGCATGATGTGTTGATCATCGACGTGGGGACGTTGGATTCACCTCAGCTTGCGCCGGACATCACGCGGGAAGACGTCTTGGCCACGCTGTCAGAGGCTCCCTACCTGACGGAAGACCGTGGGACAGCGGTGGCGGCGATGGCTGAGGCCGCGCCCCTTGTGCTGGCATCTTTGGTCGAGGAAAGGGCGATCGATGGTGTGTTAGCGTTGGGAGGCAGTGGAGGGACGGCGATCGCGACCGCCGCCATGCAGGCTCTGCCGATCGGGTTTCCCAAGGTCATGGTCTCGACGATGGCCAGCGGAAATACCGCACCCTATGTCGGAGTGAAAGACATTGTGATGATTCCAAGCATTGTCGATGTCGCCGGACTCAATCAAATTTCCAAGACCGTGTTCGCCCAAGCGGTAGGGGCCCTTTGTGGGATGATCGAGACCCCTCCCGTGATCAATGATTCTGACAAACCCATCATCGCCGCCAGCATGTTTGGCAACACGACCGACTGCGTTCAAGCAGCCAAGGCTTCCTTAGAAGGGGAGGGGTACGAGGTCTTGGTCTTTCATGCCACCGGCGCTGGTGGACGCTCCATGGAAGCGTTGATTGCCTCTGGACTCGTTGTCGGCGTGCTCGATATCACGACCACTGAATGGGCCGATGAATTGGTGGGAGGCGTGCTCGCGGCAGGGCCGGAAAGGCTGGAAGCCGCTGCGCGGCGTGGTGTGCCTGCGGTGGTTGTGCCAGGGTGCCTTGATATGGTGAACTTTCAGGCGCCGAACACGATCCCTGCAAAGTTCAAAGGCCGCACCTTCTACGAACACAACCCGCAGATCACGCTCATGCGGACAAACGCTGACGAGTGTGATCAGTTAGGCAAGATCCTGGCAGAGAAACTGAATCTCTCCGTGGGGCCCGTCTCGGTCCTGCTTCCGCTCAAGGGAATCAGTGTGATCAGCCAAGAGGGCCAACCATTCCATGATCCCCAAGCAGACGCCGCACTTTTCGATTCCTTGAAATCACATCTACGTGAGGGCATTGCTGTGATCGATTGGAACCACGCGATCAATGACGACGCCTTTGCGATCGCCTGTGCGAAAACCCTCTTGGAATCGATCAACCGCGTCTGATCTCCGACCCACGGAAGCGGATGGTGATACGATAGACTTTCTTTTCACGGCAAGAGATCGTTCCCGTAGAAAGGTCAACTTTCTCGGGGATCTCGATGCGATGAAGATCGACCATGGCGTGATAGCCGCGGTCTGAAAAGATATCAATGAGCATGGCCAGTGCGCGAGGATCATCCAGCAAGGTGTCTTCACGGTTGACCATGGCAACGCCTGAAATAGCATGCCGAACGACGATGGGCATGATGCGTTCATCAATGAATACCACCACCTGTTGGAACAGCTCGGATTGTTCGAATTCATAGTCATCTAGCCGACGCACCAAGTCTTGACGCGCATGCACCACAATCTCGCGCGCCAAGGGGAGGTGACGCAAACGGTCGTAGGTTTTAGGATCCAACTCCAGGGAACTTTGATAGTCGAGCTCCTTCAGGATGTTCTGTTCCACCTCATCGATCTGGCCATTGGCATTGATGAAGTGATAGAAGAATGTTTCTTTCAAGGACTGAAGAGCTTCCCAAGTTTGCTCTTTAAAGACTCGGTAGCGACGCTGCGCTGCTTCCACATCAAGATCCGTGGCCCGCAATTCTTGCACTTCTCCCACCCCTGTGGCCTTCACTTCTTCATTGTAAGCTAGTATATCGCGCCCACGTTTGAGTTGGCGCTCGATACTGACTTTCTCATCGACGAAGAGGACCATGATGTGAATGACAGGCTGACGGAAGTGCCCGTGCAGAGGTGTATCATAGTAGGTCCTGCGCAACTCTTGCATCTTCTGGAAGAGTAATTGCAGACACTCCACCTGCACTTCTGTGCGTGGAAATCCGTCTAACACAGCGCCATCTCGATAGGTTTTATCGAGCAATTTCCGGAAGACAAGATCGACGACCTCACGATCTCCTACGAGCCCTCCACGTTCTTTGATCGTTCGCGCTTCCGGTGTGCTGAGCAGATCACTGACGACAATGGGAGGACACGTGAGCCCACGTGCTTCCAGAATAAACTTGGTGTTCGTGCCTTTGCCCGCCCCTGGAGCACCCCCCAAGAGAATGATCTCCCGCGCAAAGCGCAGAAACTCTCGCCCCAGATCGGTTTCAAGTTCCTGCCACACCTCATTGAAGATGAGTCTGGCGTCTTCAAGGACGTTGGGCAGCCCTGTATTTTCCAGGCCAGCTTCGCGTGCCGGTGCTACTGGAATCTTGTCGGTTTCTTCACTCATGGGGTTTTGCAAGGGGTGAGTGAACCCCACCACCTATGGAGAGGCAACTTGAATCGGGCAAGAACCTAGTAGTCTCGTTTCAGCATGTGATCGGCGATCTCCGCCAGACGCGACTTGCCCAGGGGAATCTCAGCCAATGCCGCATGCGCCGTGGCGGTCAGGCGCGCGGCTTCTTTGCGCGAGCCTTTGAGGCCGAGCAATGCCGGGAAGGTGGATTTATTCACAGCTTCGTCTTTGCCCGCGCTCTTGCCGAGTTGTTCCGAGCTTTGCGTGACGTCGAGGATGTCATCAATGACCTGAAAAGCCAGTCCAAGCGCCACTCCAAATCGAGTGATAGCGTCCAGCTGCTTGGCACTGGCATTGGCACTCATGGCTCCAAACCGAAGCGAGGTGGTGAGCAAAGCGGCGGTCTTGCGCTCATGAATGGCGACCACCTGTGCTTTCGTCAATTTCCTTCCCTCACCTTCCATGTCCATGACCTGACCTGCGATCAGTGCATGACTACCGGCGGTGGTGGCGAGCTCTACGAGCAGAGACTTCACGGGATAACGCTTTGTCTCTTTCGCCCGGCTGACCATCTCAAAGCTGAATGCTTGCAACGCGTCACCCGCGAGCACCGCGATGGCCTCGCCATAGACTTTGTGGCAGGTGGGATTCCCGCGCCGCATGTCATCATCATCCATGCTCGGCAGATCATCATGGATGAGTGAGTAAGTGTGCAAGCACTCCACAGCACAACCTAACGGAAGAGAATTCTCAGGGTCTCCGCCGCAAGCCTCGGCCGCAGCGATCGTGAGGATGGGGCGCAGACGTTTGCCGCCAGCAAACATACTGTAGCGCATGGCTTGGTGCAGTGTGGCAGGGCGAACGTTCGCTTTGGGAAGCTCGGCCTTCAGGGCCTGGTCCACCCGCTTGGCCTGCTGTTTCAGGTAGACTTTCAGATCACTCATAAATAAAACGTGAGTCCAATCTAATCGATGAGGAGTTCAGCGATCTGCACCGCGTTCAGGGCCGCCCCTTTGCGCACCTGATCACCCACGACCCAGAAAGCGAGGCTGTTCACGAGGGCCAGATCCTCACGGATACGCCCTACCATGCAATCGTCACCATGGGCGACATCGAGTGGCGTGGGATAGAGCGATGCTTCTCGATCATCAACGAGTTGAATCCCGGGAGCTTTCTCAATCGCGGCGCGCGCTGTTTCAATGTCAGGCTTGTTCGCAAACTGCGCGGTGACGGCGACAGAATGTGATCGGAAGACCGGGACTCGAACACAGGTCGCAGATGCACGAATGTCAGGAGCATGCAGAATCTTCCGCGTCTCGTTCTGCATCTTCATCTCTTCTTTGGTGTAACCATTCTCTAAGATCGGTTCCACTTGCGGAATCACATTGAACGCAATCTGCCGTGGATAGAGATTCACTTCGATCGGTTGCTTGTTGGCATAGGCTACCACTTGATTCTCCAACTCGGCGAGACCTTCCGCACCGCTGCCGGAGACGGCTTGGTAACTTGCGGCAATAAGGCGTTGGCATCCACCAAAGGCCACATGAAAAGGTTGGAGCGCCATCAGTGTGACGATGGTAGTGCAGTTGGGGTTGGCGATGATACCACGAGGGGTATTCATCGCATCACTGCCATTGATCTCAGGGATCACCAAAGGCACGTCATCATCCATGCGGAAGGCTGATGAGTTGTCGATGACGATCGACCCAGCGGCCGCAGCGATCGGTCCCATCGTCTTAGAAATGTCTGATCCCACACTGAAGAGTGCAATATCGACACCTGCGAAAGAATCCTCGGTGAGCTCTTCGACCGTCAATTCTCCTCCTTGGAAGGGTAGCTTACGTCCAGCAGATCTCGCAGAAGCTAACAGCTTGATGCTACCAAATGAGACCTCACGTTGCCCCAAACAGGCAAGGATCTCTTCACCCACCGCTCCGGTGGCTCCAACAACGGCAATGACTGGCTTATTCATAGGCAACAAACGAATTCGGATCGAAAAGAGGCTGATATTCATAGGGTTCAAGGCAAATGAAAGTACATTTCTCGCCTTTCTTCATCTATCACCTCGGGTGGCGAAACTGGCTGTGAACAAATTGATTGCAATTCCGGTCAGAGTATTACTATGCGGAGTATGGCCTCTCCGGCCTTCAACCAACCGAACAACACACAACGTAATCATATCATGAAAGTCCTTAAAGTAATCGCTCTCGCAGCCACGGCTGCTGGTCTTCTTTCTTTGGCCGCGTGCAGTAGCTCGCCAATGCCATCACCCGTCCCAGCTCCAGCTCCTATGGACGGTGGCTTGTATGTGCCTTCCAAGTAAGACCGCTACTATTTAGCAAGCAAAGGCGACGGTCGAAAGACCTCGCCTTTTCTTGTGCCCAGAGGTCTCGGTGCAAATGCACGCTCACGAGGCGGGTTGGTTATGTCCGAATGGAATGAGGACTGTTTTCTAGTGCAGTGAAAGTAATGGCGGCGAGCCACGGTCTTCGCGGATGATCACAGGCTGGGAGCCGAAGGGAACGGAACTTGGCCCTTTGAGGGCAGTGATATCGATCGTGGCTATGGCCAACGAAGGCCGAGCACGTCGGACCATTTGTAACGGCTAACTTTGACACGATTCCCTTGGTTTCCGCCTAACAGGGAAACATAACCACCTGCGGTACGCACAAAGAAGGCCACATGACCAGCTCGAGGATTGCTCCCTCTCCGAAGCACAACGACGCAACCAAGTGCAGGCTGAGGGAGACCCTTTCCCCAGCCTAACCACGAGCGTGCGCTGGCGGATTTGGTCCCTCGATAGCCTGACATCGTCATGCAGAAATTCACAAACGAAGAACACCACGGTGTCTCGTCTTTCGACGCCATGTCACGATTGAGCGATGTTGAACGATGATACTCCAAGATCCGTGGGTTGTGAGCGGCTCCAGGAAGTTCCTGCACCCCACTAAGACGCTCACGCTCGGCGAGGCGAAACCAAGGCGGACCTTCTTGAGGAAACCAAGGTGCTTGGACTGGATGTTGTGCCGGTTTTCTCACGGGTATCTGAATGACTTGCCCGATGTGAAGCTTGTTGGCATTCACAATTTGAGGATTGTGTTTGAGAATATCGCGCACCTTGACGCTGTGCTGGCGCGCGACCCGCGACAAGGTATCGCCCGAACGTATGCTGTATGTGATCATGAGAGTGTCGTTTGATTGATAGTGAGACGACTCAGGAGAGGGTGCCATGACCATGGCATATTTTAGGAGCGATGACTACTTACATGTGCCTTATTCCCAAGCTCCACGTGCTCAGCTCGCTAAGTGGGGTGAAGGATTCGGCCGTCACAAGCCTCAGCTTGGAAGAAAAGCCGCCTTTACTTAGTTGCCGGTTGCGAACAAGAGCAACGCCATGTCCGCGTCCTCAGGTGCCAACTCGGCATTCTCCGCGAGACCTTCCAAATGGATCAGCCGATAGAGCTCGGACATCGCATCATCGGAATTCCCCTCAAGCTCCACGAGATCATTCTCCATGGTCATTCTTGAGGTATGCGTTAGACCAATCACCAGGAGGAGCAAGACCGCAGCGGCCGCTCCCATGGTGGTGCTTGGCCCAAAGACCCTTGGGAAAAAAGCGATCTTCGGGCTGCTCTCAAACACTGAGACCTCTTGAGCAGGCAGATTGGCGAGGAGCGTTTGGGTGAAATCCACCTGTACGACAGGCTCACGCCAGCCGTCTAGGAGGCTGTCTAAGGTGTCGTCTAGATTGGAATTCATGTTCATGTTTGATAGAGAAGCCATTTCCCACCTGGTATCAACCGATAATACGTGGCAAGGTTGCAACGTTTTATCAGAGAAGTTTATTTATTTCAGATTTTCGTCGAACGCAAGGCTCTCAACGAAAGTATGTTCGCTAGTGCCAACTCATCCCTGGCGCAGCAAGCAAAGGGCCGCCACACCAGCAATCCCAACAATGGCACCAATCACGGATCGTCTCGTCGGGGCCTCACGATCAATGAGATACACCAAGATCATCAACGCGATCGGTGACGTGGACACCACCGCCTGGACGAATGCGCTGTTCTGCACAAGGACAAGTCCCCACTGGAAACAGCTCACGCCGATGACTGGCCCAAAGGTTGCCGCGCCCAGCAACCAGGGAAACAGTTTCCGAAAGGGCACTCGAGTGATCGTTTCATTGCGTCGGCGCATGAACCTCGTCCATACAAGTGTCGCCAACAGCAGCACGAGCCATCCTGCGCCGCAGCGCTGAAAGGCTTGGGCAAACGGACCTACAGGACCGGGAGCTGCATGCATTTCAGCCCAACGACTCAGCACCGCTCCAAATCCTTGTCCCATGCCCGCTAGTACCGCTAAGGCAATGCCTAACGGATAATCTCGTTCGCGATTCGGCTGCACGGGGCGTCGGCCTGTCACCGAGAGGCCCACGCCTAGAAGTACCATCAGCATGGCCGCGAACTCTGGCCCTCCTATCCGAGTGCCTAACAAAAGTCGTTCCCCTGCTGCCGCGAAGAGCGGTGCTAAACATAAGTTGATAAGTAAGGTCAGCCGAGCACCCAACCGGACAAAGGCCAAGTAAAGACCGATGTCCCCGATCCCGAACCCCACAGCCCCGCTCAAGACAAACCATGGCATCGCCGCATTCCCTAACTGAAGTCCCTCTGCAAACACGAAGGTCAAGATCGCCAGAAACACCGCCGCCAGCGTCAGGCGGGTGAGATTCGCCCACATCGCGTCCATCATGGTGGTCAAGCGCTGACCACAAATGGCGGAGGCAGCAAAGAACCAAACGGCAAGCAGAGGCGGCAACCAGATCACACCGCACTCCATGCGCACTTCTGGAAGGTCCGTCGAAACTTTTTTACACCCTCCGCGTACCTTTCGCGGAGAAAGCGCATTGTAGGAAACAACCCTTGAACCCCCAGCCCCCCAAACCCAACTGCGAGCGCCATCTGATCATTCCCGGATGGCGCTCGCATCCTATTCGAAAGAGTAGCCCGGGCTTCTAGCGGAATGGCACGGAAATAAGGAGGATTTAAGAAGTTATTCAAAATGCCAGTCGCGTAGCGACCGTTCATTTTAGCCAGGCGTTTCAACGCCCGGTGTCACGATCCTATTCCAACCTAATTTCCGTGCCGTTCGGCTGGAAGCCTCTCCTACGACAACACGACAGGACGCTCTACGGGAAGAAGCAACGGTGTGTCTGTAAGGATGTCTCCTGCTTCCAGGTCCAGTTCCTCTTTCTGCCAGTAGTGGACCCAGCTGTTCCATGCCAGATCGCATTCACCGAAGAGCAGCTGCTTGGGCGCGACGGAGGGGAATCCCAAGGACTTGGCGAGGCTCGACGGATGGGGCCGGATCATTCCCCAGGTGCGAAGGCCGTAGTTCACTGGCATCCCACGCTGGTCGCCAGCCCAGACCTCCATGTCCGAGAGGCGCAAATGGTAGGCCAGATTTGGCAGTGATAGAGTGTGCCGGACTTGTTCATCGACGAGCTCCACGCCACTGAGTTTGTAAAGGCCAGCCAGCGCGGTGGCGACGATGGCTTTCTGCTCCGGCTCAAGCTTGCCTAGCCACCCTGGATCCACGACTTTCACGACGAGCCAATCTCGGCGGGCTTGGAAAAGCAGATGGAGCGGGGCACTTTCCTTCCACCATCCTGCGCCACCGAGCACGAGGCGGAGATGGATGGCGCTGGGAAGGAGCTTGATGTCAGAGACTTCAGGTCGCAGCCCTTTCATCTCCGGAGCTTGACGGAGAAGAGAGAACATCTCCCTCTCGACAAACTGACGCACGGCCACTTCGAGATGGTGAAGCTGTTCTTGTGATTGCGCTAGGGATTGTCGGCGTCGAAGCGAGTCCCCCTGCTTTTCGGCGCGGCGCATTCTAGCATAGATCTTTCCAATGGCTCCCGAATGGAAGCCTGGTTTGAGCAGGCGCGGCAGAGACTCTCCATGTAGCCCCACGACGACCGGCTTCAGTGTCGTATCTCGGTTGGCCTGATAAAGCCGCCAATTGGATTTCAGCTCCCAGACGAGAAAGCCTGCGATGCCCGGCGTGAGAAAGACAATGGATGCTGCCACCGTCTGCGCCATGGCGTTTCCCATGATATCTATGCCGGCTGGGCCTATCCAATTCGCTAAAAATGGCTGACTAGGCAAGAGAATCTTGTGAGAGACGGTGACGACGGGGAAATGCTTGATCGGATTGATCTGAGGCTCCACGAGCAAGGTCAGGCAGAAGCGAATGCCGTAAGCGACCACGGACCAAATGCCGCCGAGAATGCCTTTGATCCAGAAGGTGAATCGATTCTCTCCCGTCTTGAATAGGAGCCATTCATCGATGGCGTAAAGCACCCGCTCAGAGATTTCTATCAGGCGCCGGAAGAGTCCCATGATCGCATCGAAAAGAGACCGGATGACTTGCACGCGAAACCGATACCATGCACGCGCGACCCAAGCACCGACGCGTTCTTCGAAGCGGCGGCCGAAGGTCGAATTGAGGAAGAAATCCAGCGCCGTGAAGATGAGCATGAAGGCGGTCACGGCGGTGAAGCGATTGAAATCCACAAACACGGTGGCAATCACATATAGAATCACTGCCGGAATGAGCGGGGTCACCAGGTAGCGCCGCATGACCTTGGCCAAGCGACTCCGCAGGATCAGGCGCGCCCATTCCAACCCCATAATCCAGCGCGGGAAATCGATCAGGAGTCTTTTCAGATATCGAAAAACCCCTTGAGTCACCGCCCAGACCAGAGCGCGAAAGGCCTGCGCATGGATCAGGCCAAGGATAAAGAACCCAAGAACAATCGTCGGAGGAATAATCTTGGCGAACTCGTAGTAAGCGGCATCCGGCAAGCCGAAATGCCATTTCTCAGGCAAGCCTATCTTCTCTAAGAGCGGATTCGGAAAAAAGACCTGCCTCTCGGTCAAATAGGAGGAATCCACGCTACGAACTTTCTCCCACAAGTGACTGACCGCCTCCAGCGCGACAAAGGCGCCGCCAAAAGGAACTACCAAATACTGGAAAATGAAACGGCCCGAAACACGCCCAAAGCCTAACGAACTCAAATACTGCAGCCCGCGAAGATAGAATTCGCCTCGGCGATAGACGCCATCTAACAAACGATTCAATCGCCGGTCCGCTCGCAGGATGGCATCTCCTCCCAGAAGCTCACGCCCCGTGAGATCGGACAACTTGAGTTGGCTACGAGAAATGGCATCTCGAACGTCACCCATGCTGAGATGACCGCGACGCACGACGCAGTCTAACAATTCCTCGATGAGCTTCTGCCGTGCCACGCGTTCGGGGATGTTCTCCGGACTCAGACCTTTCTCATTCAGTGAACGCGCGATCCGTATCCGCAAGCGTCCCCGTAGCTGTTGCTCCGCCGACGTGGTCGCTTCTCGTAGAAGGTTGGAGAGAGAACCGCGCTGACTGGCGGTGACCCTCGCTTTGGCCAGACGGGAAGACGCGTTGCGCAAATGTTTGGACATGAGCACCTCACGTTGATTCGGCAGAGGGCGCTTGATCGGTCTGCGGCCAAAGGTCCTGAGGAAGCCAAAGATATCGATGGCGTAGCTCTCGCGCTCGTAGTCCACGCAGACCTTCTGCAAGTCATAGAGAAGGCGTTTGTTCGTATTCCAGAACCCTCGAGAGGAATGGCGGAAAAGGTCTAACAAAGCCTGGCGCCACGTTTCCGCCCGCGCATCATCGAAGGCCAAGGCCTGCTGCAAGCGAGAGACCAATCCATCGATGACTTCGCGAGACTTTGCTTCCGATTGCTCGGATTGAATTGTGTCAGGAGCGAGACGACTCGCCCGGCGGAAGAGGATCGCGCCGACCACGGCATTGCCACGATCTAAGGCGGCGGCACCCCATTTCATGAGACTATCGAACTGCTTCGAGTTTGGTCGCAACGGTGGAAGCGGTAGGCCCAGAGCTTCATCTTCAGCTGCTGCATCCTCATCATCGGACGGATGCATCAAGCGCGGTAGAGACAATCCCTCAGGTCGCGTGGCCACTAACGTTTCCTCCCATTCAAGATCATCCCGTCCCATTTCCGCAATCTCCACCTGACGTCCACGTATGGCAGGGAAGTAGGTGTCCAAGGCTTTCGGTGAGAATGTCTGGAGCTCTGAATGCAAGGTGATGAACTCGATGTAGATCCTCACCAAATCATCGTCTTCAAAGAGACGAAGCTCTCGATGAAGCACAGACTCGATCTCGGCGAACGTTTCGCGCCCGATGATCTCGATTCTCTGGTGAACCATCGCGGTGCTCAGACGATCCGTTGCATGCGCTTCATCCAGCCGGAGAATGGCAAGGGCAGCTGCCGCCAATCTCCACGTGCGATACTCTGGTGCCAGACCCACGGGACCGACGTTGCGGCGCTGCCTCGATTGGGCGACCAAGACGACCTCCGGTGGGAGACGAACTTGCTCATCAAGGCCGAGTTCATCGAGATCCACAATCTCCATAAGTCGCTCACGACGAAGAGCGTAACTAGACCTTCTCTGGGAGAAGAAGGCCGGGGTGAGCGCGCGATCCTGTTGGATGACCAGATCGACAATACGAGGCAGCACCACCAGGACCAAGGGGCGATCATTGGATCCCAAGGGGCGCGCCAATGGGTTGGGCTTCGAAGGGGGCTCGCTCACTCTTAGGGGGAATGAGCCATGGTAGGGAGCTAGAGTCAACTCCGGTCCAGAAACTAACGAGTCTCGGAAGGGGGATAGATCCGATTCCTGAATGTGCCCTGGTTTGACTTCACTGGGTGCAACCTCTAAACTTTTAGAGAACTACGTTTCACCGATGGCTTCTCCTACTCTTGCTGCCTTTACGGTGGCCTTGCTCCTGTCATTCTTCTCCTCGGCAAGCCTCACCGCCTCGCCCATCATCAGCGAATTCCTCGCGGAGAATCAGGAGTTCTCGACGGACGAACATGGTGACTCATCGGACTGGATCGAAGTGTTCAACACCTCCGACCAACCTGTCGAAATGGCAGGCCATAGTTTAACGGATGATTCAAGTAATCCTGGCAAATGGATATTTCCTGACATCATCCTTCCACCTCAAGGGTTCCTTCTCGTCTTCGCCTCCGGAAAAGACCGCGCCGCGCCTGGGCTGCCCTTACACACCAATTTCTCCCTAGATGGCACAGGAGAATACCTCGCCCTCTATGCTCCGGAAGGCACCACGCCTCTTTCAAGCTTTGAGCCAGAGTTCCCGAACCAATTCAAGAACATCGCTTATGGCATCTCTGAGAGTGATTCTACGGATGTAGGCTACCTCATGATCCCGACACCAAGCGACCCCAATGGCTCAGTGTTTCTGGGTTACGTGGCCGACACGCAGTTCTCCATTGATCGAGGTTTCTACAATGAACCCGTTAGTCTAGAGATCACCACGGCCACGGAAGGAGCCGCCATTCGCTACACGATCGACGACTCTGAGCCCTCCGCAAGCCAAGGCATTCTTTACACAGGGCCCATTCCGATCGAGTCGACGACGATTGTGCGAGCCATGGCGGTGAAAGATCGTTATGGCAGCAGCAATGTTGACACTCAGACCTATGTCTTTGTCAGCGACGTGAAAGAGCAGGCCTCGATGGATGATCGCGTGACCACCGCCCCTGAATATGTCGATGAGATCGAACAAGGGTTAGGGAGCACCCTTCCCGCTCTTTCGATCGTGGTGGATCAAAACGATTTCTTCGGTCCCGAAGGCATTTACCGGCAATTCGAACTCAGTGGACGCGGCGCAGAGGTTCCCATTTCCCTCGAGTATTTCTCGCCCACAGACGAAGCGGACACATTCAACATCAAGGCAGGTATTCGCATCCATGGGGGCAATGCTAGAAGTCACCCCAAGAAACCTTTCCGATTGTATTTCCGTGAGGAATACAGCGGAGGAAGCGGCGAACTTGAGCATGCCCTCTATGAAGGATCCAAGGTTAAGACCTTCGAGCAACTCGTCCTACGGGGAGGTGGGCATGACAGCTGGTCTCTCGCCGATCGATTCGGCTCGTCCGATTTCGATATCCCACCGCACGCAAGCTACATGCGGGATCAATTCCTTCGGAAAACCGAGAATGACATGGGATTGCTCAGTCCGTTAGGGAAGTACGTCCATGTCTACATCAATGGCACCTACTGGGGGGTCTATGACCTTCATGAACGTCCCAACGCCACCTACTTCAGTGACCATTTAGGCGGTGCGAAAGATGACTGGGACGTGGTGCATCATCCAGAGTTCGGCGATGAAACGTATTCCGTCGTCAGCGGCAATGCTGATGCCTGGGAATTCCTTCAAAGCGTCGCCGGCGGCCAAGTGGCCGATGCCGTTGGTTTCGAGCGTATGCAAGGGTTGGTGGATCTCGACACTTACATTGATTCCATGATTGTGCGCATGTGGTCTGGGGACTTCGACTGGTGTGGCCCTATCTTCCGCACGTTCGAGCGGGCTGATGGTCAAACGGGCGCTCAGAATGTCACCGTCTTTGGAAACAAGAATTGGTACGCAGGGCGTCAAACTCGGAACGCCAATGACCGATTCCATTTCTTTTCGTGGGACGCGGAGATGAGCATGGGCCTGCACTTGCTCTTCAATATCTTTGGCAACACAACCCAGAGACTCCTTGACTTCGACCTGTCTTTCGTCAGCGATCCAGGATCTCCCGTGGCACCTTACGACGCCCTCATCGCCTACCCGCCTTTCAAGCGCGCCTTTGCCGATCGGATCAACAAGCATCTTTTCAATGGCGGCGCTCTCACGCCAGAGAAGACGCAGCCAAGGCTCCAGGCCATGATGGATCAGCTGCAGTCCGCTATCATCGCCGAGTCCGCTCGATGGGGGAATACGTCCTCCAATGGGCGACTCTTCACGCGCAATGATGATTGGTTAGGCGAAGCGGAGTGGCTCCGTGATACGTTCCTGGTCGAACGCGGTGATGAAATGTTAGTCGGGTTTCGTGTTCGCGATATATTCCCAAAGACGACATCCCCCGCATTGAATCAATTGGGTGGGGTCGTGAATGAAGGCCAAGAGATCCGACTCACCACGACAGAACTGAGCAGTGAGATCTATTTCACCACGGACGGCACGGATCCCGCCGAACTTCCGGATGCCGATTTGCTCGAAGTCTTGGTGCCCAATGCACCCTGCGTTTGGATTGTGCCCAACCTTTCCAATGGGGCGCTCACTGGACGGTTCGTTTGGACCGCACTCGTCGGCTATCCCAGCCCGAACTTCTGGTGGGATGGTAGAGTGGGTCTCGGATTCGAGACGGGCGACAAAAATTTCAAGGGACTCTTCAACACCGATGTCAACGCCGTGATGACGGCCGCGCAGGGATCGGGACTCTACTGCCGTGTGCCGTTCAGCATCCCATCACGGGACGCACTGGACAACATGGAGGCACTCATTCTCCGACTCCGCTATGACGATGGGTTCGTCGCATACATCAATAGTGTCCGCGTTGCCTCTAGCAACGCTCCTGCCTCTGTGAATGGTCGCTCGTCAGCATTGACCGCGCGGTCCGATGAGGAAGCAGTGATTGAAGAGGCCTTCGATGTGACCGATGCCATTGGCAATGTGCTCCAGGTCGGAAGAAACATGCTCGCCATCCACGGGCTCAACAGCTTGGACGACGCCAGCGACTTTCTGTTAGCACCACGGATGGAGCTTCGCCGACAAGTTCCGGCTGGCAAGCCGAGTCCCACCGCGATCAAGGCCAACGGATCCGTCATGTTGCTAGAGTCCGGCGTGGTCAAGGCCCGCGTTCTCGATGAGATCGGACGTTGGTCCGCCCTCACCGAAGCTTTCTTTCAGGTTGAGCCTGCGTTAGAGCCAGGAAATCTCGCTCTCTCAGAGATTCATTATCGCCCTTCAGCACCGCGCACCGATGCCGAGCTGGCGGTGGCCGATGGACGCAATGACTTCGAGTTCCTCGAGATACGAAACCAGCGCGATGTCCCATTGGAGCTGAACGGTGCCACCTTCACCCAAGGGATCCAATTCACCTTCCTACCGACCCAGCTCGCCCCAGGTGAACGCGTCGTCATCGTGCGCAACGAAGCCGCCTTCCTCGCCCGCTACGGCTCCGAAACTGGCATTCGCATTGTCGGTGCTTTTGAGCGCGACTCCAAGTTGAGCGACATGGGAGAGACCCTCACACTCATCTCGCGAGAAGGCGTGGAACTCCTCAGCTTTCGCTACAATGATAAGACGCCTTGGCCGGAAAGCGCTGATGGCGAGGGCGGTTCGTTGGTCTATCAACCCACTTCCAAGGAAGACGATCCCAGTGACCCCGCCCATTGGTCTGCCAGCCTCGATCCCGATGGCTATCCTGGTCATGGCGGCTTCACCAACTACGCCGACTGGCAAGCCTACTACTTCCCCGAGAACCAAACCGCCCCCCTGGCAAACGACGTCGACGCCGATCCCGATGGCGATGACTTACCAAATCTCTTAGAATACGCCTTCGGCTCACACCCACGTCGCCCCACCGAGAGAGCGAATTTCATGAACTTCGCCACCCGCGAGACCGATGGGCAACGCGAACAAGTCTTCCAATTCCTACGCCGCCCGAACATGGAAGACATCAGTTACGCTCTCGAACTCTCCGACGACTTGGTCACCTGGGACCTCACCGACCTGACCGAGGACGACCTTGCCATCAAGAAGAACATCAACAACCGAGACCAAGTCACCGTCACGCTCTCCCCCGCCGAGTTGCCCTCTGGCTATGGAAGACTCCGCGCGACGTTGCTAGAGTAGTATCGTCGCGTAGCGACTGATCATGTTAGCCAGGCGATTCATCGCCTGGATCAAGGTCTTCGAAATGCCGCGTCACGTAGTGACCGCTCATGCTCACTCTGCGACCTGATTGCGCTTACGAATCCATAACATGATAGCCGCGAGCAGGAGTGCTCTCACACAGATCCAGAATAGCCATCTGACAGGACCTGTCTCACGCGCCGGAATATTGGCTATATCCGTGTTTTTCCCGGACGGTATCGCCACTCCCATTTCCTTGAAAACGGCCTGAACCTTTTCCTCATACCACCAATCGGAAATATATTCCCCTCTCGAATCTTTCCCTATTAAGAAACGACGCTTCTTGTGAGGGTTCTTTCTAATCAGATATATTTGCCTGCCCTCGACGACTATAGGCTCACTTAGGAACTCTTGGATTCATACTCCTAGCGCACATCGATTTGGGAGATTGCGGGAAGCGTAAAGATGAAATTGAATGAACAGATGTATCCGCGTAGCGGCAAGCTTTTTAAGAAAGATCTCGTGGTCAGCCGG
>JBLHHN010000044.1:0-25968 GCA_047616785.1 Verrucomicrobiales bacterium
CCACTGCTGCTTCTCTGATTCCTCCAATATTGAATTTGGCATGCCCAAACATGAATCTGATCACATCCCAGCGTAAGCCACATCAGATGGAGGGTCGTCGGTCGATTACACACGTTCTGCTCCATTGTCTTTCAATACCACCTGCAAATCAGGCGCTGCCATCGCCAAATGGGTGAGATAAAGGTATATAATAAGCCGAACAAACCCAGTATGGTGGCCGGTTTGCGACAAGAGATGTAAGGAATCAGTCGGAGATGCCTGCATGGAGAATTTTGTAAAGACTACACTTATTGGCGTATATGAGATTTTCAGTCACAACCGTAATGTTGGTATTTATTGGCCTGTTGATTATTAACAGGCCTTAAGTATTCGAGCTGTTTGTCGGACGATTTCGAGCAACCGTGGCGTTCCTTGGGAGGGCGCTAGTTTATAGTTCTTCGTGGCATCAAGTCTTTTCCAGTTTCAGTAGTAGAACGGAACACCTTCGTTGGCCGGGGCGAGCCGGTGGATCGATCGCACCTGTTGGCACCCGCGATGCGGATCAAAGTGGGTGGCCTTGAGAAGAACGCTTGGATTGCAATGGGAACATGTTAGATAGGTGCGATCAAGGGGCAAACCAGCCTCCGAGGCCAGGGTGTCCCAGGAATGGCCATCTACTAGAATTCTTTGCGGATTCTGTTGGCTTTTTCCGCATGGGAAATGACCGCATGCCCACCCACCATTATTCATGAAACCCATCTCTACACTTTCTCTTCTATTATCCGTTTCGTTGGTCCTGCAAACTCAGGCCGAAGATTGGCCCCAGTTTCGTGGAACAGATCGGACGGATATCTCTAAAGAGACGGGCCTTCTTAAGAAATGGCCTGACAAAGGTCCCAAACTGGATTGGCTATATCAGGATGCGGGCATGGGATACTCGGGCCCATCGATTGTGAAGGGCTCGATCTATCTTCTCGCAGGTTACGGGGATGGCACTTTTCTCGTGGCTCTTGATGAGAAGACGGGCAAGCGCAAGTGGGATCTGAAGATTGGCGAGATCCTCGACAATCGCTGGGGCGATGGACCGCGTGCCACACCGACCGTGGCCGATGGTCACGTGTATGCCCTGGGAGGGCGGGGGAATCTGGTCTGCGCTGATGGGCAGACGGGAAAGGAAATATGGAGAAAGAGCCTAACCGAGGACCTTGGCGGAAAGGCCCCAAATTGGGGATACTGTGAGTCAGTGCTCGTGGATGGTAAGATGGTGATTTGCACGCCTGGTGAAGACCAAGGCGCCATTGCCGCACTTGATGCCATGACTGGAAAGGTCATCTGGCAGGCTAAGGAAGTGACCGATGGCGCACAGTATGCGTCGGTCGTGCCTGCGATGATTCATGGAGAACGTCAGTACATCCAGCTGTTTCAGAAAACTCTCGTCGGCGTGTCTGCGAAGGATGGGAAGCTTCTGTGGAGTGTCGATTGGAGCGGGCGCACAGCCGTGATCCCCACGCCGATTGTCAAAGACAACGTAGTGTATGTGTGTGCGGGCTACGGAGTTGGCAGTATGGCTGTGGAGATTGGGAAGGATAACAGTGTGAAAGAACTTTATCGGAACAAGATCATGAAGAACCACCACGGCGGTGTGATTCTGGTAGAGGATCACCTCTACGGCTATTCTGACGCACGCGGATGGCTCTGTCAGAACCTCAAGACGGGTGAGGAAGTCTGGTCTAACGAGAAAGATCTCGGCAAAGGCGCGATCGGCTGTGCGGATGGCATGCTCTACTGTGTCGATGAGAATGATGGCACCGTCGTTCTGATAGAAGCTTCGCCCAAAGAATGGAAAGAATCAGGTCGCTTCAAGCTCGATCCACAAACTAAATTCCGCAGTCCTTCCGGAAAGATTTGGACGCATCCGGTCATCGCCAACGGTAAACTTTACTTGCGTGATCAGGATTTGTTCTTCTGTTTTGATGTGAAGGGCTCGTAGTTTAGCTCTTTGATTCTGGCGGTTGAAACCCTAGTCCATTGGTTAGAAATCGCAGCCATCAGGCAGCAGCGCTTCTTCTCCCACGCGATATGCGAACATGGGGCTTTGTGATGCTGGATTGAAGCCGGTGTTCACAGAGCCTTGGTAGATCTGACCACCATAGCCGCTGTTGTTCGTGTGCGCGCGAATCCAGACGATCTCATCGGCTCCAATGTTAACCGTGCCGCCGCTTCGGGTGAAAGTTTGTTCGCTCACGTGACTGTGTAATAGGACACGTCGGTAGACGAGATCTCCATCTTCTCTCAGAATCTCCCACCAGTCGGCGTACTGGTCGCAGCCTTTATCGGGACTGCTGACACGCACCGAAAAGTTGTAGGCATTCTCGTTGCTACACACACTCACGTTGATGACATCAGCGACGGCACGTTCTGCCACTTTGACTGCCTGATAGAATCGTTGATTCTTGGCGCGAAACTGATCTGTGAAGGTGATACTCGATTCGTTCTCGGTCAGCGATAGGCTGGAGATTGGCCTCCAAGATTGTAGATCATTCGAGACCTGAATAAGGAGATGGTTTCCGGGTGCGCTGCCTAAGGAGAATCTCAAGGTGTCTGAATCTGCGAGGCTAAGGGTGAGAGATGTCGGTGATGCTGACGTAGACACAAGCCATGGAGCGAGGAACGCTTCGATGGCTTCCCAATAAGCCTCACTATCATTGAACTGAGGCCATAAGGCACGCGATCCATGATTTCCTGCGGTCGTAGGAATGAAGGAGACCTTTTCGCTGGATGGCATAGCATCGAAGATCTTCGACCAGGATCCAGTTTCGCCGCGTGCGGAGGTGATGAATGCGGGAACGGTGACCTTGGCGGCGGAAGTGACGATGAAGTCGCTAGGGGAGAAATACTCCTATGGAGAGAATGATAAGGTGCCGTCGACCAGTTCAGGATCATCTCCGGCCAACTTCAGGATCAACGCGGACGAGTATGAACTGCCCCATCCGAGCACAGTGCCTTTTCCGTAGTTCTCTTTCGCCGTCGCGATCGCCGCAAGCATGTCAGGAATGGCGTCAGTAAAACCTGTGGGCTTTCCGGCAGCCTTGGCGCGCTGGGCTGTTTCGTTGGTCACCCCATTCGCTGCATTACCAGACCTCTGATCGATCGCCATGCAGTTGAACCCTAACTGATTGAGTCTAGGGGCGATCTCCCGATACTCGCCTCGGCTGAACCCGGCTTGATGAAACAAGAGAATGAAGGGTGTTTCAGGATTCTCGTGAGCCATGAAAAGATCCGCCGTGACTTCGAGCCCGTCCTGGGAGTCAAAAGATACGATCTCGAACTGGGCGGAGGCGCTTGATATCATCGCTAGAGCAGCGGCGATTCTGGTGATCTTCTTCATGTGAATTGGTTGGGTCTCCGCTTATGGTGACGCTTGAGTCATCTATAAATTCCTGCTTAGTCTCAATGACTCTCTGCGTCAGGCCACTGAAAAGAAGTCGAGACCTTCCGTATAACCACGTTCAAGAGCAAGATTGAGCAAGAATTGGCGTTTGCCGGGCTGGCCGACGGAGCCGAGGGCAATGGGGCCATGAGACTGGCAATGCGCCAAAGCGTCCAAGGGCAGGACGTTTGTTTGGTGGATCACTTCGCCGATTCGGCGGGGGTGGACTTCGTAGAAGTGACAGATGTGAACCTGCTCAGTCTGTAGCGCCTGAGCCAAGGCTTTGCCGATGGGGCCTGCGCCGAGGACGGCGACTCCTCTCTGCTGGACCTGCGGGAGTTGGGCGAGGAAGTGGGCCTTGCATCGTGTGAACGCGTCATGAGTGTAGTCCGCGTGCGTGCGGGTCAGACGCGTGTCGTGGTCGGTCCAGGTGAAGAGAGTTTCTGGCGCTTTGGCGATCTGGCCGCCGACGTGAAGAAGACGCAGCCAGAAGTCATAGTCTTCGGCCCAATCAAGGTCCGTTCGATAACTTCCAAGTCGATCGAAGGCGCTTCGTCGGACAAGCATGCTTGGATTGACCACGGGCTGATCGATGAATCGTTGCGCTGCGATGCTGTGCGGTTTGGTTAGGCTGTTGAGCCAGGTCGCGAAACGTTGGTAGCCTTCGTTGGCAGGGCTGAGGTCGCCAGTTGGCGTGCGTTTGCAGATCTCAACGAGGCAACTTACGGCGTCGAGTTCAGGACGAGATTGAAAGAGGGCGAGTTGTTTCTCCAAGCGCTGTGGATGATTGATGTCATCCGCATCCATGCGGGCGATCCATTCCCCACGTGCCTGATGTAGGCCTAACTGAAACGCCGCGGCCACGCCAGAATGGGGGGTCGCTTGGCATAGGCGAATGCGATCATCGCGAGTGCTCCATTCTTGGAGAATGCTCGGCGTGCTATCGGTGGAGGCGTCATCGACGATGATGAGTTCGATCTCATGGTGGGATTGTCCCAGGCAGCTCTCGATGGCACCAGAAAGCGTCGCCGCGCCATTGTGGACAGGCAGAATGATGCTGATGAGAGCCATGGAAGACCTGTGATAGACATTTGACGTCGGGCTGTCGATTCTCAAGAGTTGGCTCGTTGGAAACGCTGTTAGGCTTGCGTCCCATGTCGTCAGCAGCTAGGCTTTCTCGCTCTGAAGGCAGTGATTATGGGGGTTCTGGCGGCTGGCGCTATCGTGACATGGGTTGCGAGTAGTGATAGAAAAGAAATTGTCCCTTCCGAGCCTGAGCTCGAGCGTATCTCGCTTGGGCCCATGCTACCGATTGATCAATCGGCGGGGGCGTATCGAGAGGCCGCCGCCTTAGTGGAAAAGATCAAGCGTTCGCCCGGGTTTCGGAGTCAGATGTGTTCATTCCCCCGGAGGCCATTTCCCGATCCCGTGCCGATCTACGGAATCGGTCCGCGTGGCGGTGATCGTATTTCTAGGATGAACTTCCTGCGGCTGCGTGAGAACGCGATCCAATGTCTTGTTAGTATTGCAAGAGGAGATCCGTAAGCTACTCGACATCCTCAATGGTGCGCCTATGGCTGATGACCATGAAGGGCTCTGGCAACACCAATTGGTGATGATGGCAGACCTCAATGCGACGGAACTCTTGCCTGAGTTGGTGCAAGTTTGCCAAAGCGTCCGCAAGGGTATGGAGGTCTTTGCGAGCAAAGTTATTCTAGTCATTGAGACTGGCGATTGGAGAGATATCCAAGGCAATGATTCAGTGGCTCAGTTTCTTAGGCTCTACTGCATTCCCGGAATGATCACTCACTATGATAAGACTGTCGTTGCTACCGTCATCGGAGGACTTGAACGAGACGTGTTAGGAACCATCAGCATCATTCTTCGCCAAGAGCAATTCCAACCGCTGCTGGTTTCTGACATTGAAAGCGCCTACATGGCGAAGTTGACCGAGGCCAATGAAGGGCGGGTGTCCTTTGAAAATTTCGGGCAGCCACGCAATCATTGGGAACGAGAAGATCCCATCTATCCTGGGTTGATGGCTTCGAAAGCGGCAGTATACCACCTGGATGCGACGCCAGAGAATCGCCAGCGGATCATACATTACGCCATCGACTTCCTAAACCAAGTGCCCGAAAGCGGGCGTCGGTGTGCGGAAGGCATGGATACCCAACCCACGAATTGGTGAGAGCACGGTGTTTGTTAGTTGTCGCATTTCTAGCGACTGCGTGTCACAAGCCAGACAACGGCGCTATCGAATCAATCCGCACCATGGACGAGGATGGTCGTGCCTGGATCACCATTGCCGCGGGTGAATACACGGTGGGGAAGCAGGATCACTCTATCAATCCGGCGCGCAAAGTGACTCTAGCGAGTTTTCGGATTGCCGCGACCGAGACCACCAATGCTCAGTTCCGACGTTTTGTAGAATCGACTGGCCACGTCACAGATGCTGAGCGTGAGGGCCAGTCCGGCTTTTTTCTTGAGGGCATGGTGGACTGGCGTTGGGACACTGTGGAGGGCGCAGACTGGCGCTTTCCTCAAGAGCCGGATCAACCAGGCATCGAAGGCAAAGACGATCATCCGGTCACTCAGATCAGTGGTGCCGATGCTCGTGCCTACTGCGACTGGTTGGGCGCGCGCTTGCCAACAATCGATGAGTGGGAGGTCGCCGCTCGCGGTGGTGGCACCACGCGTTACCCATGGGGCGATGCCTTCGATACTGAGCAAGTCAATGTTTGGAATGGCGCCAACCATTTCAAGAACACCCTAACTGACGGGCACCTTTACACGGCGCCAGTGAAGAGTTACCCTCCCAACGCTTGGGGACTCTACGATGTCATTGGTAATGTGTTTGAGTATTGTGAAAGCCTGCCGATGGCTCATCAGCAGCGTCCTAAGTCGGAGACGGAGAGTTTGATCGCTGGTCGTGGCGGCTCCTGGTGGTGTTCTGCAACCACCTGTCAGTTTTATAACGTGGTCGATATTGGCACCATGGATCATCATGCTTCGCTCCACAATCAAGGGTGCCGCGTCGTTAAGTAAGCTGCAGTCCCTGATGGCTGGGGCTTTGTGTGGCGATGATAGGTTCTGCAGGTCACTAGTTCGCGACGGAGTTTGACTGTGGCGTGTCGAATGCCAATACTAGGAGAATGGAAGAAGGATTGACGACAGAGCCGGAGGGGAAGTTGCGATGTTGGTGGCATGGGGGGCATGCGGACTACATTGCCTATCATGATGATGAATGGGGGCGTCCGGTGGCGGATGATCATCGCTTGTTCGAGAAGATTTGTTTGGAGGGGTTCCAAGCGGGACTGAGTTGGCTGACGATCTTGCGCAAGCGTGAGAACTTTCGCGAGGGGTTCGCGGGGTTTGATTATGAGAAGGTGGCGAACTTCACATCACGTCATGTGGAGAGGCTTCTTCAGAATGCGGGCATTGTCAGGCATCGCGGGAAGATCGAGTCAACGATCAACAACGCGAAGCAAGCCATTCTCATGGTCGAAGAGTTTGGTTCGCTGGGGGCGTATTTCTGGGCGCATGAACCGCCAGCGGATCAAAGCCCAGATCTCCTGGATCACGCGACTTTGAGCCAGCTGGGCAAGACGCCAGAGTCGACGGCCTTGAGCAAGGACTTGAAGAAGCGAGGATGGTCGTTCGTCGGGCCAACCACAGTCTATGCGTTCATGCAGGCGATGGGAATGGTGAACGACCATCTGGATGGATGTCATGCGCGTGCTCTGGTGGAGCGGGCCCGGAAGAAGTTCCATCGGCCAGTCTAACGTCATTCCCAATTGATGATGTCTATCAGAAACCTCAAGCGAAACCCACGTTGCTGGAAAGGTCGCCCAGCGGCACATTCATAGAATATACTATTATAGAGCGCCAATGGGGTCCTCATTGTCTAACTATTTCTCGCCGACCACTTTCATGGGAATTGTATAAACCGAGTCCATGGCGGTGATAAAGAGTGTCTTCCTGTCTTTGCCTGCGAAACACACATTGGCGGTCCAGTTCTCTGGCACCGGGATGTGCTCGATCTTCTTGCCGGCCGGGTCGAAGACGGTGACGCCTTTGCCGGTGAGATAGAGATTGCCGGCTTCGTCCAGAGTCATGCCGTCGGAACCTAGATCGGCAAGTTTCGTCTTATTTGTGAGGGTGCCGCCTTTGGCGATGTCAAAATGATAGGTTTTCCCATCTCCGATATCGGCGACGTAGAGGCGATCACCTTTGGCATTGCCGACGATTCCGTTAGGCTGCTTGAGATCGCTCACGACGCGCGTGGCTTCTTTGGAACCTTTTTTGAGAAAGTAGACATGTTGGCCATCTTGCTCGCGGTCGCCGCGGTTCCAGTAGGGACGCTTGTAGAAAGGATCGGTGAAATAGAGGTCGCCGTTCGGCAAGGTCCAAACATCGTTCGGGCCATTGAAAAGCTTGCCGTCGTACTTGCCTAACAAGACTTCGTGCGTCTTCGTTTTCGGATCGATTCGCCAGAGTTCGTTCTTCTCATCGGCGCATGCCAACAGGCTGCCATCGGAGGCGAAGTAGAGCCCATTCGACCGTCCGCAAGGTTCTAGGAAAAGGGAGACCTTGCCAGAGGACGCTTCCCAGCGGTGAATCCGATCGTTGGGTTGGTCGGTGAAATAGACATCGCCTTGAGCGTCTCGAGCGGGGCCTTCGGTGAATTTGAATCCTTCGGTGACCAAGGTGAGAGAGGCTCCGTCGGTCACCACAGGGGAATCCTGGAAGGTCTGAGGCTTGTCCTCTGCGTGGGCGATGATTCCAAGGGTGAGGAAGAGAACGAGGCTGGAGGTGGCTTGCATGAGCCGAGATTAGATATCTCGGAGCGGGCAAGCAAGAGTCATCATTACAGTCTTGACCCTCAAGCTCCTTGTGTAGAATGGCCGCATGAATCTATCTCGCCGATCCTTTCTTAACAAATCCGCCAGCGGCGCTGTGATCGCTACCACGGCAGCCAGTCTTCATCATCGTTTGGAGGCTGCTGAAGAGAAGGGCAGTCTGAAAGGCCGGGTCAATCATTCTGTCTGCAAGTGGTGCTATCCGAAGGTGACTTTGGAAGAGTTGTGCGTCGCAGGGAAAGAGATGGGACTGACCTCGATCGATCTTTTGCAACCGAGCGACATGGAAGTGCTGAAGAAACATGGCTACACGTGCGCCATGCTCAGTGGTCCTTCCGTGGATGGGCCGGGCGGTAAGAAGTTAGGCGGTATCGAGAATGGATGGAATCGCGAGGAGAATCATGACGCGCTGGTCACCGGGTATGAGGCGCAGATCAAAGCAGCGGCTGCCGTGGGGCTGAAGAATGTCATCTGTTTCTCCGGGAACCGTGATGGCTTGGATGATGAAGTGGGCGTTGCCAATTGTGCCAAGGGTCTCAAGCGCATCATGAAGGTGGCCGAGGAGCACAAGGTGCTGATCACGATGGAGCTTCTCAATAGCAAGGTGAATCACCCAGACTATCAGTGCGACAAGAGCGCCTGGGGAGTCGCTTTGTGTGACGCCATTGGTTCAGAGCAGTTCAAGTTGCTCTACGATATCTATCACATGCAGATCATGGAGGGCGACGTCGTCGCGACGATCCGCAAGAGTCATTCCTATTTCTCGCACTATCACACCGGAGGTGTGCCAGGCCGGAATGAGATCGATGACTCGCAGGAACTGAATTATCCAGCGATCATGGAGGCCGTCGTGGCCACGGGCTTCAAGGGCTTCGTCGCTCAGGAGTTCATTCCCAAGCGCGAGGACAAATTGGCGTCACTCAAGCAAGGCGTGTCGATCTGCGACGTTTGATTGCCCATTAAGGCGTCTTGATAGAGCACGTCACAAAGACGAGCGTGTAGGTTCCCTGGTTCTGACCAGAGAGCGTGCGCTTGGAGTGCAATCCTAACAAGAGATGATTGCCTGCCATGGTCGTGACATTGGTCGCCACGCGCTCGGTGTGAAAGAGAGGTATGGCAATTTCTGACTCGTTCTGGCCATATTTCGAGAGGCTACTGTGTTTCATAAGCTCCGTGGAGATGCTGAGATCGATCGTTTGGCCATCAGGCCCTAACTGTGGATCAACCTCGTCCTTTAAGCCTTCTTTCTGCATCTCAAAGGTCGTGTAGTGAGCGGGAGTGATGAAAGAAACGCCTGGGTCGATGGGGCCTTCAAGTTTCTGAGGCAATTCCGGGGGGCGGCTTCGACGCCGTAGATGCGCTCATTTCCTGAGTGCGATCGAGTCCGGTTCGCACTCTTGGTGGGCAAGTAGCTGATTGCGGTCCGTTTGACTTTGTCGCTGGTAATCAAAGGATCCAGTGAGCGTCGAAGCGCGGTGGCATCGGCGGACATAGCTGGCTGGCGCATTCGGGAATAAAGTTCGGTTAGAGGAACCTCCAGATACTCGACGAGCGTGACAATATTTCTTACGTGATCGACGTCGCCATCAGCTTTGGCTTGGATCGCTTCCCAGCGCTTGCGGGCGTCATCGATCGTCGTCGCTTTTAACGCGGTGGGCCTGACAAAGACCAATTCCCTTTGGGTCGATTCCTCATTCGGCTGGGTGATGCCTAACAAGACATCTTCGCCGGAAGTGGCGGTGATCTGATTCGGCATGGAGCGCGAGTAGAAATTTGGCATCGTGACAGTAGCGGGTCCTTGGCCATGCACATCATTTCCAACGAACTCTGTCCCATCGATCATGATATTCATATCGATCGTCTGGCCATCCGGACCAACCTGGGGAGTGACCTTGATGGTCAGGCCTGTGTTGCGTGTTTGAAATGCAGTTGGCGTGGCGTGGGTGGCAATGCGATTCTCTTTCGTGATCGGCCCTTCCAGACTTTGGTTGAGTTCTGCGGGATCAAATTCCGTGGGATAGACCCGCTCAACAATGGACTCCACCACGGCCGGAGCCCCTGATCGCGTCATGACATGGCCCATCTCAGAGATGATGGCGGTTCTATTTCCGAGTAGTTCTTGGCACTTTGCCCTCAAAGCGCGATCATCAGGATCGTTTCGATGTTAGTAAAGAAGGTCTTCGACCGCCTTCTTTTCGGTAGAGATGAACTCGACATAGACCCCGATCTGGGAGGGAAGGGATGCCAGAAGCTCGGCATCTGTGGGTGACTCTCCTTTATTGGGAAGCTGTGCCGAGGCGAAAGAAAGTCCCAAGGCAGTGACGACGCTGAATGTGAAGATGTCTTTGAAGCGCATGGTGAGAGCCTAGCATAGACAAGCGGCCAAATAAATACAAATTTAGCGTTTCAAGAAAGATTTGTCGAAACCACTTCGACCCGATTGGATGCGCGTATGAAATTCATCGCTTTGATAATTGTTCCGGCACTGCTCGCAGTCGCCTCGGCTGCAGACACGAAGACTGTCGACTACATTGAACGTTTGGAGACACCGATCAATTTCGTGCCGGTCCATGGCGCGTCGCTCAAGTTTGAGCAACCTGTTTGGTTTGCGCCCGTGTCAGGGCTTCCGGACGCGTCTATCGTTTTGGAGCATCAGACGGGCAAAGCCTGGCTCTTGCATCAAGAGGCTGACGGTGAACGGAAGACGCTCTTTGCGGACTGGGGAAAAGCGGTCAGCGATGGGCCTTGGGAGGGCTTGATGTGCGTGGCATTCCATCCAGACTTTCCTAACAATCGCCGATTCTTCGTGAAGCATGAGACCCTCCTTGACGGGAAGCGTCACACGGTCGTGGTCGAGAAACGAGCGGCTCAAGACTTGCTCACGGATTCCGAAGATGTCTCTAGGCAACTGATAGCCTTTGAGCAACCTGCGGACAATCACAATGGCGGGACGCTTGCCTTTGGTCCTGACGGATTCCTCTACATCGCCATGGGTGACGGTGGTCCGCAGGAAGATCCGAAGGGTTTCACCCAAAGTGGACGCTCTTTTCTAGGCAAGATGTTGCGGATCGATGTCGACAACATCCCTTCTGGCCAAGCCTACGGGATTCCAAAGGACAATCCGTTTGTGGAACGGGATGCGCGTGACTGGCATCCTGAGATTTGGGCGCTGGGATTTCGTGAACCCTGGCGGTTCAGCTTTGATCGCAAGACGGGCGATCTTTGGTTAGGCGATGTTGGGCAAGTCCGCTACGAAGAGGTCTGTCTCGTGAAACGCGGGGAGAATCATGGTTGGAATGTCAGAGAGGGTTGGCAGGGCTTCAAGGAAACCTACCGTCGCCCAGAAGCGACTTACACGGACCCTCTATTCGCGTACAGTCGCTATATGGGCGCCTCTATCACCGGTGGCTACGTCTATCGTGGTTCCTTCAGTCCAAGCTGGAATGGGGTCTACGTCTTTGCGGATTTCAACACGCGCCGCGTCTTTGGTATTCGTCAGGTCGATGGTGCCGTGAGCGCTGCCTTTGAGATCGGCACGGCTCCCGAAGCGCCTTCTTCCTTCGGCCAAGGACTGAACGGGGAACTGTATCTCGTGGGATACGGTGGCACGATCTATCACTGTGATCTTTCTGATAGTGTGTTTCCGGCAGGCCGGACCTTGGCAAACCATGACTGGGCTCAGCGACGGGCGAAGGTAAGGAAGGCTGCGGAGTCGGTGATGGGGGCGTTTCCGAACGATCGTCAAAGAATCGCGCTTGATGTGCGTGTTCTGCAAGAGGTCGACATGGGGAGCTATGTCAGGCAGCTCATCACTTACCAATCGGAACTTGAATCCCGCACGCCGGCGTATCTTTGCATTCCCAAGAAGGACAAGACTTCGGCAGTGCTTTGTCTTCACCCAACGGAAATGCGTCTTGGCCATCAGGTCGTCGTCGGTCTCGGTGGAAAGCCGGGGCGTCAGTATGCTGCAGAGTTGGCGGAGCGCGGGTTCGTCACGCTGTCTCCGGCCTACCCGCTCATGGCCAACTATTGGCCGAACTTGAGTGCCTTGGGATACGAGAGCGGCACGATGAAGGCGATCTGGGACAACTCAAGAGCGCTTGATCTGTTGGAGTCGTTGCCTTATGTGGCGAACGACCGAGGGTTCGCCGCCATTGGGCATTCGTTAGGCGGACACAATGCTCTCTTCACCGCGCTCTTTGATGATCGGATCGAGGCGGTGGTCTCGAGCTGTGGATTCGATGCCTTCGCCGACTACTATGAGGGGAATCGGTCCAATTGGTTTTTCGGCAAAGGGTGGTGTCAGCTTCGCTACATGCCTCGTCTGTCAGACTATCGGGATCGTCTGTCGGAGATTCCCTTCGGATTTCCGGCACTGTTAGGTGCATTGGCTCCTCGCAAAGTCTTTGTCAATGCGCCGCTTGGTGATGATAACTTTCGTTCTGTGAGTGTCGGTCGTTGTGTCGATATGGCACGCAAGATCTACCAACGATTCCAAGTGGAAGATCGAATCGTCCTGCGGCATCCGGATTCCGGGCATGAATTTCCTAACGACTTGCGTGAGGAAGCCTACAAGATGATCGAATCGGTCTTGGGGAAACCGTGACATGCAATGCCTGGTATGTCGCGGAGCGACAATGCATGTTAGCCGTGCGTTTTAACGCACGGTTAGACAGCCGCACAGGTGGCGTCGCGGAGCGACTGCTCAATCCTTTCAACGCGAATGATCACGAATATCCGCGAATAGATCGGGCATTGAAATGCCTCGCTAGCAAGCTTTGTCGCTTAGCGACATTCAATCCCTCTCTAATAGCACGTCGAACGTTGGTCGGGTTGTCCCATCATTGAATCGCATGCCGTAGGGCGCATAGGGAATGCCGGAGGCATGAGTGGTAGGACGCGTGGCGAGACGATCGATCCCGTGGCTGGTGACAGACTGCACTTCGCCAGGATCGCTGTGTCCATTGCTGTTCTGGTCGTGCCAGAGAGCGAGACCAACCAGTTCAGGGCCGTCAAGTTGGTCGTCGTCATTCTCATCGAGCAGACGCATGGCGGCGTAGCCGTCTTCGAGGAAGAGCATGAAGGTGCGATTACCGAAGAGCTGAATAGCAGAGTCGATCTGGCCCGTTCCTTCATGGTCATAGACGAGCCAGGCGGCCTTGGGCGTGATCCAACTCCATGAATCGCGTCGACCAGAGCCATCAACGTCAAAGGCCACACGCGCGTCTGGGGCGATGATTTCTTTTAATGTCAGGCCGGGATGCAGTGGCACGGCGATAGGAGTCATGAGTCGGGGCAAGCCTTGGATCTTGGCCACCTTCGATTTCAGATTGGCAATTTCTCTAGCGTCTTTCTTAGAGTCTAACAAGGGAATCAAGTAGCCCGAAGCTTCCAACGTGCCCACAGGACCAAACCAAGTTCTTAGGCTTTTGTCATCTTTCCAGAAGCGCTTGATGGCATTGCGATAGGCGGTGATGGCTTCAGCCTTCTGGTCAGATTGCTCCAAGCACCATCCGTGGCCTAACTGAAGGGTGGGATCGCTTGACTTGATCTTCAGGGCGGCTTGGTAGTAGGCGATGGCGTTGGCCAAGTGACTCGCAGCGAGCTGGCGTGCGGACTGGTCTGCCGCTTGTTTCTTCGTTCGTGCATAAGGCACGAACGAAGGTTGATAGCCAAACCAGATGCCGTCTTTCCCTTCATGTTGATTCACTTTCGCTTTGTCAGGGAGCTTCTGAGACCACGCCATGGCATGAGCGCGTGCGAGATGATGCAGTGTCTCAACGTTGCCCGGCTCTCGCTTCGCTTGTTTCTCGAGATTCGAAATCAGCTTGGCGATGGGCACTTTCTTCAGGTCTGGTTGGACATGGAGAGCGCTGGCGTTCGCCCAGGCGAGCAGAGAAATGGCAAGGATCGAGATGGCCTTCATCATGCATTAGGTTGACGTCGCTGATCGGAGTAGGCAATCTAACTTTTCTCATGCTTCTCCCTCGCTCCGTCCGTCAGTGGATCAGTTTCGGCGTGCCCGTGTTCTTCCTCGGGTTGATCATAGCGCTAGGGGCTCGGCATGGAAGGTCGGCCAAGTCGCAGGTTGTCGATACAAAGCAGACGGCGACCTATCTAGAGATCAAGAGTTACCTCGATCGAGTGCGTGCCATCGACACGCATGATCACTTGCAACCGTTCGCGAATATTCCGCATCGCGTGAAGACACCGGAAGGGGAGGGGATGACGCTCTACAGCTTGTGGGCTGGGAGCTACTATGTGTGGAATCATCCTCTGACCCCATGGCCGAACTCTGGCTTGTTCATCGATTGGTGGGCGGAAGCCAAAGACGACTTCGAAGATGCACGTGCTGCCAGTTTCTATCGCTACGTTCTTCCGGCATTCTCTGATTTGTATGGCGTTGATTTCGACACCATCACAGATGCTCAAGCAGAGAAGTTGAGTGGCGAGATCTTCGCGAATTATCAGAATGACACGTGGTTGCACAAAGTGATCACGGAGAAGGCTAACATCGAGTTGATGTTCATTGATCCCTACTGGGCGCGGCTGCAGTTTGCAGAGGATTATCCATTTGCCGTACCCTTGCTGAATGTGACCACGCTCATGCGCGGGAGTCATCCTTCGCAGTTTGAGATGGCGGATAACAGTCCCTATCGCTTTGCTCAGAAGCAAGGGATGAAGGCGGACACCTTGGAAGAATTTCTCATGGTCATCGATGCTGTGTTTGCCGAGGCGAAGGCAGCGGGAGCGGTCTGCCTCAAGTCCACTCAGGCTTACGAGCGGACCCTCAGTTACCAGCGAGTTCCGCGTGAACGCGCGGAGGTGGTTTTTGGTAAGCCCAAGGGTGTGATCACGCTATCAGAACAGCAAGAGTTCGAGGATTTCATGTTCTGGGAAGCCTGCCGCTTAAGCGCGAAGCATGATCTGCCTTTTCAAGTGCACACAGGGCAGGCGCGTATCCAAGGATCGAATCCCATGCTCCTTGTCGATGTCATTGCCGCGAATCCTGAAACGAAATTCATCCTGTTTCACGGGGGCTATCCCTGGATCGGCGAAACGGCTGTCATTGCCATGCGCCACCCTAATGTGTGGATAGATTCGGTGTGGTTGCCGACGCTGAGTTACACGACGGCCAAACGGGCTTATCATGAATGGCTGGAAGTCATGCCGTCAGACCGCATCATGTGGGGCGCGGACACGGTGCAAGCGGAAGGCATCTACGGTGCCACCGAGTTCACGCGTCGAGCAATCGCAGAAGTCCTCGCAGAGAAAGTGGATCGAGGCGATCTTCAGAAAGACCACGCGCTGCGCATTGGAAAACAGATTTTGCGCGACAATGCGCTTAAACTTTTCCCGAGTCTCAAGGCGCGCCTGCGTCGAGAAGCGCTTGCGCCTTAGTTAGTCTGAGATTTCTGATGAATGCCACCCGGCAATAACGCGAATGACAGCACATTGTAGACACGACACTCCTGTCGTGTTTCACGGTGCACTACCTAACACGACAAGAGTGTCGTGTCTACATTTCGGCATCGATTTATCTAGTTGTGGTAACGTTAATCCGCCGATCGATCCAGCGCCTCCGCGAATTTAACCGGGGATAGATCATCGTAGTTAAAATACAGCGAAGGTTCGATCAGCTCGACTTCCATCAAAGCAGGGGCTCCGTCTGGCATGCGCACAAGGTCGACGCGGGCGTAGAGCAGGGAAGTTCCGATGGCGTCGATGACTCGTTGGCCCGCAGCAAGTAGATCCTTGGCGGGGACGGCGGTTTCAATGAGGCCACCGTGTTCTTCCTGAACACGAAAGTCGCCTGTCGTGGGAGTCTTCAAGACGCAGTGGCTGAACTGACCTCCAAAGTAGAACAGAGAGTGTTCGCCAGTCGCAATGACGTCAGGAATGAACGGTTGCAGCATCACGGGTCGATCGTAAAAACACTTGATGGCTTGGAGGACGCGGTTGTTGCTGCTCGATGCGTCGATAGGCAATCGAAACGTATCGTCTGCATTGGCACCAATGGTAGGTTTAGCGATGGCTTCGCGGACACCGTGTTCTTTGCAAATGGATTCGATGTGGCTGATTTCCAGCCCATGCAGCCAACGTGTGGGAACGATCAGCACGCCTTTGCGTTCGAGTTCCTGCAGGTAGTGTTTGTCGAGGTTCCAACGAACGATCGACAATGGATTCTCAAGCCGTGCGGATGAAAGGTCAATGGTTTCGAGCACTCTCATGAATCCTGCGACATCACTTTGATAGTCCCATGTCGAGCGAATCACCACCACATCAAATTCGTCCCAGTTCACGTCAGACTGATTCCAAGGAATACTGGTGACCATCCAGCCCCTTTCGGCAAGCGGCTCCGCAGTCAATTCGTCGTAGATGAAGAATCCGGTCGGATCTTCAAGTGTTAGGAAAGCGCAATTCTTGGTGTCACTCATGGTGCATTCTTATTCGACGGTAGCTTTGTTAGCCAACCTCTCAACGCTTTTCGCGCAGGACTGGGGCGCAGGGTCCAGGCGTCGTTGTGATTGCGAAAGCCGGTCTCTAGGAAACGGAAGGTGTTGAGATCCACTCCCGTCTTTTCCAAATAGCTGCGGGTGGCGGCGAGGTTGTTGGATTTGCGATCGGAGACTTCGTGGAGGATGAATTGAGGGCGCTTTGCTAGGCGAGTGAGACGTGTTCTAGCAGAGGTGCGATCGCCATTGGGGTAGCCCCAGGATTCGATGACGCCGTCGTAGTGGCTGTAGGCGATGGAGGCGCACCAAAGACTCGCAATGGCGTCATCGTGCAGCCCGATGTGGTTCACGGCAATGGCTCCGCGCGAGAACCCGCAGAGAATGACTCGCTTTGGATCGCCGCCATACGTTTGGCAGATCCAGGGAACGACTTTCTTGCAGTAGTCGATGGTCATGGCGGGATTGTAGGTCGGCTTGTCTCCCCACCATTGGGTCACGTTGGTCGTGTTTGCTTCGTTGAGAAAAGGCAGGCAAAGCCAGAGATAGCCTTTTCCCTCGGTGAGTCCGTAGCCGAGACGGCTCCCTTCGACGAGTCCCGTGCTGACATCACCAAAGTCGTTCTGATAGGGACCATTTCCCGCGAACTCGACGATCACGGGGAATCGCTTCTGAGGTGCCCAGTCGGTTGGCAAATAGAGTGTGTGATAGACCTCGGTCTCTTCTTTGGTCGGGTGCGCTTGTTTCACACGCTTTCCTGGAGTCGGTGGCCCATCGCTCAGCGGTGGAATGACGAGGTCAGGTGGGACCGAGGCAATATCTGGAGCGGCGAGGGCGTTGAACGCCAGGCATAGTAGAACTCCGCATGCGAGCGATTTCATTCGGGGCCTTTCAAAGCGAGTCGTAGAAAGCCGGTTGTCCGGGGGATCGGCCAAGTGACGGTTTCTGTGAAGCCGTCCCCGTTGAGTGCACGCGTGATGGCTCCTTCGGCGATGTCTGTCCATGCTGTGAGCTCGTCGGAGCTTTGGATGGAAATGGTGACTTGGCTGAGGCCGCGCCGTTGTTGGAATGACAGTTCGTTTGGCGAGACAGATACCAAAGATCCAGCGTCCCGAACCATGGGCATTCTGGCTAGGGCGTATTCAGCGAAGTTTGGCAAACCATCGGCATCGGGGTCTGCTTGGAAACCGCTGATACTTTCGTCTAACAGTTCGGTGGCTGAGAACGTGGCATCTCGCCATTCGGCATAGGTGCTGGCCTGGGCGAAGGTTTCGATCGTTCCTGGAGTGCCGAACGGTTGCTGGCTTGCTGTCCAGGCGGCTGGATCTGTGAGATCCACGGCGATCTGCGAGATGAGTGTGAGAGACGCGCCGCTGCCGTCCGCTTGTTCAGGCCACGGTGCGCTGTCGCCGTATGGAATGCTTTGGATCACGCCTCCGCTGGTGCTTTCGAGGGTCAGTCGCTCTCCGCTGTTGGCGAGATTGCCTTCGTAGACACCTAAGATCGGCAGTGGGCCAGCATAGCGCTTATTCATCGCTTCACGATTGGATACTAACAGTCCGATCTCTCGGGGAGCGAGTTGGTTGGTCTGGAGCGTTGAGAAATCCAAGGAGGTGCCATTTGAGAGAGACACGGAGCGAAGATCAATGGGGTTGCTTCCAACATTCATGATCTCGATGAACTCGAACGCATCCTGATCGGTGAATCCAGCTGCGATTTCCTCTTCGGTGGGCTCGGCTGGATGATACATGATCTCGGTGATGCGTAAATTGTCAGGGGTGGGTGCGTCGAAACCGCTTGTGTTGGTGACAGCGATGCGGCCGATGCCCGTGGGTGTGAAGAGTGAGCCCTTGGTTCCACTGAAATCAAGCGCTTGAATGGTGATCTCGTTTGCTCCCGCAGTGAGCGGTAATGTGAGTTCCCAGGTATCGTCATCGATCCACGTTGGCTGATACTCCCTTCCCGTTTCCTCATGTCGCAGCGTCTTGACCCGGACACCGGCGGTGCCTTGCAAGGTGACTTGCGTCCCGTCGACGGTGTTGCTCTTGATCCCGAACGCCGCGGAGTCTGCGGTGGCTTGGCTTCTCACAGAGGATGCTCTTGATCTCACATAGCTGATCTGTGAACTGTAGCTTACGCCGGCCACGCTTGAGTAGTGCTCGAACCATTCTTTAGCGTAGGCCTCGTTAAAAATCTTGTCTGTGAGATCGATGAGATGACCGCGATAGAGCCGATTGATTCCAGGCGTTTGCAACACCCTCCACAGGTTCTTTCGGCTGTTGTTAGGGTCGATGATCTTCGAAGATGCGCCGAGATTGAAAGTGAAATCCCAGTCCCATGGGATGGCAATGATCTTCTGGTCGGTGGGCCTCACATACATGTTGAAATTATGCGGGTTTTCGATGGGATAGACGTCGGCGATCCCGCATAGCATCTGAATGGCGAGTGATCGGGTCCATTCGTTCACATCAATGACCTCTTCGATGGCTGCCCTAAGTTGATCGTCTGGAGCGCTGAACGCTTGGCACATGGCGACCATGCGTGAGTAGTCGTCTTGTTTTCTAGCACTGATCATACGGATGACATGGCGGTACTGCTCTTTGTCATCGCCAAGGTCCGCGAAATCGAAACTTTGGATCCAGCCAATAGGCATGGGCTGTTTCACGCCTGAGGCGTTGGAGCTTTGGAACTCACGAATGCCCTCCATCTTGAACATCGGAGTGGAGTCTCCATTCTCAAAGGCGCCTTTGAGATAGTTCTCGCCGAAACGGGCCATCTCCATCCGCAAAAGACCACTCTGCCCACTTCGATACCCTCGTACTTCGACGAAATCGTTGTAGCTTGCCGGCACGCCCACGGCTTGATTGGCCATGTGTTTGACCAAGATCTCTTGAGGATTGCGACGTCTCAGAATGATGGTGGGCTGCATTCCACGGAAACGTTGGTCCGCAGGAAGCTTGAGGTTGACCCCGGAATCTCCGCCACCGCTCCGGCTGAACATACTCCCTCGCAAACGCACACCGCAATTGTAGACAATGTCTTCTTCATTGAGGATCAGGGTGCAGTCGCGCCGCAGATTGCTGAGAATATCGATTGGCACGTGAATGGCAGACGCGTCGGATGCGCGGGTGATCATTCGAATGGCTTGCCGACGTGATTGATCGGCGAGAGAGTCCACTTTGACGAAAGCTCCTGAGTCTGGTCCGTCCGGCGGATACACCGATGTGGCACCAGCGCTATCCACGCCCTCAACGTAGAATTGGATGATGTCATTGCTAGATTGATCGGGAATGATGGCCTCAAAACCCGAGGCTTGGGCCGTCATCGGCAAGGTCTGCCAGTCTTCTTCATCCACGGAGTAGTAGAGTGTGATCGATTCAATGCCATCCGGATCTTCCGCTTGAACCGAGACCGTGATCGCTTCGCTTGCCGAAGGCACAGGAGGGTCATGACGCAATTGAGCAAAGGTAGGTCCAACCGCAGCTTGGAAAGTCGAATTGATCGCTCCAGGCGTGCCGTGCTTCTCTGGCATGGGCAGAATATGTTTCTTGGCGAACTTGTTATAATAAATTTCACTGCGGAGTTGAGGGCTCCCGCCGAGCCATTTGACATCGAAGCTGACTTCGTATTCTTGGCCAATCTCGACTTCTCCAGACAGCGCGCCCTCGACAATGTTGTTGAGATAGTTCATCGAACTCTCCGCTTTGATCTTCAGGACTGATCCCGCGTCTGGATCTTTGATGGCTTCTGACAAGCTATGGGTGCCTAACAGACGCCAGTTGCCGGAAGTGATGGGGGCGAACAAGCTGCCGAAGGTTCGATTGCGCACCAGTTCATCCTGCTCTCCATCAGGATCTGCCACGACACTGACATTGTCTATGAGGCACTCGCCAGCTTGAATGTAGCCTAAGCGCAGCTCGTGAAAGCTACGCACACCAGGCCCATAGACGGGACGTTCAGCGGTGGCGCGATAGCTGATCGTATGCCATTCCGATTTGAGACTTTCATCGCTAGGAGACCAAGCCTCGGGCCTGGCATTGTCCATGTAAGGATTGATCAGCTCCAAACTCGAACCGCCACCATCCGCGTAGCTAGGCCATGGGGCTTCATCGTAGTAGTGCACGGCATCCACAGGATTGCCGTTTGCGTCTTGCAGTTCCACCCGTTCATCACTGTTCCCCATGGTTCCGCTGTAGCCACCTAGATGAGCGATGTTAGGATACTTCTCGCTGAACGATTCAGGATCATCGGCGATCACGAGATAGCTGTCAGGTGCGAGGGTGGTGCCTTCGGGAAATTCGAAGCGGATGCCATCGCGCAGTCGCCAACCACTGAGATCCACGATTTCGGTGCTGTGGTTGTAGATCTCCAACCATTCTTCAGGATTCTCACGGTAGGTGGAGCCTTCCACGCTGGGATCCTCGTAGTCTGGTCGGTGATGATACATGATCTCGTTGATCACGACCTGATCTTGAAAAGAGAACGTGTTGGCAATGCCAGGTGTGGGTGCGTCCGGAACATAGTAGCGTCCGTGAAAGTCATCCGATCGGCGTGCGCGAGGATGGTCTTGCAGAATCACCGCGTCGAGAAAGCTGCGATCACTTAAGAGGAACAATCGCAGTTTGTCGGTGACATTGAACTGAAGCGCCTCGGAATCGAGCAATAGATATTGATCTGGCTCTAACATGACATTGGGAAGGGACGCTTCTTGCCCGTCTCCGGTGATGATGGTGAGGCCATTGAGATCGATCGTGCTTGCTCCGTGGTTCACCAATTCGACCCAGAGTTCCTCCTCGAGGACTCCTGGCACTTCATTGAAGGCAAGTGTCAGGTTCGGGTCGGTCGTGTTTGCGGCACCCGGGGTTCCCATGGTGGTGCTGCTTGCTTGCCAGTTCTCTGGTCGTCCGCTGCTTGTGCGGGGGTGCTTCTTGGACAATGTCGCCCCAGAGCCATCAGCTCCGGTAGGCCACGGGTAGCTGTCTCCGAACTCGATGCGATCCATGATGCGTCCATTGTGATTCCGCAGCGTCAGTCGTTCACCACTGTTTGACAGGCTGCCTGGCAATGGACCCAAGGCACCTGCGAGCTCCGAAGCCCCAGGATTCTTCGCAATGACCAAGAGGGATTGAGCTTCGATGATCGTTCCTGTGGCAAACGTGAAGTCGCCCGCGCCTTCGAGTGTCCAGCCGGACAACTCGACGTTCACGCTGTTTTGATTGTAGAGCTCGACGAACTCCTTGGATTCATCATCTCCCGCCGGGTGATAGTGAATTTCGTTGAAGACGACGACGGAATCCACCTGCGCAACGAGCGGCAGGGTTGCCGCAACGAGCCAGGTGACTAGGGAGAGAAGGGGTCTCATGCCGCGATCCTAAACAGAATCGCGGGTGAGATGCCACAAGTAAACGTGTCTCCAGCAGGGGGCTAGAGGGACGGAAGCATTTCGTAGAAGAAGTGGTGACACTTCTCTGGCGGTGATCGCAGAACTGAGTTGCCCCTTGGAAGTGTGACCACTTCCGCTACTGATAGATTGTAGAAGAAGTGGCGACACTTCTCTGGCGGTGTTCTGAGTTGAACGCCCGGAAGTGTGACCACTTCCGCTACGCGGGCACGTAGAAAGGGTGTTAGCGCGACTTCTTATTGGCCGTGACTCCTGGCCAATCGTCCGTCCGGAACGGTGTTAGAGGCAGGCCGTCGAAGTTGCGGACATTGCACACGGGATTGTCTGCCCAAGCATAGCGGACAGCGACAGGAGTCTTGACCTTGTCACTCCATACTTTGACTTGATTACGATCGGCACCTTTGCCGAGGATCTCTGCTTGAGCATGGTGAAAGACTTTGTCTGCGCCAGCGATGGTGAATCCGAGAGGGTTGCTGACATCTACGGTATCGAGGCCTCTGCCGACATGATTGAAATGGGCGACGATGTGGCCGTCTTTCTTCTCCATGGATTTGTAGAGAGGGCTCCGGTAGGCGAGGCCTTTGATGCCATAATCTTTGGCGAGCGCCCAGCGAGCGAGGCGATTGCCGACATCCAATTTGTTTGTCGGATGAATGTCATTGGCTTCGCCGATGTCGATGATGACGGCTTCACCGGTGTTCGGGAGCTTGCTCATGGTCATGGTCTGTGCCTCACGCAGCTCGGCCCAATCACTTTCAGCAGGAGCATCTTTCTCCGCGCGGAAATCCGCCAGTTGCACCCAGTAGAAGGGGAAATCGCCCTGTTTGAACTCATCTCGCCAGTTCTTGATCATCAAAGGGAAAAGATCGCGATACTGATAGGCGCGCCCAGCATTGGACTCACCTTGATACCAAATGGCACCTTTGATGCCATAGCCAATCGTGGGACGAAGAACACCGTTGTAAATGTTAGCGGGGCGTTGATTGCCGGTCATGTTGCCATTGCTATTCCGTGGCTTGCGTGGTTCTGGCTTGCCGTTCTTCTTCGCTTCATCGGCTTTCACTTTCCACGCGGCCAAGCTCTTCTCGTAGTCTTTATCGGCTTGGCCTGATTTGACATGCTTCTCGACGCCTTGCCAGTGTTCCATGAGTTCTTTGAAGCGCTTGTCTTGATCGATCACTTTGCGATTGATCCATGCTTCACAGGCGGAGCCACCCCAAGCATTGTCGATCAAGCCGATGGGCACGCCGAGGGATTGGTGCAATTGTCGACCAAAGTAGTAGCCGACGGCTGAGAAATCAGGAGCGGTTTCTGGGGTGCACGTGGTCCAACTGCCCTTGAAATTGTTCTGTGGCTCATCGGTGCCCACTTGCGGGACACTGATGAGGCGGATGTTAGGGTAGTGTGCGGTCAAGGCGGCCAAATCGCCATCGTTGGAGCTCTTGAGGCCCCACTGCATGTTCGACTGTCCAGAGCAAATCCAGACTTCGCCGATCATCACATTGTCAAAAACAAGCTTATCTTTCCCGGCAATATTGAGCTGATGCGGGCCACCCACGTCCATGGGATCAAGCATCACGTGCCAGTTCCCATCTGCGCCGACTTTGGCCTTCTTCGATTGCCCGGCGATGGTGACGGTGATCTCAGTACCAGCATTATCCCAGCCCCACACTTTATTCTGCTGCTTCTGCTGCAAGACCATGTTAGAACCGAAGATGTTGGGAACTTCCGTTTTCGCAGATGCGGGTTGAGTGATCAGACACACCGCAGCGGATGCGGATAAGAGGGGGCGTAAGTATGGATGCATAGTTGGATTCGTTGTTTGCTGAAACAGTTCTACCAAGAGTTGATGGGACGGTGCAAGCGTTTCGCTCCTTCTAGATTTTTAGAAATTGTCTGGGTCTGCCAAACAAGGCTGATCAATCACCATTCAAGGCATAATGTAGGTGCGGCGTGTAGAGCTCTGGCTCCAGGAGAAACGAGTCGTGGCCTTTCTCGGAATGCACGGTGATGTACATATTCTTGACTTTGGCTGCCTTGAGCTTGGAAACGAGCGCTTGCTGTTGATCAGGATAGAAGCACACATCACTGCTGATACTGAAGACGAGGTATTTCTGGTGCCGACATTTGCTGAAGATGTCAGTATAGGACTCTGCTTCCGTCTGCTTGAGAAGATTGAACTTCTGCCAGACATCGAGAATGCGCAGATAGGTATTCGCATCGAAGCGGGCGACGAATTTGTTCCCTTGATGCAACATGTAAGACTCCAAGGGGCTTTCGATCTTATACCAAGAAAGCTGATCTTCCTCCTGCTTGACCACCTCTCGCCGCGCGCGTTTCTGAATCGTGCGGAGTGAAATGAATGTCTTGTGACTGATCATTCGCGCTAACGCGAGTCCTCGATCCGGGGTGGTTCCCTCGTAGTAGTCGCCGCCATTGAAATGAGGGTCATTCTCGATGGCCAAGACCTGTTCTAAGATGAGCAGATGCTGCAAATGACTCACCTCGATCGCTGTAGCTACAGGGATGACGACGGAGACGCGGTCTGGGTAACGGGTGGCCAGGTTTAAGGCTAACAGACCTCCCACAGAGTTCCCGATCACCGCGTGGAGTTGGGCGATGCCGAGATGATCTAACAAAGCCAACTGGCTATCGACGATGTCCGAGGCATTCACCTGAGGGAAGGAAGCGCCATAGGGTTTGCTAGTACGCGGATCGGTTGAGCCTGGACCGGTGGACCCATAGCATCCTCCTAGATAGTTCACACAGATGACACAGAAACGGTCGGTATCGACAGCGAGGCCCGGCCCGATAAACGCATCCCACCAGCCAGGATGACATTCCTGATTCCACAATGGGCCGAGAACTTTGTCAGGATCACTATTCTCTCCAGCGGCGTGTTGGCTTCCCGAGAGAGCGTGGAAGAGGAGGACCACGTTGTCCTTGGCAGCATTCATCTCGCCATAGATTTCGTAGGCCAGATCAAATTCAGGCAGCATGGCGCCACCACTCAGTTGGAAGGGGGCTGCGTGCTTGTAGAAATGGGAGCTGACCTCGGTGTTCACCATGGGCCCTTAATCAAGTCGTGCTTCTCCGTTTGGTTCAACCTAATTATTCACCTGAACCTCACGACCGTTTCGGGTGTCGAGGTAGGTGAAATGGCCGTCCGTGAGCATGCCAACGTAATTTCCGAAGGTATCGAGGCACACATTGAAGCTCGTTTCACCCTTGGATACCTGGATGTTAGGATCAGGCGTGTGGCCTACGATCTGGTGGAAGTGTTCCAAGTGCTCCATTTCCCACCATCTCAGCCAAGTGACGCCACTGAGATCGAGGACGGGATCCCTCAGGCCTGCTTGTGCATTGGCTAGGGCTTCGTCGCAACGAGTCTTCATGCGATCCACGGTGAGCCCGGCGATCGGGTGCTCGAAGATCTTCGGATCGATCCCGGCATGCGTGAAGATGAAATTCGGGGCCTCATGATGAAGCAATCTCAATCGACTCCAATCCTCTGCGGTGAGGATGTTCCGAATGATCGCGCACTTCTCCTCGGTGAAACCGGAGCAACGGAGGTGCCGATTGTTGGGAAAGGCATAGGCCAAGTCGTGATTGCCCCAGAGATGGATGCGCTTGGGTTCCTGCAAAGAACGCTTCAGCCAATGCGCCATCGCCTCGGCCATGTCTTCCGTGTCGAAGTAGCTGTCGAAATAATCTCCCAGAAAGAGGATCTGGTCGTAAGCGCCTGAGCAACCTCCGTATGAATGCGCTTGCGATTCGGGTTTGAGCTTGGCTGTTTTTAGGCGGGGACTGACTCTTGCGCTTCATTCTCCAAGGCTTGGCGAGCCT
>JBLHHN010000045.1:0-25861 GCA_047616785.1 Verrucomicrobiales bacterium
GATGCCTTTTTACATCTTCGACGGCATCAATGGAAAGATCATGACCGCCTCGCTTCGTCCCGGCAAGACGCCGACAGCACCAGAGATCATCGCCATTGTGAAACGCTTGGTCAAAGCGATCCGAGAAAGTTTTCCGAAAACGATCATCACGTTTCGCGCTGATAGCCATCACACCAAGCCAGCGGTGATGGATTTCCTTGAAGAACAAGGCGTAGAGTTCATCACCGGCCTGGCCACGAACAAAGTGTTAGAAATACTTTTCGCTGAAGACATCGCGCAAGCCAAAGAGCGCTACGATCGTCGCAAGAACTATGACAAAGAGACGAAAGAGATCACCGTTTACGCCGACGACTTCTACGCGGCTGGCACCTGGAGCAAAGGGCGACGCGTGATCGCACGCATCATCGCGGGGCCACAGGGCGTGGATGTGCTCTATGTGGTGACGTTCTATGAAAAGGCCGGAGCGAAGTATCTTTACGTTGACCGCTTCGCGACCTCCGGAACGGCTTTGCGGGCCTCGGCATGCCCCCCCTATCACGAGCACTACTATCTGATCGGCACCCGATGCCACTCACACTACCCTACGCGAATAGGACTGGCTAGAGCGACTTGAGAAAGGAGAAACGGCCGCTGTAGCCAGTAGAGTCCAGTTTTCACCATTGAAAGTCGTTCTCCCTCAACACTTTAAATTTATCCCGAAGGTGTAACTTCAGCTTAATCACTCCCTGCCGAGAAAGCCCTCTTCTTTCGGGAGGGCGATGACTGGGTATCGCCAACAAGAAGCAGGATGCCCACGCGCCGGGTGGTTGACCTTGGGGCCGATCTCTCAATGAGCGGTTGTTTGAACGGCCAGTTGTATGGCTAACTGACAGCATGAAAACTGGATTCGGCGATCTTTCCGCATGTCAGTTTGACGCAGGGCCCTTCACCGTCGGAGTTTTGTGCGTTTCGTTAGGTCTGGTTCGCTAGATTCTTCTCTGCATGACCCATTTCAATCCGCCACCACTTGGGCGATGCGGATTTCGCGCAGCCGAAACTCGGCGCCTTCTGGCTGTGTGGAGTGAATTATAAACCCGACCCTTCCTGACGGATGTACGGTGTAACTTTCGATGGCACCGACCTGAGCGGGATTCCTATCTATCACAGTCACTGTCTTGGCATTGAATTGACTGATTGGGAATCCATTGATCCAAACGGTGATCTCCGGGTCCGAGCCGGCGCAGCGGATCTTGACAATATTCCAGAAGCCACCGTCCCACTCCCTTAAGAATTCGCCAAGCGTACAGCGGGCAAGCAAGTTGTCGCGCTCCATATCATCATCATAATTCGAACGTCCATCATACTGAATGTGGTAATGTATGTCTTTACCAACACCTCGCTTCTCACGGGTCTCAAACAGCATGAATGGCCTGGAAGCACCGGCCGCGGATTTTGGAAAGCCGACGATGCCTTCGTCGATGTGGTCAAGACTCACACCGATCCCCTCCCCTTTCTCATTGGCCCGAAGCAAGAGACTAGCGGAGATCCCCCACGTGGAGCGGTACTCGAAGGACAATTCGAAATCGGTGTGGCTCGACTCGCTGATCAACTTTTCCAAGGGCGCTGAACAGGAGATCACACCATCTTTAACTGCCCACGCCGGGGACGCTTTCCAGCCTTTGAGGCTCTCGCCATCGAACGCTTTCTCGCTCTCAGGCAGGTTGTCGAGTTTCTCAATGCGATCGATCCACATGACCTGACTGCCCCGCATGGCGGGTTCTTCCAGGAAGTTGTAGACGTAGGCTGCCTTAGAATAGTTGCCGGTGATCCGGATAGGTTTGTCGTAGATGATCTTACCGTCTGCGACTGCGCCAGCCTTCGCCAGGGTGTCCCAGATGTAGTACATATGTGAGAAATAGTAAAGGCGTTGATCCGATCTGAAATGGATCAGTTTGTCATCATCCACATAGAGCCTCCCTATCTCCGAGAACTCCTTGCCGTCGAGCCCTCCCCGCACAACTAACGGTTTCTCATCAGCTTGAAGCGTGCAGAGGGCGGCGAGAAAGAACGCGCAGACAATGCTAGTCCACATCATACGAGCACTTCGCTAAGAGGGCCTTCTTGGACGCCATGGTCTAGGCCGGGAATCGCAAACCCGAAGTTGTTCTCGGGCCGCCCGCTGGCATGAAGAAGGGTGTTGTGAATGGCGTTGACCGTGCGATGACCTTTGTTGTTGAAATCGGCGTAGGTTAGGCAGCGCCCGCCGAGCTTCAATCGAGGATGGCCGCCGAGGATCACATAAGGCCATTCGTCGCACTTGGTGTGGTGTTCGTTGGCGGCATCGCTGAGATAGACGATGAGGGTGTTGTCTAACATGGTGCCGTCTCCCTCCGGAATGCTGACCAGTTTCTTCAGCGTGCGGGCGATCAGGTCAAAGTGGAAGGTGCGAATCTTCTCCGAGGCTTCGATCGCCACGGGCTCTTGGTTGTAGAGGGCATGCCCAATGGAGTGTTTCTCCAGGCCCACGCCGAGTTTATCGAAGACGATGGAGAAATCCTGATGCCCAACTCCCGACGCGATGGTGGCGACATTGGTGAGACCAGCGACCAGCGCAGAGGTGGCCATCTCGAAATGACATTCCAGGCGATCGACCGGATTGCTAGAGTGATAGATGTCCGTGATTGGGGTCACGCGGCTCTTCACCTCGGGATCCAAATCAGCGATGGCGGCATGGCGATTGCCTATCTGTTCGTAGGCGGAGAGGTAGCGCTCCAGCTTTTCCTTCTCGATCGATCCCAGACGTCTTTGAACGGATCTGATATCATCCTTCACGTAGTCTAACAAGTGCGTCTTAACCGCCAGATGCTTCTGATCACCGATGGGGGCGAACATGCGTTTGTAGGCAGTCTGCGGATTGCAGATGGTCGCGATCGGGCTATTGGCGCCGGCGGAAGAGCTGTTGAAGACGATGTCCAAGTTGGCTCTTTGTGAGATTCCCAGAGAGATGTTCCTGAATAGCGTTTTGTTAGCGTGCCCGAGTTCGTAATCGAGAGTTGGGCCGAGAACGTGCTTGCCCTCGCGGGTGTTGAAACAGCCGAGGGCTCCGAAATAAGTCGAGTGGCCACCGCCGCAGATGCGCCCGGAAATCCCCTGCAGGATGAGCATGCGATCCGCGTAGTCTTTGACCGGCTGCAAAACTCTAGGGAGGTGCTCGGCTTTGAAGGTCTCCTCGACAGTCTGCGCGCGCTTGCCCATGGGCGTGAGGTCGAGATTGGTCGGGTGCACTTGGTTCGGCGGGCAGCCGTTCCCTTCCATGACGAAGAGAAAGCGGGTCGGCTGCGTGCGACCATTGACCTCCGCTGCCAGTTTCCCGACGAGCGGGTTGAGCAACACGGATCCTGCGGCGGACAGGCTTAGGCCGCGCAGGAATTCATTGCGGCTGTAGAGATGAGGGGCTTTCTTGTTCATAACATTTATCTCATTCTTTCAATGGTGAACTCTGGCGCAGAATAAAGGAATCGGACACCAGAAGTTCTAACAAGCTTTCTTTGAGGCTGCCCTGGTGCTGGTGATAGGCGCTTTCCATGTCTCGCAGAGTTCGGGCATCCCCCAAAGTTTCATTGCGTCCGCAGTAGAAGCGGAAGACGTGCCGCAGGAAGACTTGGTGCACACGATTCGAGTTGGCCAGGCGATGGAGCAGCTCGACAGGGTCTTTGATCGTATCACCGTTGACTTCACCAGTGGTGTCGACGGGCCGATCCAGCTCCGTCGTGCGATGCTTTCCGAACAAGTCGTACTGTTCAAATGGCAGGCCGAGAGGATCCATGCGCTCGTGACATTTCCAGCATTCTTGTTTACGAACCACCCGCATCTTCTCTCGCAGTGTTAGCGTGGGATCTTCAGGAAATCTCGCGTCCACTTCGACGGGAGTGTCCGGGATAACGCCGCCCAGGAGCTTGGTCTGAATCCAACGCCCGCGCTGGATGGCATGATTCTTGGTGTTGTCGGAAAAGGCAATCAACCACGCCGGATGAGTAAGGACTCCGGCGCGTTGGTTTCCGTAATTGCGCCAGTCCGGGTATTTCCCCAGATCTTCTTTCTCCAGGTTGTAGCAATCATGATAGAAGAGATGGCCATTCGTTTCATCCTGATGCCATTTCGGAGCGAGCTTGTTGTTGAATGCTCCTCGTACACTGAATTCGCTTGATGTTAGCAATTCCTTCAGAACATCCCGATCGCGTTCGATGATTCTGGTGACGAACCTTTCGACGTCTTCGATCATCCAACCGGGTCGGTAGCGTCGATGGTGTTTGTCCTTAAAGACTGAGGCGGCATGACCATACTCGAAGTACTCGTCCATGAAGCGTAACACGCGCTGATGCGCTTCATCGCTTTCCACGTATGGCCGAATCAACGACTTCAGCGCTGACTTGTCTTTCCTTTGGTAAGCTTCAAAAGCGCGAACCATTTCAGGCTTGGGGCCCGTGCGATTGAGGGCAAAGCCCACCGCACAAGCATACTCTAGCGGTGATAAAATCGCGCTGTCACTTGTCGCAGAATCAGCGCCTCCGATCTCGAATCGGAAGAGCGATTCTGGGCGAAGGTAAGTCGCCGAGATCATCGTCTGGTTCGCCATTTCAATGCTAGAAGACTCAGCAACGGTGTTCTGAAGCGCAAACAGGGACTGCCTTTCGGTGTCCGTCGGCTTTCTGCTGTAGAGCTTCTCGAACTGGTCATCGAGAAGACGACGCCATTCGGCATCGCCAAGTGGCAACTTTTGGTAGTCACGCAATGCTCCGGAAGTGAACTGGGCGGCGGCCAGCTCTTCTGCCAGTGCTATCAGAAGCTCCGTTTCAGTGAGTCCGAAGTCATGAATGTTCGCATAATCTTTGGCGACATGCGCGGGACCTTTGTATGGGAAGGCGGGATGCTTGAGGCCTTTCTGCGGCACGGGAAAGGTCGCTACCGGAACAAATTTGACCACTCCATGACCTGCAATGCGATTGACTCTCTCAGAGAAACTCTCCGGACTGTAACGCCAGATGCGAGGCGCAGGCGCCTGCTGGGCGGGAATCTCTTTCTCAAAGAGCGCTTCGTGATCCACGTAATTGCCGTAGCCAGGAAGCGCAGTTTTATCAATGATAGCCACCCCGCCGACATGGAGCGCTTCCGTCAGAAATCCTAGCATCTTCACGCGTGCGCCCTCTGTCGGCTGATCTTCCTTCTCCGGAGGCATCTCCCCCAGGCTGAGTTGGTCATAGACGGAGATCAGCAGCGCCTGATCGACCGCCACCTTCTCATGAAGAAAGGGAATTAGGTTGATCTTGCCTTTCTGCTTTTGATCATTGTGACAGTCGATGCAGTGCGTTTGGACAAATTCGAGAGCCCCCCCTACTGACAGTTTCTCATCCTGAGCAGTTGCGAGAGGCGCTCCGTAGGACAGGCTCAGAATGATGGCGAGGATTCGTTTCATGGGTGCTCAAGTCACTCGACTTCGTGGACGTCATCAAGAACCCCACGCGGGATGCACACGGTCAACACTGTCATTTCCCCCACCGCCTTGTGCTTCACACCACGAGGCACATAGACCACGACTCCTTGGTGAACGTCAATTTCTTCGTCATCGAGCACCAGTTTCCCGCCGCCCTCGATGATGTAGTAGATCTCATCAGTTCGCTCATGGTAATGGAGCTTGGCGTCCTGAATCTTGACGTGATGGACTTCCGCCGCCGCGAGATCTTTCTCCTCAATGAGGCAGCGAATGTCCCCACACGTTTCCTTCCACGGCGAGACGTCTGCTGGGTCACGTCTTAGAGGGGTGCTCGTATTTACTGCGGCGGTGGTATCCATGGAAGTCAGTTTAACAGACTCACTTGGATTCTCGCAATCATTCCTTCGTCCCTGCTGTTGGTATACTTCTGATCTCGCTGTAGAATCGACCACTCCGTGGACATCTCGCTCCTGTCGATCCGCCGCTGCAGGCGGATCCTTGAGAGAAAGCCAATCGGATTGACATGGAAGTCCGAACCAGCGAAGCTCTGCTTCCATGATAGGGCGACTCAATCGACGGGAACTGCTTCGGATCGGCGCCCTCAGTGTTCTTGGTTCGGCCACGGGATCTGGGCGAGCCCTCGGCAGCCCTAGCAAGAGCGCTAATCAGGCCATCTTCATCATGTTGCAAGGCGGGGCCAGTCACCTCGACTTGTGGGATCCCAAGCCGAATGCGAGCAAGGAGATTCGCGGCCCATTCAATTCCATTGCCACCGCCATTCCCGGCGTGCGGTTTGGTGAGTTGATGAAACACACCGCTCAGATTGCCGACAAGATCACCGTCATCCGTTCCATGTCGCATAAGTTCACGAACCATATCGCGGGCACCTATGTGACGATGACAGGTTCTGACAATCAGCAGGATCGTGATCGCGAAGCGCACTCCGATGATTTTCCAGGACCAGGTGCCATCCTCAATCATCTGCAAACGACAACGCCTTCCGTGCCTGTGAGTGTGTCGTTGCCTAACTGGCTCAGTATCCCGGGCCCCTCGAATCGCATGCCAGGTCAGTCCGGCGGCTTCCTTGGCAGCCAGCACAATCCCTTCGTCTTCGAAGGCGATCCCAATGGCAACGATTACAACCCACTTTCTCTCAATTTGCCAGACGGTCTGACGGCAAGTCGGCTTTCCGATAGACTATCACTCACAGAACAACTCGACAACGCGGCACGCCAAATAGAGAAGCAGCACGGCTCCCGCATGGATGCGCTCCGACAGAGCGCCTTCGAACTGATCATGGATGGCCGCGTGCGCAAAGCCCTCGAGATCGACCGCGAGCCGGCGGCGGTGCGTGATCGCTACGGACGTTCCAAGATCGGCCAATCCCTCCTCATGGCGCGACGGTTGATCGAAGCTGGCGTGCAGTTTGTGAGTTACAATGCCTTCAACCAGCGTTGGGACACGCATTCCGCGATTGAGAACACTTACAAAAGCATTGTTCCACCAATGGAACAAGCTTATGCCGCGTTGGTGGCCGATCTGGAGGACCGCGGCTTGCTCGAAAAGACCATGGTTGTGAACGCAGGCGAGTTCGGCCGCACCCCAACCGTGAATGAGAACGCTGGCCGCGACCATTGGCCTAACGTTTACAGCATTTCCATGGCTGGAGGAAAAGTGAAGCGCGGCTTCGTCTACGGAGCCAGCGACAATACCGGGAGCGAAGTGGCCGAACATGCCGTGCACCCGGCGGATGTGTTAGCGACCTTGTGGCAACACTTGGATCTATCTCCCCGGACGACAATCCAAGACCGACTAGGAAGACCGCATTGGATTTCCGAAGGTCGGGTGATCGATGCCATCCTTGGCTAAAGACAATCACTAAGCGAGCACTCCAGGCAATTTGCCCGTGCTATCCGCAAAGCGATCGACTGGCGTCCCAAAGGCATCCAGCATGGAACAGTAGAGATTCGACAGGGGCGTCTTGTCCTCGCACACGAGGTGTTGTCCCGTCTTAAGACGCCCGCCTGCGCTGCCAGCCACAATGATAGGGAGATTTTTCGGATTATGGCTGTTGCCATCTCGCAATCCGGATCCGAACAGAATCATCGAGTTGTCCAAGACATTGCTCTCGCCCTCGGGCATGTTCTGCAGCTTCTGCAGGAGGTAAGCGTACTGCTCGATGTGCCATTGCGCGATCTTCTGATACTGAACAAGATTCTTCTCTTTCCTTTCGTGATGAGAGATTTCGTGATGCCCGCCACTCACACCCTCCAAGAAAGAGAAGTTGGTGCTACTCACAGCGTTGCCAAACATGAACGTGCAAACGCGCGTGGAGTCGGTTTGGAAAGCGAGAGCGATCATGTCTAACATCAATCTTACATGCTCAGCGTGCGCTTCAGGAATGCCCTCGGGCTTATTCGCAGGATCCATGTCGACGGCTGGTTCCCAGGTCTTGCCGACGGGTTGACTAGCTTGCTCCACCCGTCGCTCTAGCGAACGGACCGACTCCAAGTAATCGTCGATCCGAGATTGATCATCGTGGCCAACTTGTCTCTTGAGTTGTTTGGCATCTCCCATGACGCGGTCTAGCAGTAACCGATCATGCGGCGCGTGCTCCGCGTTCGGGTTGCTCATGCGGAAGAGCCGTTCAAAGACCAATCTCGGATTGATCTCTCTCGCCAACGGCCGCGTGGGTCGGCTCCAAGCAATGTGGGAACCGTAAACCCGGGTGTAACCCACATTGCGATCCACCCCAATGCTGACCGGATTGATCGCCAACTCCAAGGAAGGGAGCGGCGTTTGATTGCCAATGCCCTTGGCCGCGAGCTGATCGATCGACGTCCCGTTGCTGTTGAGGTCGAACCCTAACGATTTCTGAATGGTCTGGCAGGTCAAGAAGCCTGAGGTCTTCACATAATGCCCGTCACCATGATCGCTCGCCCGATTCCACAGGTTGGTTGGGATCAGGAGCCGTTCCTTGAAGTCACGCAAGGGGTTCAACGTCTTCGAAAACTCGAATTCGCTGCCCTCGCCAGTCGGCGTCCACTCGTCTTCGCGCACGCCATTGGGCATGAAGAGCACGCCCAGCCGCGTCGGGCCTTTGACGGTCTCCGCCTGAGCGCGGACAGGCGTCATGGCCTCCAGCCAAGGCAGTGCAAGTGAGGCACCCGTCCCTCGTAGAAAGGTACGGCGCGAAAGGGAAAGACGTTGTCTGCTCATGAAATCATTCCGCGACTTGAGTCGCTTCCCATTCAACCCCGATGGTGGGATCCGTACCCGCTTTGTAGCGAAACGGCACACTATTCACGATCCCAAGGATCAGACGGTGGGATGCGTAATCGTGTTTCTTGAGGTCTTCCACTAAGCGATCCACCGTGCAGAAGTCCTCGTAAGTCAGTCCCCGAGACAAGGCATAGCCTAACATCTTCTTGGTAAACTGCCGAACAATCTGATCCTTGCGCTCTAGCAGAAGCGTCTTGAGTTCCTCAGGACCAGAGAATGCCGTGCCGTCTGGCAACTTGGCGCTGGCATCGATGGGCTGCCCGCCTTCTTCATCGCGCCAACGACCCAAGACATCGTAGTTCTCCAAACTGAATCCCATGGGATCGATCCGATCGTGACAGGTGGCGCAGGTCGGATTGGCACGATGCAATTCCAAGCGTTGGCGGAGAGACTGGGGCGCCGACTCCTCCGTGGTTTCTTCCAACTCGGGAACGTTCGGAGGTGGTGGCGGCGGCGTTTCGCCTAACAAGGTTTCTAAAATCCATTTCCCGCGCAAGACGGGACTGGTGCGATGGGGATGCGAAGATACCGTCAACACAGCTGCCATTCCTAACAACCCACCACGATGAGGCTCATTCTCAATAGAGACGCGTTTGGGTTGTTCTCGAAACTCGCCTTTGATCCGATAATGCCGCGCCAAACGCCGATTCGCGTAGGTGTAATCCGCATCGATCAATTCGATCAATGAGCGGTTCTTTGTCAGGATTTCATTGAGAAAGAACACTGGCTCGTACTTCATCCCACCTTCGAGTTCAGAATCATAGCCTTTGATGGAGGCATCTGGTTTGAACTCTCTCCCCAGAACCCGTGTTCCAAGCCATTGCTCGACAAAGTTCTGCGCCGAATTCCGAACCTTCTGTGAGTTTCTTCTTCCACCTAGCATTCGGACGACTTGACTATCGAGCGTTTCCCGCACATGAAGCTTCTGTTCATTTGCCAGAGACAAGAGCTCGTCGTCCGGCGGCGATCCCCAGAGAAAGTAGGCCAGGCGCGTGGCCAATTCGTGATCCGTGATCGGGACAGGATGCAGCAACGGATTGTGCGCTTCGGCGATGAAGAGGAACTTGGGGGAAACCAAGACCGCTGAAAGTACGAGCTGGATCGCATCGGAAAACGAGGCGTCTGATTGATAGCCCGAATCGAAGAGTGCTAGATAGTCATCTAGCTCATTTGTCGTCGCCGGTCTGCGAAACGCTCGCGGAAGAAAGCGCTCTAGTATCTTGCCTGCTGCTTCCCTCGGACTCGTCTGTTCGTTAGGCTGAGCGATGAGAAAGGCTTCGTTAGAGCGCGTGTCGGCAATGGCATAGGTCACCGCCGTGCGCGCCGCCTCCAAATATTTCTCTGCGTGGATTGGCGAAATGAACAGCGTCTCAGCCGCATTATCAAATCCCTCGCCGCCCGCACCCTCCTCAGGAAGAGCCTCGCCCGCATCGAAATGGATGTCCAAGAGATGCCGGATCGAAGCGGAATACTCACTGCGATTCAATCGACGAATCATCGCCGGTCCAGGTGTCACCCCGTCGGCACACGCGGCTTCCCTCAAGGTCGACTCTACCCAAGACACAAATGCCAAACGTTCGTCCACAGAAGGCTGGAGGACATCGTCGTCATCCGGTGGCATCTCCCCTTCTCTCACGCGCAACAGATGCTGATCCCAATCCAAAGCATCGGCGACGAGTCGTTCCACCGAGGTGGCATAAGGCGAGAGATCCAGTTTCCCCTTGGGCTTCGGCTGCTGATGGCACTCCACACAGTAGCGCTGAATGAACGCGACACCCGATTCGGCAGCATGGTTGGATGCGATCAAGGAACCCCATGCAAACAGCATGATCCAACAACGCACGCGCGCAGAGTACCGCGGGACTGGAATGGGAATCAATGGGCGCCTGACAATCACCTTTCTAGTTGATCCTGATCAGACGCGTCGTCAAGCGCTGTCCGCAAGCCAGCGCCACAAGCATGGCATCCGTTAGGCTTCATTCGATCTTGCAATCGCTGCCGATTCCAACACGATCATCCCATGCGAGCCGGAATTCTTTCTTTGTGTTGTTTCATGGTTGCGAGCTTCAGCGTGGGCGGCCTCCAAGCCAGCTTGCCCGATGGTCGTTACTTGTATGTGGCGACCCCTGGCATTCGCAACTACCTCGAATACGGAGGTCATGGGCTGCTTGTGTTCGCCATTGATGAGGACTACCGCTTTGTGAAGCGGATACCAACGGCAGGACTCACCAAAGAAGGCAAGCCGGAGAATGTGAAAGGCGTGTGTGCTAGCGCGGATACCGGTCTATTGCACATTGCGAACCTGTCGACTCTCACCTGTGTCGATCTTAGGGAAGAGAAAGTGCTATGGGAGAAGGCCTACGAAGGCGGCTGCGACCGGATGGGCATCGCGCCAGATGGTTCGTATCTGTATCTACCATCGTTAGAGAAAGGACACTGGCATGTCGTGGCCGCAACCGACGGGAAAGTGATCGCGAAGGTTTCTCCAGAGTCCAAGTCGCACAATACGATCGTCGGCCGTAATGGAAAGGAAGCTTATCTCGCCGGACTGGGATCGCCGTGGTTGACCATCGCGGACACTGCCAAACATGAATCCGCACGAAAGGTCGGCCCGTTCTCAGATAACATTCGCCCGTTCACCGTGAATGGTGATCAATCGCGGGTCTACGTTAACATTAACAAATTGCTAGGATTTGAGATTGGGGATCTCATCAAGGGCACGAAAGTGTCGCGGGTAGAAGTGGAAGGCTATGAGATGGGCCCCGTGAAACGTCATGGCTGCCCAAGTCATGGGATCGCCATGACCCCAAACGGTCGCGAAATCTGGCTCGCAGACGGACACAATGGTCGGATCCATGTGTTCGAACTCATGGGCGACAAGACGAAACAGGTCGCCAGTGTGGCCGTGCGCGATCAGCCAGGCTGGATCACCATGCGCCTTGATGGCGTGCACGCATGGTCCTCGAGTGGTGAAGTTATCGACATCGCAACACGCAAGATTGTCGCCTCGCTAACAGATGAAGAAGGACGAGAAGTCGGCAGCGAGAAGATGGTCGAAGTGCATTGGAAGGATGGCCAACTCATTCGCACTGGCGACCAGTTTGGCTACGGTCGCGATTAATATTCTCTAAGTCAAGTAGGGGCCGGGAAAGCGGGATTGAAGCGGCTCTCCACGCAACGTTACTGAACGGAAGCGCCCATCGGCTAACCGATTGATCTCCAGCGGATTCCCAAAGCACTTCGCAACCCACAGACTTTCTGTCCGGCTCACAGGGTCAGAAATCCGTCTTGGAGCGAAAGCGTGGAGGGACACGGAGATTAATAGAATAGCCCAAAGGGCTCATCTAACACTACACCTCATTCCGCATTGCCTCAGCTTAGCAGAACACTCTATGTCTGTCTCATCCGATTCCGTCTTTTCGAGCTTTGACTTCTGAGGGAATTGGGCATCAATTGCAACGCTATCCCCTCTTGAAACTACCGAAGCCGTGGCCACCCAATCAAGTAACGATGAAAGTTGGACGTAATGAACCTTGCCCCTGTGGAAGTGGTAAGAAGGCAAAGCGCTGCGTTCATGTTCCTCCGCTAACGGGGAAGTTCACGCCAGCCATTCTGTGGTGGTCATCCCTAGATTGGCAGGCGGAACAGGTTGGGATAAACGACCTCTGCGAAGCCTTTTGGGGCCTCAGTGCAAGCCCGGCCGCTGCCACGATCGAAGCGTTTCTGGAACGAGTTTTCGATGAAGTGGAGGAGTGCAATCCCGATTGGCACGATATGCTTATTCGGTTACAGCGCTTCAACTATCCGAAAACCGAGTCATTCATTTGGCGAGTCTTCAAGGATGTCCCCGACAGCACATTACAGGGTGGCAGTCACGCTGGCCTTGCGTTTTTCGCGTGGGCGGCAGCTGAAATGCTTGCGAAAAAAAATTCGCAGGCGCTTTCGCATCTCATTGATGTGATCGCGGAGCGCGAGGACACCGATGATGCCAACGCCTGTGCGCACATTGAGGAGATTCTCGTCGATGCGCGAATGGAAGACGATATCCTGCGATACTCCGAATCTCTGCGACCAAGACATACAACCGATGAAGAATTGGTCATTTGGGCTGACTTCTATTCCGCCAGGAGACTGATCGCTCTTCGGATGGCCCAGATTTGGCGTGAATGGAAATGTGAGAAATCGCAACCGCTCAACTTATCCAAAGTTGAAGCGAAGGTTATCGCCGGAATCAGCCTCAACGATCTCAAGCTCAAGGTGGTTAGGCATATCCTCTCCATCGTGTTCGACGAAAAAGAGATCCCATTGGAGGAGACCGACTTTGATGTCGTCGTCGGAGATGCGGAGATGGAGGAGAGCTTCGCCCTGACTACAAGTATCTATCGAGGCTTTCTGCGATTCGGAGACCACTGCGGATTTCAGCCCATCACCGCAATCGCCCATGCGGAGCATCTGATCAATTCCCTTCTAACACAGTATGACACCGAGCAGGCCGCGGAAAGTCCGTTCGACCTGCTTAAGGATCCCTTTGAACTTCTGGAACCGTTCATCAGCGGCAGCAGTCGCGGATTCTTGGGCACCGACGTCCGGAAGGCACGGATGCTCATCAACGCATTCAAAATCTGCTGCCGGATCGGATCCGCTCACAAGATACTCAACGACGATGATGTCGCGAATGCCGAAACGGAGCTTGAGCGGCTGTCCGGCGTCTTGGAATCCTTCAATGACTGACGGGCGTACTGCTCCTAATTCTTCTTCGGCAAATACACCTGCCTTGGGTGCATGAGATAGGCTAACAGATCCATGCGCCTTCTTCCCCGAGAGCGTCGAATAAGCCTTCGGGCATGATCGACACCGGTACCGGCTCCCGCTTGGTGATCTCCGCCAATTCTAACATCGTCTCTTCCGACAGAAGGCGTTCCTGTTCGATGACTCCGGCGAGAACGCGGCCGTCTTTGAAGGCGATGGATGTCATCGAGTATTCCGCAGAAACGACAGCGCTGGGGGCGAGAATATTCTCTAACAAGTAGTCGATCTCGAAGCGGCCGGATCTCACAATCGTGAGGAGGATTGCGAGTGTGGGCTTCATCAGTGAGGTTTCGCAGTCTAAGGTTCCGGCCAGTCGAGGTGCTTGTGGAGAAAGCGCACGGATTCCTCGGCCTTCATGCTGTGGCCGCCTTGGAAGTAGGTGATCTCAGTACGGTCCGCCAAACCCAGCTGAGCATACAGCCACCGCACTTTGGCATACTCGTGCGCCACCCAGCGATCTTTGCTAACATAATCATGATGGCCGCGCTCGACCATGAAGGGACGCGGCACCATGAGGTAAGTCATCTCCGCGTAGTCAAAGGTGTGCCCAAGATTCCAATACGGCATCTCCCATTCGATCGTCCGCATGAAACTGAATGGCTGATCCGTGGAAGCCACCTTACGTGTCCACTGATTGAAATCGCCTGAGCAAATCGACAAACAATACTTCTCTAGAATCGGCGGCACCCGCACCGCGGTCTCTCCACCATAACTGAGTCCGTAAAACGCAATCCGATCCCCATCGACATTCGGCAGCGTGTCGAGCCAATTCAGGATCTGATCATGCTGCGTGATGATGAAGGAAAACAACGTGGCTTTGATCGTGTTAGCCTTGCGATCAAGCCAGCGATACCGATCCTCGCCACGGTAGAGATTGTGCGGCACGAAGACGATGAATCCGCGTTCTGCTAGTTTCGCGGCGATCTTGTCGTAACCAGTCGTCTCTTTATCAATGAGTTTGCGTGGCAAACCGTTTCGACCGTGTTGAACCACCACGACCGGCCGTTTCTCCCCAGGCTTCATGTTGCGCGGCAGCACGAGGACTCCCCAAGCGAACAACTCTGGATACACATCAAGAACCACGTCATAAGCGGTCCATCGATCGTTCTCGAGTATCTTGCGAGTACGCGGATTGGCTGGGCCCATCGGCTCGTCGAACTGGCCCATCCCCTCTTCCAGGAACTTCTGGCGATAAGCCTTGGCGCCTTCGACAAACTTGTCTGGGGCATGCGTCGGGAAATCAGGCAAGGTGTTCCATTGCCGCGACTTGAACTCGGGCATCACTGCATGGAGGAAGAAATCATCGCGCACATGCTCCGAAGCGCGCACTAGCCCTTGCACATGATTCTCAATCCCCTTGAACACACGCCGATGCGTAGAAGTATTTTCCTGGATAGGGAGACCTTGAACGGATTCCGAAAGACTCGTCACACCAAACGCTTCCGCGAAGGCAAGCAAGGCATTGTTCGACCACGGCCCCGTTGTGGCTCCATCGGCTCCAGTGACCAACTGAAGCTCATTGGCTTGAGTGATCCTTGCCACTTCCTCTCGTATGCCAATGATCTCGGGAGTGATCAGTTCACCCTTATGACCAACAACCGCAGGGATTGCGCTATGCTCAATGATCAGTTTCCTCGGTAGGATCAACGAGGCAATCTCCGCATCGCCAAAGGTGCGCAGCAAGCTCCACACATTGCGATAAATCGGTTCCTTCCACACCGCCTCCCGCGAATTGAAGTAGCCACTCACAAAAGCAGCGTCGATTCGCGGATCCATGGCCGCCGCATAGAACGCAAGCAATCCGCCCTCGTTGTAGCCAAGCACGCCGATCTCTCCGTCAGGGTCGCGTTGCACAAACCAATCGACCGCCGCCAGCACTTCCTGCAACTCATAGCCAATGACATGCCGCCCCATGTGAAACGCCTGCCGATACAGCCACTCGCGATGCGTCTGGTCTGACCTCTGAATCTGCGGATCCTCAGTCTCAAGCTTCTCGCTGTTGATCAGCGTCGGGATCACGATCCGGAATCCAGCCTTCGCTAACACAGCCACGGACGCTTCCGTCAGAGCCTGCCCAGCATCCGGCAAGACCACCAAATTGCCACACGCGTTTCCGCGAGGCTCCACCAACAACCCTTCAGCAGAGAACCCATCCAACACCGCCCATCGCACTCGGAAGACCTGGTAGTTAGGCATATCAGCCAGCAACGCAGGTCCATCATCATCGCCAAACCGCTCCATGCGCGGTCGAAGACGATCGTCCACCACACCCGTGATTTCCTTCAACAACGCGCGATTCCTTTCAACCGCATTCTCCCCTAACCAATGCTTCGAGCGTTCGGCCTTCGCATCCGCAATCTTCCGTTCAACAAAGGTATGCGCACCATTCATCAGGCGTTCAGAAAGATCCGCTTCCTCCCAAGTGAGCGGTGCCGTGCTTGGAAGCGTCGCCGTCTCTTCTGCTCGGCAGAGGCTCACCAAGGTCAAGGCAGTCACTGCAAAGGCTCGAAGAATCGCTCTCATTTTAACTCTGGCATCTGACATGGCTCATCTACGAGCATCAACCCCGCTTCAGCAGCTCGAGAGCTGTCGGGGTTTGATTTGACAAGGTCGGTTAGAGAAACGCCTTGCCGCAGTTCAGTATGTATTCATAATTTCTGTATGAAAATTGGCGAACGCGGTCAGGTCACCATTCCCAAAGATCTTCGTGAAAAGTTCTCTCTCCTACCTGAGACCGAGGTTGAATTCACCGTCGCACAGGGACAACTCATCATCCGCAAGAAACTCCCGGTCGCGGAGAAGACGCGCAAAGCGCGGATCCAATCATGTGTCGGCATTCTCGGAGGAGAGCCCGATGATGTGGACACGTTCATCGAAGAAATGCGCGGACGATGATCTCGGCGGTCGATACTAATATCCTGCTCGATCTGGCGCGCCCGAATCCTGAGTTCGTCGATAACGCGATTGATCTCTTAGACGCAGCCAGCAGCGAGGGAGCGATCGTAATCAGCCCAATCGTGCGGGCAGAAATGTCTGCTCATTTCAAGACCGAGGCTATGTTAGACCGGTTTCTCGCAAAGCTCGAGATCTCGGTTGATCAGCTCGATGACACCGCCACTTGGAAAGCTGGTCAGACCTGGCTTCAGTATCGAAAAGGGGGAGGCAAACGAGACCGGATCATCACAGACTTCTTGATAGGTGCTCATGCAGCCCATCAGACGGGTAGATTGTTGACGCGGGATCGTGGATTCTATCGTTCATACTTTCCCGAACTGAAAGTCGTGGAGTCCCCCGACCAACTCTATCAGTCTTCCATTCACACCATCGACAATCCCGTGAGCGCTCCCGTGCTTGTCCCAAACCGCTCAGTCTCGATGCCGAGGCGTTGGAGCATGCTGACGTAGAGATTGCACAGGGGCGGTGGGCTATCTGGATCGAAGGGGAGATGCTGGCCGTCCTTGAAGCCGCCGCCGGAGAGGAGGACAGGGAGGTTCTTGGTGGAGTGGCTGCTGCCGTCGCCGAGGTTGCTGCCGAGGAAGACGGTGGTGCGGTCTAGCTGATTGGCGCTGTCTTCTTTGGATTGCTAAAGCTTTGTTAGATGATCACGCTCGGTCTTCATCGTTTCCACTTCGACGATCTTGAGTTGCTCAAGCTTTGCCCGGATCTTTGCCGTGATGAGAGAGGTCGTGATGGCCGAGATTCAAGCCTCAGCGGCATCTTGTTGACGACCAATTGGACGTGAAAACCCCAGATCTTCAAGCCAAGATGTCGGTCACCACCCGACCGTGGACATCGGTTAGACTTTCCTGGCGCCCCTGATGAAAGTAGGTGAGGAGTTCGTGATCGAGCCCTAACAAGTGGAGGATCGTGGCGTGAATGTCGTGCACATGGACTCTGTTCGTCATGGCTTGGAATCCGAATTCATCGGTCTCGCCATAGGCGATGCCGCCTTGAACGCCGCCGCCAGCCATCCACATGGAGAACCCGTAAGGATTGTGATTGCGCCCTGGAGCATCCTTGCCTTCGCTAAAGGGCATGCGGCCAAACTCACCGCCCCAGACAACGAGCGTTTCATCTAGAAGTCCGCGTCGTTCGAGATCTGTTAGAAGAGCAGCGATCGGTTGATCCACTTCGGCTCCGTGACGGCCATGATTCTTCTCGATCGATTCATGAGCATCCCAGGTCTCCTCCAAGTGACCACCGCCAGAGTAGAGTTGAATGAAGCGGACTCCTCGCTCGACCAGCCGCCTGGCAATGAGACAATTGCGTCCATACTCATCGGTCGGCTCCGTTCCTACGCCATATTCTTCTAACGTCGTGGCGGATTCTTGAGAGAGATCCACCGCTTCGGGGGCCTCAGCTTGCATGCGGTAGGCCAGTTCATAACTCTGGATGCGCGCCGCAAGTTCGGCCCCGCCGGGACGCGTATCCAGGTGGGATTGATTGAGCTGTTGCAAGAGATCGAGTTGATGGCGTTGCGCTTTCCGGCTGAGGTGTTCGGGTCCGCGTAGATCGAGAATCGGGCTCCCGGACGGTCGGAACAGCGTCCCTTGGAAGGTCCCTGGCATGAAACCACTGGACCAATTCGGCTGGCCGCTGATGGGACCGCCTCGTTTGTCTAACATCACGACGTAAGCGGGAAGACTATCATTCGTACTGCCAAGCCCATAGGAAACCCAGGCTCCAAGCGAGGGACGCCCAATCAACGGCATCCCGGTGTTGAGTTGCACCAGAGCGGAGCCGTGTGCATGGCTATCCGCATGACAGGAACGGATCACCGCCAACTTGTCGGCGTGTTCGCGAACACGCGGGAAGTAATCCGAAATCAACAAGCCGCTTTGCCCTCCCGGACGAAACTCGCGAAAGTTTGGCGTGAGATAGCCGACCTTGCGGCCTCCGGAATTGATGTATTTCTTGTCTGGCGGCAACTCCTTGCCCGCATGCTTTCGCAACTCAGGCTTGTAATCGAAGGTATCGACTTGGCTGGGAGCGCCATTCATCGTGAGGAAAATGCAACTCTTGGCCTTGGTCGCGAAATGAGCAGGCCTTGATTGCAACGGGTTCGTTGCCGCATGGCCATGACGCGCGAAGAAACCGCTACTCGCCAACAACGAGGTGAGTGCTAGACCCGTAAAACCATTTCCCATTTCCCACACGAATTCACGCCGTGTCGTGAGACCACAGGGAAAGGATCGACGATTGCTCGTTTCCTTGTTAGTCGACATAGACGAATTCGTTGGTGTTCAAGAGCACATGACATAGGGAGGCCAAAGGGAGGTGTTTACGCTTCGCCGACGATTTCTCTTCGAAACTGGCGCGTTGCTCCTCGAGATGGCGGGAGGCTTGTGCTCGCTCAATATCGGAAGGCAATCGTTGCAGAATGTGAGTCCAGGCCTGCTCGATCTGGTCCTTCGGTTCATCTAGTTGTGTGAGGATGCGTGCAGCCAGGGATTCGCTGCGCTTGTGGACGAAGGGATTGTTCAGCAAGGCGAGGGCTTGGGGAGCGACCGTGGTGACATCGCGTTTGCCGCAAGGCTTTTCGCTGTTGGGAAAATCAAAGGCTGTCATTAACGGCAAGAGCAGGTGGCGCTTGGTCATCATGTAGACACTGCGCCGCTTGAGCTCTTCTTCCGGCGAGGGCTTCCAAGCAGTGCCCTTGCGCGAGAATCCTTCCAACACTTCGGGAGCCAAATTGGGATAAAAGCTAGGACCGCCCAGACGTCGATCAAGGTCACCCGAAGCGCTCAGCATGGCATCTCGCAGCACCTCAGCGTCCTTACGGCGCCGATTCATTTTCCAAAGCCACTGATTCGCAGAGTCTTGCTTCGCATACGTGGACTCCAGCGGATGCGTTGAGGCTTGTTGGTAGGTTTTTGAGAGGACGATCTGACGAATCATGCGCTTCATTCGCCACTCGCCTTGCATAAAATCAGAGGCCAGCCAGTCGAGCAACTCCGGATGAGATGGCGGGTCTGCTTTGAACCCAAAGTTGTTCGGCGTGGCGACGATCCCGCGGCCCAGGAGCTGTTGCCAAATTCGATTGACCATCACGCGAGCCGTGAGGGGATTGCGCTTGTTAGCGATGAAGTACGCCAACTGGAGGCGACGCTGTGTTGTTCTGGCATTCTTCGGCGGCGATGGCAATGGCTTGTCTAACCATGGTGCTAATGAGAGATACCCTGGGGTGATGACCTCCCCCGGATGATGAGGATCTCCTTTGACTAACAAGTGGAAATCCAGCGGATCGCGCGTGAGATCGGTCCAGCCGAACACGTCATTGTAGCCCAGCTCCGATTCATTAGGCCCTCCCATCAGTTTACGATCGCGAGGCTTCATCGCTCCCGGCCAGAAGGCCGCAGCAAAGCGATAGTAGTCGCGCTGCGGAATGGGATCGAATTTGTGATCATGACAGCGCGCACACTTGACCGTGACGCCGAGGAAGGCTGTGCCAACAACGTCGACCATGTCTTCCAGGCGTTCATACTGATACTCATGCGGATCATTCGGCTCATCATTCCACGTCCCAGCTCGCAACATGCCGGTGGCGATGACTGATTCTTTAGTGCGCTCTGGAATCTCATCGCCCGCGAGTTGTTCTCTCACAAACTGGTCATAGGGCATGTCCGCATTGAAGGCGCCAATCACCCAATCGCGGTATTTCCAAATATTAGTCTTCACCTCGTCACGCTCGTAACCATTCGTCTCCGCGAAGCGCACGACATCGAGCCAATGACGGGCCCAGCGTTCGCCAAAATGCTGGGATTGTAGAAGCCGATCGACTAACTGAACATAACGCGCTTCACCGGCCGGTATTCTGACAAACGCACGAATCTCATCGTAACTCGGCGGCAATCCTGTGAGATCATAGTGAACGCGTTTGATGAGAGTCTCGGGATCCGCTCGAGGGGCCGGTTCCAACCCGTGCTTTGAGAGTTCCTTTTCAATCACGACATCAATCGGCCCCATGCCATTCTCCGCATGAAGCGTAGGCTCCTTGACTTCTTGGAACGCCCACCAATCGAGCCCGGCACCTTCCGCCATGGCGACTTCCACGCACAGCGTGAGCCAAAGCAGGCAAGCACCGAAGCACACGGCTCCACGTATCCAGGAGCGGGTCTGAGAAAGCGTTCCCATATCAAGAAGCATGACCAGATTCGATCACCAGCTCAAGGAAACATCCGTTCAATGATGGCCAACCACATGGTAGTGGTGATTTTTAGTCGCCACCATTGTCTCATTCCGTGGCGACTGAAAGTCACCACTACGGCGCCACCCAATGAAAACGGGCGGCCAGAAATGACCATCCTACAGAAACATCCGCTGCGAGTTCGACGATCTAGGGTTGCCCTAGCTTGCCCGGGTCTTTGCCGTGATACGGCACTGCTTACCCAACCCTCACCACATCCAGCCCCGGCACACGTTTGAACTCGACGCCATTGCCAGTGGCAATGGGCAAACCGTGAGTCAAACCAGTGGCAGCGATCCAAAGGTCATTCGTGCCTATCATTTGCCCTTGCTCGCCAGATGGCGGTAGATCTGTCCATAAATCCAGGAGGTTTCGGTAGTGATCGGGAGCATCTCGTAGTCTGCGCAGAACAAAGCTGCGCTATATCTCTGCTAGTCGTGCGTCGGCGTCGCCGAATTTGTCGAGGCGGACGTCCATGCGATCCATGATCGATAAATAGAGGCTGCAGAGCTTGCGATGCTCCTCTCCCTTGTCGCTGTAGTCTAGGATGCGGCCGGTCATCAGTGTGCTGTCGAGTCCGCCAACGGTGAGCAGGGGGACTTTGGTAGAGTCATGTTTGCTGCCGGACCACATGTTCGAGAGCCAGACGAGGCAGGAATGATCCAGCACGGTGCCGTCGCCTTCAGGCATGGCGTCGAGGCGCTCTGCCAGGTAGGCGAGCTGACTGACATAGTAACGCGTGATCTTTTCGTAGTCGTCAGAGGTGTCTTTGTGTGAGGCGCTGTGGTGGGCGTCGCGCACGCCGAGGAAGGGATAGAACAGGCCTGAGATATCGCGGCAGAGAAGAAGGGTTGCCACGCGTGTCTTATCGGTCTGAAACGCCAGCGCCACGATGTCGCACATCAGGCGCATGTGATCCCGAATATCTTCGGGCAGTCCGTTCTCCGGCCGCTTGAAGTCCGCGGCAGTCGGGCCTTTCTCGCGGAACTTCTGATCGGCCTTGTCGCGTGAGGCGCGGAGCGATTCGATTCGCCGCTCGACTTCGCGAACACTGGTCAGATACTCGTCGAGCTTGGCCTTATCACTCACACTGACCTTGCGGCTAAGATCTTTGGCTTGCTCAGATGCGCGGTCCAGAACGCTGGTGTTTCTGCGATGACCGCGATTCTCAAAGAGGCTGTCAAACGCGAGCGAGGGGTAGACCTCCATCGGCACGGGCGACGTCGCGTTCTGCCAGGAAATATGCGATCCGTAGGCCATCGAGAAGTTGGTCTCGTGATAGCCGGTCACGGGCTGTTCGCAGCCGAGCACGAGGCTGGGTTGAACGGTCTCTCTTCCAAGGGTGTTTGCTAGTGCCTGATCCATACTGATGGCGCCGCGCAACTCCGCGCCTTTCTGAAGGGCAGCACCGGAAAGCAGATTGCCGGTCTGGCCGGGATGAATGCCAACGCCCGTGGCGTTCTTGTTGAACAGGCCGGAGATGAAATTCATCTTGTCCTTAAAGGGCTCCATCGGCTGCAGGCTCTTGCCTAACTCCATGCCGGTTTCGCCCTGCTTCGCCCAGAAGTGATTCGCGTTCACGCCATTGGCCATGAAGAGCGCGGCCATGCGTTTGGGATAGGGCGTGGGTTCATCGCCATTGACGGTCGGCTCGCCCCAGACCTTGGCAGACTCCAGCCATGGCAGTGCCATCGCCACGCCCGTGCCCCGCAGGAAGGTGCGCCGCGACTGCTGAAATCGATTGCGTTGGCTGTTTGCTAGAGAGGTGTCGGCGTTCATGGCTATCGTTGGGTGAGGTCTTGACGACCACGTTGGTTTCGGAATTGCGGGCTAAGGACAATGCTATCGATCACGGCGCTAAAACGGTAATGATTGGCTTTCAACTTCTCCTGCATTGTAGCAATGGTGGACGTGTCGGAAAGCATCAGTTTTCGCCCCAGCGCATAACTCAGCATCTTCCGACAAAGGTTTTCAACAAACTCATCCTGCCGATGTTGCTTCAGATACTCTTTTAATCCGGCTAGCCCTTCGCCTTCGAAGCCGCCGGGGAAGACGGCGCGCGTGTCGACAGGTCGATCTCCCAGATCTCGCGTGCGCCATTCACCGATCGGGCCGTAACTTTCGAACGCGAGGCCGATGGCATCAAACTTCTGGTGACAAGTAGCGCAGTTAGGATCTTCGCGATGGCGGACGAGCTGTTCGCGCAAGGTGAGATCGCCGACACCTTCATCCGAAGGCAGTTCAGGAACGTTGGGCGGCGGAGGCGGAATGTGTTCGCCGAGAAGTCGACGCACCACCCAGTAGCCCCGTTTGACCGGACTGGTACGCAGGCCGGGAGCGTTCTGAGTTTGAAAGACGGCCATAGGCAACAGTCCACCTCGATGCCTAGTCTCAGCGGCATCTGTGCGAGACCATTGTCCTTGTGCTAGGTCAGGCGCTGAGATGGCGTAGTGACGTGCTAGTGTAGAGTCGACAAAGGCGTAGTTTGCAAACAGGAAGTCGAGAATGGGCCGATCCTCCTGGGCAAGGTGCGTGAAGAAACGAATGGGTTCCTCGAACATGGATTGACGCAGATCAGCGTCAAAGCTTGGAAAGCGATCTCGATCCACGCTGTTGTGATTTTCAAAGTGACGGAAGTCGAGCCAGTTGCCGCCGAATTCCAGAGCCAGGCCGCGAATGCGTTCGTCCGTGATCATGCGGCGCGCTTGAGCGAGGAGGCCATCCGTGGTTTGAAGTTCGCCTCGCTTGGCCGCCTCGATCAAATCTCTGTCCGGCATGCTGGACCAGAGGAAATAACTAAGGCGACTTGCTAGGGCGAAATCAGAAAGCGGATGCACACCTGTCTCGGCGGCGGGAAGGTCGACCCGATACCAGAAGTGCGGCGCCATCAACACACTGACAACCAAATCGCGCATGGCGTCTTCATGACTAGCATTTTCTTCAGTCCGCAGCGTGTCGTAGTAAGCCATCAAGTCCTTGCGCTCGGCTTCAGTGAGAGGGCGGCGATAGGCGCGTTCTGACAATGACAGAATGGAACTCAAATGACCCGGCTCTGCGTCTCGCTGGCCTTTTTCAAGGCGACGGATGGCTTCATTGATCGTGCGAAAGTGCTCGCGAATGGCTTCGGCAATCTGCTCGTCTGCGCCGAACCTGAGAGCCTTGTCCAAGTAGACATCTGCTAGACGATTGATCATGGCTTCGGAAACCACGTCATGATCCTCCGCGCGCGCGAAATCAAATTCCTCGGAACGCATGAAGGAGGAATCGGTCCGCTCGAACCAGACCAGACTCTTGTGTTGTCGACTGGCGGCCATGGCCACGACATCCAGGTCGAGCCAGAGCGAGTCCAACGCGCGCTGTTCCTCGTCGTTCAGAATCAGTTCACACAGCGGGGCGTCATCGCGAAAGTAACCGAGCTGACTATGCAACCCCGCACTCAGCAAGCGCCCTTTCTCGGTCGCTCTAGCCTTCTCCTCTTCCTTGATATAGTCGCGCCCTCGCTCGGAAATGTAGAAGGCATTCGGAAACACCGAGCAGAACATTTCGTAAGCTTTCGTCTCTTGCTCGCCCTCAGTGGGGTCCAAATTCTCCAGATTCAGCGCGTCATGATTCAACAATCGACGATGACTAGCATTCTGCCGATTTCGCCAGTAAACAAACGCCTGAGCACCCTGGTGGATCGATCTCCTTCCCATCTTGAACTTTGGAAATGTCGGGGAAAGCGACGCGCGAAGCTCGCCAACTCGATCGCGCAGTTCCTGACAAAGACGATCGGCTTCATTCGAATCGATCTCGCTCTCACGGGGTAGAGCGCGCCATGCATTTCGGATCTCAGCCACAGGCCCTTGATGGAAATCGGATCCTGTCAGGAAATCCCAGACGGTCTGAAGATACTTGGCGCTGACCCCCGATTCCTGCGCGAGGTCTGCTAGAGTGATCTCCTTCGCCTTGCGATGTTGGAATTGCCAAGCCGCGAGAAGGTAGGCGGCAAGATCGGTCTCGTGACTCTGATAGAATCCGATGATGCGATTGACACAGTAGCGGTCGCGATCCGTGTTCGTCACCACCGGGTGGGACGCGAATTCCAGTCCGTTGGACTTGAGAACCAGATGATCTGAAATGTGCCTGGCAGCCGTGAGATACTTTTTCAGAAGCGCCGGAGAGAGCGTTAAGGACTCCCCGGAATTGTCGAAGCCCGCCTCATTGGCCGGATCGACTGGGAACTCACGCGTCGGGCGAATGTCGACCCCAGTGAGATCGCGAATGGTGTAGTCGTACTCGGCGTTGCTGAGTCGGCGCGCAAGAACGATCCCCGGATCGCCAGCGTTGCGCGCTGCCTCTTGTCGGCGCAACGTTTCAATCCACGCGATGACGTCGTTCCGCTCTTGCGACGAAGGTTGCTGCTTCTCATCTTCTGGAGGCATCTCTCCCGATTCCAATCGCTCTAGCACAAGCTCCCAATGACCGGGATCGCTTACGACAGATGTTAGATCACTATAACCAGAGAGATCGAACTTGGCCTTCGGTTCGTCACCGCTGTGGCAATCGGTGCAGTAGCTCTTCAGGAACGGCTGAACGGTGCTTCGAAAACTAGCCTCATCCGCCTCAGCGGCGCAAAGACTCGCAGCGGGCGACAACAGCAGTATTATTAGGAAACGGAAGTTCATCATGGGGCAAACGAACGGCATAGAGGGAACGATGTTAAAGAGACCTCATCACGCGATCGACAATCCCGAAAGCGTTCCATTACTGGTCCCAAACTGGTCAGTCTCGATGCCGAGGCGTTGGAGCATGCTCACGTAGAGATTGCATAGGGGCGGTGGGCTATCTGGATCGAAGGGGAGATGCTGGCCGTGCTTGAAGCCGCCGCCGGCGAGGAGGACGGGGAGGTTCTTGGTGGAGTGGCTGCTGCCGTCGCCGAGGTTGCTGCCGAGGAAGACGGTGGTGCGGTCTAGCAGATTGGCGCTGTCTTCTTTCGATTGCTGGAGCTTTGTTAGGAGATCACGCACGGTCTTCATCGTTTCGACTTCGACGATCTTGAGTTGCTCGAGCTTGCCCGGGTCTTTGCCGTGATGGGAGAGGTCGTGATGACCGAGATTCACGCCATCGATTGG
>JBLHHN010000046.1:0-25326 GCA_047616785.1 Verrucomicrobiales bacterium
AATCCCCACGGCAAGGAATGAAACTCACCACGGAACAGAACGAAACTCACACGTCACCCATTAGCTATATCTCCACGGTCATAAACGCCTCGGAACACCCAGATCAGCCCATCCCACATGAAAGCTGCCAAGGTACTTCCGATATCGTTGAGGAATCCAATCACATCGCTCGGGGTTGTTGTTGTAGGTTACGGCGTCACTCCTCAGCAGAATGCCGCTTTTCATGCTCATCCAAGACTTGTCGGATCTCGGTAAGATCCGCTTTAGAAAGTTGGCTACGCTTGACGAGATAGGCAAGCAAAGGGCCGTCAGCCCCATCGAGTGTCTTTTCTAGCAAATGATCGCCAGCCCGCTGCAATGTGCTGATAAGGGAACGCTTGGGCTTATAAATGAAGCTATTCCCCTTCTTCTTCGCCGAGAGATAGCCTTTGTTGACGAGAAAACTGAGATACGTCTTCACTGTCGTGGGTGCCCATTCGTATCGCTCTCCTCCGATCGTGTAGACGTCTCGAGCAGAGCAGGTCTCCAGTTCCCAGACGATCTTCATCACTTTCCATTCGGCGTCCGTTAGATCAGCTTTCTTCATAGAGGTTTCAGCATGTCTAAACAATTAGTCAATTTCGACACCTGAGTCAAGTTTCATCTCCAGGCTTGCGCTTTCTAAGGATTGTCCTGAGTCTTCCTCACAGCCTATGGGACTCGATCTCGCGCAAATCTCGACTGCATTCATAAGCCTCCTCTTGGAGGGGCTCCCGTTTATCTTTCTGGGCACACTGATTTCGGGATTCATCGATGCCTACCTGCCCCCGTGGGCCATGGAGCGGCTGTTGCCGAAACGACGCGTATTCGCCATCCTGATCAGCGGCCTGCTTGGGATCGTCTTTCCTGTCTGCGAATGTGCCATCGTGCCTGTGATCGGGCGATTGATCCGCAAAGGATTGCCAGTGTCCTGCGCCGTGACTTACATGTTGGCAGCGCCCATCATCAATCCGATCACAGCGATGAGCACGATGATCGGTTTCTCTGGGGGCTCCAGCGAGATGGGACCTTTGATGGGCAACTTCCAGCATCACCCGATCTTCATGACCGTCTCGCGACTCCTGATCGCCTACTTTGTCTGTGTGCTCGTCGGTTTGCTGATCCAGCGTGTCTCCGCGTCTTCGATCATGCGCTCCCATGTGCTCAAGGCGATGGAAGACAACAAGCAGACGCAAGAATCTGGTGAAGGACAATCGATCTTCGGGACTATCCGCAGTTCTTTGAAAGACGGTGCCCGCCTCATCGTGGCCTTCCGAACAGCGATGCGTGATTCCGTCGATACAGGCATGTACTTCACCATCGGAGCCGCCCTCACAGCGATCTTCAACACGTCCACGTTGCAGAAAGGACTTGGTGACTTGATGTCCTCACACATCACCGTGGCGGTCGCCACGTTGATGGCGCTCGCGTTCATCCTATCATTGTGTAGCACCTCGGATGCATTCGTCGCGGCCACGCTGAAGGTCGCCTTCCCCAGCCAAGCTTACGAATACGCAGCCAAGCTTGGCTTCCTCGTCTTCGGTCCCATGGTGGACGTGAAATTACTCTTCATGTACTCCTCCATCTTCCGTGCGAAGTTCGTCTGGGGTCTGGTCATCGGCCTCTTCTTCATCATCTCCATCATCTGCTCTCTATGGTCGCTCATACCGGTCGAGAGGCTCCCATTCTAGCCTACCCAAATCATCATGCCTGCACCTCGGTTCTTTCATTATGCTAGCATTCTCATGCTGTTCGCTTGGTCTGCCGTCATGCTCTATTTCTATGTCTCAGGAAGGGTCGATCATTTCCTAACAGAATCATTTCGCATTGGCCCATTGATTGGAGGGCTTGGGCTCGCCGTGGTGGGCTTCTTCAATCTTTTCACATCACGTGCCCAAGTCGCTTGTGGACATGATCACATTCATCACGGCGATCATGACCATGAGCACACCGACGAGTGTGAACACGATCACAAACACAGCCATGAGTGTGAACGCGATCATCATCATAAACATACCCATGATCATGGGCATGGGCATGGGCATGGACATGATCATCGGCATGGGCATGGGCATGATCACGAACACGCAGGACACACTCATGACGATCAGACCATCCCTGGTGTGATCGCCACGCTGGTGATCGTCCTCATCCCCGCCATCGGCGCCGCCGCCCTTTCTCAAGATTCGTTCAGTGTCGAGACACTCGCTAACAAAGGCCTCTACTCAAACGAAGCCGCGACACCGCCTCCGCCCAAAGAGACCACAGGCGCTGACTCCGATCGCTACACTCTCGCCGATCTCGAGAAGCAGGTCCGTAAGAGTCCAGAAGGCAATTTCCTCATCCCGATCCCATCCCTCTTCTATTCGGCTGCTGATGAGGAACTGGCCGATATCCTGCTTGGGCAACCTGTCGAAACGACGGGCCAAGTAGCTCCAGAGATTGCGGAGAATGATCCCGACGGCACTCGCCTGCGCTTCTACCGATTGTTTGTCAGCTGTTGTTTGGCAGACGCACGCCCGATCGGTTTCTCTGCCGAGTTCGGCAAACGTCCTCCTTTGCTGGCTGAAGATAGTTGGGTCAAGATCGTTGGAACCATGACTTACCCAGAGAAAGACGGCCGCCGTGTGCCCATCCTTCAAGTAGACAATTTCGAGGTGATTCCGAAGCCGCAAGACGTGATGTATTAACATGAGGCCCCTCGTCTTCAGCGTGCTCTTCGGAGTGTGGTCGATCAGCTCTGGCCTGGGAGCAGACACTGAAACCGCCAGCTTGGACAAAGCCTATGCCGAGGCCGAGAAAGCCTATTTGCAAACAGTCCATCAAGCGCAGAAACCACTCCTTGAGCAACGTCTCGAGAAGCTGAACGATTGGAAGGCCCGTGCGACCCGTAAGGAGCAAGACGCGCTAGTCATAGAGATCGACCAAGAGATCCAGAAAGTGGCAACCGAGCTCGCCAAGGCTAAGAAAGCCCTCAATGACGTCCAGGATCTCGCTCCACCACCAAAGCCTAAGGACACGGCCACCACCAACGAGCCTCCAAGGATCAAAGTCGACTTTGCCAAGGCAACGCTAGAAGGCGGTGTAGTCTATGATCCCAAGACGAAGAGTCTCACTGGCTGGAAATCGCGAAAAGCCAAAGCCACACTCTCTATCCATGTCCTTAAAAGTGTGACCTACGACATCGAGTTGACTTATAGCAGCCATGCCAAAGGCCGAATCAAGGTCCAGCTCGGTCAACTGAATCTCTTGCCAGACCTCAAGAACACAGGCGGCACTGACAAAAGCGAGACCATCGGTCTCGGCGAATTCACCTGCGATAGCCCTGAGGCAACGCTCACGATTAGCCTACCCTTGCATTACACGAAAGAGTTCGTGCAAGTGCTCGGCCTGCGATTGACTCCAAAAAAGTCAGACCTCTTGACATAGGATTGAGGCACCGCCTGAACTATCATAATCACGCCTCAATCCTTTTACTGTCAACAGGTTAGCATAGCGATAAATTAGGGCGGTGTTCCGCCGATTCAGATTCTATCATTACTGTTTTCGCTGCTTATTTTCAGAATGCAGGGTGTTGAATTTCCCCATAATGCGGGTTTCTATGAAAATTGTCGATAAACGGGCCAAAATCGGCATCACTAACAGTTTACTGCCGCAATCAGCGGATTTGCTACGTCAGGAGGTCTGAAAGTAGAAATCCGAAACTCAACTTTGGAAAATCAAGCTACGGGAATACAAGGATTCGAACGGCCTACACCAGCTCCGGATCGGCACCGATGGTGCCTCTGAGAGACTCGACGTAGCCTGTCCCTTCGATGTGAGCCAGGTCTCGACGTGTCTTTTCCAAAAGCTCGCGGATGCCCAAGCGCTTGATCTCACTCTCGTAGATCCCCTGAGAGGCGAAGGCCTGTAGGCTCTCGATGTGTCTCCGGCTGAGTTGGGCGTCGACTTTCACTTTCGCTGCGAGTCGTTGGCGATACCAATCGCTTTCCACGACGGTATCATACTCGAACAATTGCCGGAGTTCTGGACTGCTCGTAGTCATCCCATCACAATCGCCATGGGCCATGATCGTAAGCAAAGCCTTCAATGGAGGACAGGCTTGGCGAATCGAGTGATCTTCGAAGTAGAGCTTGGCGACCCGTTGCTGCGCTTCGACAATGTTGTCCACGCCGTCGGCAAAGGCATCCAGATCCTGCTGTTCTGGCCTAAGCATCTCCTCAGGAAAGACGGACGACGGATCACTGAAGATACGCCCGAAGAACATGTCCACGAACTTGGCGGTGATACGATAGCCCAATCGGCTCGCCAGGATCGTCTTACCGTCGTGCTCGAAATCCTCACAGATTTCCAGAAGGCCATCTTTGATCAGCGTCGCCGGGTCACGCTCGCGGATGTGCATGCGCGACCACACTTCGGGAATGAGCAGACTGATGTCATGATCCACGCGATACTTGGGCCCAATGTAAGCCGCAGCACTGACGAAACACGGTTGCTTCGAGATGACAAAGGCTAGCAAAGCATTATTCAGATCCGTGATGGGCAAGAGCGCATTGAATGGCCCTTTGGTCAGCGCACCCTCGGATCCTGCACCGGTCGTCGAAGGCGACTTCCCTGTTAGGCTGGCCGTGAAATCCATGAAGAGCTCAGGCAACTCTTGATAATGAATCGGATTGTAGACGGCGAGCGGGCGGATGCCTTGCGCAGCATCCGGTGGATTGTTCCGGCGCCCAGGCAGCACCGCATTGACAGGCGTCAGCACTGGCTTCCCACTTGGAATACGCCGATAGAGACGCATGCCGACCTCTGACAGATACTCTGATTGGTGATCGTGAAGATCCTGCCGATCCTGCAAGTAGCGTGGGTTCTTGGAGGGCTTGCCCTCAACCAATCTCGGTTGGTTAGAACTCGCCACATAGGCAGGCGCATCGGCTTTGACAAAGTTACGAATCATTCGCTTCAAAGGCTGCGTGAACTGCCCAAATTGGATGGTGTTCTCCACTATGGCCTTCGCTTGATCTCGCGTCAGAGGCTCATAGTTCGAGAAGAAATTTCCCGGCTTGGAAAAGTCCATTTCTGCGCCCTTATCATAACCACGATGAATCGCGTCGTCAGGACGTTGGAAGAAGCGATACTCGCAGTTGGCCGTGAATTTATACGAGCCTTCAGGAAGATCCGGATGCAAGCCCTCTTCATGCTTCACAGGAAGCACGGTGCTGGCGGTGATGTCATCTTCCCGCTGCAATTTCTGCGCGGGCAAGAAATCCTTTCTCAAGCTGAAAGTTCGCCAAGCACCGCCTTCAGGATGATACCCCACACGCAGATAACGACTGACTAACAATTGATTGAAATACTTCAGTTCGTAGCCCGGCTCCCCGTCAATGACATCGACACTGAAGCGTTGATGCCAGTCTTCCCATTTGCCCCAGTCATTCTTGAAGAAGCGCTTGATGATGAGCACCATCTCGATCACCGATTTAGGCAATGCACGCACATAAGCGTTGTGCTCATCCGTGCATTCGTCATTCGGGGTGAGCAATCGAAGGACGGATCCCAGAGATCGCTTTGAATCCAGAATGAGGCGGCTCACCTCTTTCGTCTTCCGCGGGTTGGGAAAGCGGTTCCAGAAATTCTTTTCCAGCACCTGCTTCACCTCTTCCATCACCTGACCAAACTTCGGTATAATGACAGGCCCAGAGTTCATGGCATCTGAGAGAGACTTCGAAATCTCAGACTTACCGCCACCAGACACCGTACAGGGCTTGTGGCAGAACGTCCCTTCCGCTTGCGTGCCCACGAGACGCCACCGAGTGCCTTCTGTGGGCTGGATCATGGAGACCTTATATCCTGACGGATACACATAAAAGAAATTAGGACGCAACCTGAGCATTTCCGTTGACCCATCACTCTTTTCCCAAGTCACCTTCTGCAAATGAAGGTCAATCTCTGTGTCTTCAGGAACGTAGAGAATCTCCTTGTATTTCTGATCCACGCCATAGCCCTCCGGGCGCACTTCCATGGCCTCTCCAAGGACGCTCTGTGCTTCCGCAAACGAATGATCCAAGGCAGCTTCACGCCGATTCAGTTTGAAGTACTCACCATGATCAAAGCAGGGGTATGCAATGGCACCACCCGCGTGCTCTTCCTCCGCATTCCCTAACAAATTCGCAGCATAACTGATCTGCGTCTTCACTTCCTTCTTACAATAGCCGAAGTAGTTGTCGGCAATCAGTGTCACCATCACACCCCGTTTGTCACGACAGGTGATCTTGAAAGCCCCCCCTTCATTGTAAAGTTCGTCCTCATTCTCCCAGCACATCTCGTCACGTTTCTGCCGATCCGTGGCATCACTGATATGCGGCAAGCCGACATCCTTCTTGAGTAGTGTCGTGAGTTGAGGCGCGAGAATGGCGCAACCAGTATGTCCCGTCCATTGCTCCGCATCCAGCGCCGCATTGTTCTCTGGCAGGAACGGATCCCCCGCATTGCCGAAGATCGTCTCGACGAAATCAAGATTGCTCACCAAATTGCCCGGCGCAAAGAATCGCATTTCCATGCTCCGCTGCGGCGTGATTCCTGGCACTTCTGGAACCACCGTCGGTCTCAACAAGAGTCCTAGGAATGCATGCGCTGGTTCTTTCTGATTCGCCGTGTAGGGAACCGTTAAAAGAGCCTTCGGAGGATTCAGAGCAGACTTGAGCAGATGTGCGAAGGTGACCTTCGGTACCGCTTTCTTATCCGCAGGCACCGGCAGCCCACCTTCCACCACATGGAAGACACCCTTCGTCGTACGGCGATCCTTGGCTGGATTGTGAATCACCCCTTGGGCAACTCGAAAAGAAGAGACAATGTCAGACTGAAATTTGTCCTCATTCGCAGGCAGACTCAGTAGGCGCGCAATGCCATGCTTCTCCAACGTCAGCGGTGCTACCGGAACCATTGGCGCGTCTCTTGAGATCGCATCTTCGGGAACTCCCGTTAAGTAATCCTTGAGAAATCCATGGATGCGCTCGTCCACAGGCGGCAATCGATCGGCGAGCAATCGCATCCGCTCCTGAAAGTTGGCGAGGAGGGAACGCCCCATTTCCAAGAATGGGAAATCCTCTTCATTCCCCACAATACTGAAGCCTCTCGCCGCCAGCTTAAGGTTAACATAACCTTTGATAGTTTCTGTATCTTTCGCATCGGGCTCGTAGCCGTGTCCCAGGCCAATGGTCGTCTTTGGATCTTTCATACGTATGTTGGGCAAGCCACATGAACTACACTTTGATGTCTAGCCATTTTTGGTAGCAATCCGAAGGCCAAACCATCATTTGATTGAATGCCAATCCTTTAGCACCCGTCTCAAGGACGATGAAACCCGTCAGAACTTTGGAAACGTGCGTTTGGTTAGGAGGCATCGCCTGTATTGGCACCGCTATCAGCTTCCTCGACACCCAGCCTAAGGTCAACACCCCTAACGCAATCACTGATCAATCCGTGGAAGTTCAGGACGACTCCTACAGGTGTCTTGGCATTACAGAAAGCGACGCTCCTCAGAATGTCCAATCCTGGTGGAACGCGCCGCCCAGCTAAGAACCTTACTTCACCTCCGCAAGCTTTCGCTCTCCCACGCCCACACTCACACTCACAATGTGCGACTCACGGGCACTCTCTTCCAACTTCTTACGACGCGGTGCCGGCAATTCATCCTTCGAAGCAGGCTCAAAGCCGCCGATTCGTTTGAAGAAATCAACCGCACCGGTTGTCAACGCGAACAAACGAGAAGCCCCCATCTCTCCGGCTCGACGAATCGCAAACTCAATCAATTTCCGACCGTAACCGTGATTCTCGTGATTCTTCTTGATGAACAAACAGGCCATCTCAACCGCCCCGTCCTCAAGGTAAGGATGCAGAGCCACACAACCCACGATTGTTCCATCGATCTCGATCACGCTGTAATCTGTCAATTTCTCTGTCACCTCATCTGATGTTCGAGGGACGAGATCTTCATCAGACACCGATGGCCGGATCATCGCCACAATGGCAGGAATATCTGCCTGGGTCGCCGATCGAATTTCTTGATAGGCGTCCCGATAAATCATGGTACCGCTTCCTTCATTGCTGAAGAGTTCGGCTAGCAAAGCATCTCGTTCCTCTCCCGACACGATATGGGCGCGAGGAATACCGTTGTAACAGCCACTCGCGGCGTGCTTCAATTTGGAAAGCATGATCGGAGACATCATCGCGCTAGGTTGATCTGTCTCACCTTGTAACATCGCGTAGGCACGATCCACCGAGAGCTGCCTTACGCGATGGCCATCAGCATCCACGACATGACTCTGCGTGACAAACAAGATCTTGGCCGCATCCACAGCCAAAGCCACTTCGGCCGCCACACTATCAGAATTCAAACGCAAGGTCTGTCCCTTCCGATCGTAACCCAACGGCGGAATCACAGGCAACAATCCTTCTTCGAGAAAAGCCTTCAGGCACTGGGTGTCCACTCGATCAATGACCCCCGTCAACTCCTGATCCACGCCTTTCACCTTCCCCGCCTGATGCGCTACGAGCACGTTGGCCGAGGCGATGCGTATGTTAGAAACCGTGGCCTGTTCGCGGAGCTGATTCGAGAGGCGCGAGATCGCATCCATGGTGACCGCCAAAGAAGCCTGATCCGTGATCCCAGTCCCATCGGCGCTGGTCAGTGTCACTCCACGCTCTTCCGCCAAACGGAGGGTCTGCATACCTGCTCCGTGCACCAGGATGATCTGAATATTAAGAGACTGAAGTACGGCCAGATCGAGCAGCAGGCTCGCCACCCCACCAGAGTCCAGAACCGCGCCATCCACGGCCACGACAAAACGTTGTCCACGAAACAAAGGGACGTATCTAAGAATCGCCCGTAGATCGCCAAAGCGCACTTTCTGTTCTGTGGTCATTTCCATCGTTGCTTACAGCAAAGTTCTCATCACATTTAGCATCCCAACAATGGATAAGAAACGGCTTTTGCAAGAAATCATCGCACGTGTGAAGCATGATGCGGAGAAGATGCTCGCTTCCGCCAAGGCCACGCATGCCGAAGCGACGGCAGAGGAGAACAAGGCCGAGAACAAGTACGATACTCGCGGCTTGGAGGCTTCTTATCTAGCGGAAGCACAAGGCCGCCAAGCGGAGGAGGCCGAGGCCAATGTCGTCAAATTCGAGGCTCTCAAACTAAGGGATTACTCAGAAAGTGATCGCATCGGTCTAGGAGCCCTTGTCGGTGTGGAGATCGGAGGTTTCCGTGATCTCTATTTCTTAGGGCCTGGAGCTGGTGGCATCGAGATCGAGATCGATGACGAAGAGTGCACTATCGTCACCATTGATTCCCCCATGGGATCACGCCTCTATGAAGCAAAGTTAGCCGGCACTTTCGATATGAACGGTCGCGCAGCGAAGATTGTATCCCTGCGTTAATCGTCCCGAGTAGTGGAAGTGGTAACACTTCCAGGAGAACTGGCTTGCCTCTGCGAAAGAAATGTCACCACTTTTTCTACGGAATCCGTTAGATTAATCTTCTTCCGCAGGAGCCAAGTTGGCCATGGCTCTAACGATCTTCTCCTGATTTCCCGAACCACCAAGGTAAGGCCCTTTACTCCCCCATCCCGTGAACGTATGGCTGCTGAAAAGCAAGAGTTCGCCGTTCCATACAAGAAAGTTAGGGTGCCCTGAATCCCCATTGGTCACGCTGTGATCCCATTCCGAGTGAATCATGTCGGCACTGCGCCGAGTGGTCACCACTTCGGAATCATGATCGAACAGTTGAAAGCGAGAGGCTTCGGATTGGTAGGCAATGCGCTGACGGTATGTATTGATGACCTTTGCCCCTACGAGTAGCTCGGGATCGAGATCACCCGGCACCAACCGATAAACCGCCACAGTGTCAGGGACCGGCTCGTTCAATCGCACCACCATGATGTCAGATCTCACGACCACATGATCAAACCAAATAAATTCCTGAGCTTCCACCGTTCGCGTCACAATGTCGCCATTTCGATCCGTGAACCTCACGGGCGACCCTATGGGTCGCGAGAAGTGACGTGCATACACCATGTACTGATCTGTGATCAACGTTCCTGCCGTGTCATGATCCCAGGCGACTCCAGAGAAGTCCAAGTCCCGTGTCCAGTTATCTGCCCACACACTGTTGCCTGTCGAAGTGTAAGACTGGAAGATGGCATGATCTCCCGCCAAAGGCTGCAAAGGTGCGACGGCATCCATCGAGGCATTGAACACATCCACAATCGAGGCCTCCGGATCAATAAAGTCTAACGAAGGCATTTGAATCGTCGCCGTACCAGCGTAATTCAGCTGACTTGCGGCATCGTCGTCGCTCACGATCGCTCTCAAATACTCCAAAGCCACCGGGCGCACGACCCCACGATAGCTGTTCTCTGTGAGGTCATTCCCTGTCAGAGTCTGATAAAAGACCGCCGCTGTGAGGAAATGACCGGCGGAGCCACCATCCTTCAGTGAACCGCTGAAGAGATCGAGTGAGGGGGCCCCAGCCCTGCTTTTCAGCCAAGCGTCTCCCACCCCAACGATGGAAACCCTCGAACGATGTTGAAAAGGAATGGAGGCCGCGAAATCCGCATAAGCGGCATTGGTATAGGACTGCATGCCACGCGAATCGTTGTTAGGCGGAAATTCATCCAACGGTCCAGTCGAGTCATCCATGGCCCACGAGGCACTGAGCAGCATCTTTCCCGAGGTGTTTTCTAAAACGAAATTGGCAAGCTGCTTGCCTGCTCGGTTGAAATTGTAAGCCGCAAGGGAATAGAACGCAGGCGTTCCCACATCGAAGAATTCGCGACTGTGATTGGCACTGATGTAAGCCAAGCCCGGCTGCCTCTGCTCTTCTTGCAGAATCACCACATCCCAGTCTCCTGACACAATCTTTGCTTTACTCTCTTCACTCTCCCAGAGGTTACGCAAGCTCCCTGCTAGGAGCAAAGTCACTTCAGGCGAGATCGCAACATCCGCATTAAGCATGCCTAACAAATCCCGCTCAATCAGACCTAGCTGCCGACTTCCCAATAAAAGGACCTTGAGAGGTTTACCATGATCCACCTCGGGCTCTTCCCCATCTGGATCCGGCTCCCCTCCATTCGGAACTTCGGGCTCTGGATCGTCTGGAACAGGTTCGCGCCCCTCGATTCCAGAGGCCTCCCCGGCAATCTGTTGCAAGACATTGACCGTTTCCTCTTCCAACCCCGCGTGGAACGCGTTCCCAGCCACTCGGAATCCCGTGATGTTCTCGTAAAGAACGCAAGCGCTGACATACCGACCTAACACAGCCCCCAGCACCCCATCTTCCTCATAAAAATCGAGTTCAGCCAAGGCGACTTCCCCCGCAAGCCAAGCCGCGCCTGTATTGGCGATGCGCACACGCTCATGACCTTCAGGCAGCACCTTGTCTAACAAGAGTTGATACCCGCCGAGTGTGTAGCCCTGCATCGCTTCTGGCGTCTTCTCTCTTGGATATTGATTCAAGCCCGATTGCCCCGCTTGCAAGGCCCAGGGGGACACGAAAACCAATTCAAGATCATCCTGACCGAACACTTGTTCAATGGCCGACTTTCCGCCGCCCAAGAATCGATAAGACGCGAGAGAATACGTGGCCGGTGATCCGACATCAAACGCTTGCCGCCGATTGGCGTAGACGCCTGTCAGCCCCGCTTGATGACTCGCCTCTTCCAGGACCACCACATCCCAGGCTTCATCAACGAGCGCGTTGCCCAAAGCATCGGTCTCTTTCGTCAATGCAAAGAGATCCTCGCCGTTCTCTCCCAGGATACGAATCGTCCGCAGAGCCGCCCTCGGGTCCGCCTCGAACAATCCCAAGAGGATGTCCGTCATCGCAGCAGTATAAGATGCTCCGCTAAGCAGCACATCGAAGTTCTCAACGACGATCTCAGGCTCCTCCGGGATTTCTGGTTCTTCGTCAGGAACTTCTGGGTCATCTTCAACTGGGTCCACAGGATCCGGAACAAATTCTTCCAGCGGATCATCGACATCGAGCAACGTATCAACCATTCGACGATACTCTTCCGCCAGCACACGATCAAAGCCGCCATCGTAGCCGACACTCTCCACGGGACGCCGTGCGATTTCGCGATACAGGGTCGCTGCCGCAAGATAGTGCACAAACGAACCCGCCACGATCGGCTCATTCTCGTAGAGATCCATGGTCTCCCCGAAATGAGTCCACACCCCATCGATACTCGGCACACGAACTCTCTCGCTCTCTCCTTCTAACATCATCTTGAAAGCCTCCTGACTCGCAGCCGTGTGTTGCGCCATCGCTGAGTTATCCGCTAGAGGAAAGAACTCGCTCAGCCCCTCTGCGCCGATTTGACCAGGCCAGTGAGGGAAAAGAACAAGCGTCGCGCTCGTTTCATCCAGGACGGCACGCCCCACGGTCTCCCCGCCCTCCCAGAACGCTATCGCCCCTGCTGTGACTTCACCAGGCACATTCACACTTTCCCCATAAAGCTCTGGATGATCGGCCAGATAAGCAAAGCTGGGCAACTGGCTTTTCTCTTGCAAGATCACATGATCCCATGCGCCTTGGACCAACGAGGTGGACAGGAACGTATCCGCCGACCAAGCGTCCATGAGATTCCCATCACCCGTGTGAAACACCCTCACATCGGCCTCAAAATTCGGATCTGCTTCCAGAAATCCTAGCAAATCCTCACTGACCTCGGCAGAAATCTCATCCCCTACGAAAAGCACGCTCAGAGACGTCGTGTCCGTGGTTTGAGCTTGAAGGACAGGTAGGAGCAGGCAAGTCAGCGACGCTGCCAGGACAACAAGATACGCCGAAGATCGGAGTGCACATTTCATAGATCGAGAAGGGGTAAACAAATGAAAAGGCCAAGGGGGATGACCTCCCAATCTTTAGCACAAACGACGGGCAAGAGAAAGCTCCATTACCGATGGCATGTCTGTTAAAAAACCTACCCTTGCGCCTCAGCGATGAAACGCAGCCCATGCAGCGTGAGATCGGGCTCAGCGCCTAGATCTCCACGCCCTTCCCCACTACTGTCCCAGGGCAGGCCAAGCGTCGTTGATTTCGAACCGTTGTTCAATCTTCTCGCGGAGTTCTCCTTCGAATTCGGTGAGGCGCTTGCGGGCGACATCGGGTTCGAGAAGGTGATACTGCGCCATGGCTTGGGTGATGAGTTTGTGGTTGTCGGAGTTGTGTTTGAGAAGTTCTGCTAGGGCCACTTGTGGGTTCTGTGGAATGGTGACGCCTGCGTATTCCTCAACGGTTTGGGCCTTGAGATCTTCAGGAACGTTCTCGATCCATGCACTGGTCGCCTCTGGATAGGAACGGGCCAGGACGTTGATGTAGTTGCGATAGGCTGATGTTCGCGTGGGACCCTCTGGTAGCGTGGCCAACCAGGTGGCTGTTCCGCCCGGGTCGTTGGCTGCCCACTTGATGGTCAATTCGGCAAGGCTGCGCTCCCTCTCTTTCTCGGGGAATCTTGAGGCTAGAGCGACCGCGCTTTCTGGATCGTGCTCGACGAGCGTTGGAAGATAGTTCTGCATGGCGGAGGCCATCGAGGCAGGATAGCTTTCTAGCAAATCACCCAGTGCGCTCACTTCAAGACGAGGCAAGAGTTGATGAAGATACAGCGATTCCTTCTGCACTTCTGCAAGGGTTAGCAGAGTGTGTATGTGTTCCGCTGTCATCGAAGGAGACAGGCTTGAGAGAAGACCTCCGGCAGCGGCAGCCCTGGCTCGTGGACTTCCTTCGAACGCATTGATGTGCGCGTAGGCGGCCTCCCAGTCTTCCTTAGCCCACTTGCTGGCCGCATTAGAGATCCCCCAGGGCTGGCCTTGCTCGATAAGGTAGTGGAATGCCTCTGAGGGAGACTCTTTAGCCAAGGCCATGCTGATGGCTTCTGTCATGGAGTCTCTCACTTGGTCGTCTTCTTGGGCGGCAACCCATTTCATGACGGCCTTCGGCTCCTTGGCGAACCACGCTTGAGTAAAGTCCTTTCGAACGTCTCGCCATGTTGCTGCAGGGAGATTGGAAGCGAACAGCTCGCACATTTCCAAGGGGTTATCCATAGGCATCCCTGGAAGAATTATCTTCATAGCTTTCATGACTTCCCACCCATCCAAAGACTTCTGGGTGCCGAGGTGCTTAATCGCGGCGGAAGGATCTCTTCTTAGCCAAACGCGCAACACGCCTTTCAATACTTCTGGAGAATTTGAATTTGCTAGTCGAGCGATCGCTTCATTGAGGTCGTCCTTGGCGAGTGCTGTGTAGATCTTTTGAAAATCGCCGGATGGTTGGACGTCTTCGGATGCCAAGATGTCGAGTGCCCGTCGTGGTGAGACTTTCCCGAGCTTGTGGGCGATGCCTTGAATGAATTCAACTCTTTGCTTGTGTGACTTCGGTAGAGAGCGTGCTTGTTCCAAAGCGGCCTCAGGATCTTGAAGACTCCAAGCCCAGATGACGCGTCGGCGTGCCGAGGCACGGAACGCGTCATCCTCCAAAACCTCACATGCGGTAAAGGCGGCTTTCGCGTCGTGCTGGACCCATTCTTCCATCAACTGCGTGAGGGCATCCATGCGGGGAGTGGTCTTGGGGAAAGTGCTGAGCTCCTGCAAACGCTGTAGAAATTCCCCGGGCAACGCGGGGACGAATTGAGCGATGCTCAATAGGCGGTCTGTGTAAGTCTTGGATTCATCGAGCAAGACAGCCATCTGTGCCGTTGGAGCCTTGCCACTGCGATTGCCTAACAAGGATGCCTGGGCGGCAGAACGTGAAGCATTGTCAGGCTGCTGAGAGTTCGTTCGGAAAGCGGCACTGCCAAACCACCCCATGAGGAGGCCCAGTGGCACGATGATCTGCTGAAGAGCGGAGGTTTTCATGTGGCTATCTCGACCGGATGGCCTCTTGTTCGCTTTCAGTGAGTGAGCTTCTCGACAAGGCCTCTAGCCCTGCTGGCCTGTCATGGCTCAGCCAAGCTCTATAAACTCGTCCTAACATGTAAGTACTACGGCCTTGGTTGATGGACAGTGCCCAGGCTTCAGCGGCGGCGAAGTCTGCGCGGCTCCCTTTGATGAGATCGTCCACGAGGGCTCGAGCAGCACCGTCACGAGGAACGCCCTCTGGTAGTTGTCCTGCCCATTCCGAAACGGCTAGTGGATCCTGCTTGAACCAAGCATGGGCGATCTCTTGGTAAGCATTTGCGCCGACTTCGGTCGCTGGGAGACTTTCAACCCAGTCCACTCCTTGAGAGACATCCTTTGCGACCAGTGCTTTGGTGATGGTGGTGATCGATCCCATTCTGGAGCCGAAGTTGGGAAGGCTTTCCATCGTCGCGATCGCGGCCTGAGGGTCCTCCTGACTGATGGCGGCGATGACGGCTTCCTGCGCAGAGTTCCTCTATCGCTCATCAGTTAGAGTTGTGGCCCATTCAAGTGCAGCTCCTGTATCGAGCTCCGCGTACTTGTCGGCCACTCGTCGAATCGAGTTGAAGCGTTGTGCTGGCTCTAGAGTTTCCAAGGCCTCAGCGATCATGTGGAGGCTATCCTTGTCCTGAATCGTGTGTGCGATCTGGCCTACAATCTTATCTACCATCGGTCTGTCTGAGAGGCGTGTAAGGACAGATTGCAGCAGGTCAGGAGCCTCGGTGAGCCAATGCCCGGCAAGGCTATTTAGAGCATGAGGTTGATCACGACGATACAAGCATAAGGCCGTCATCACTGCGGCAATGTCCTGCGCATTGCTAGCATTCTTAAGGGCGCTCTGTAGCTGATTGGATAGGGAGTCTTTGTGACCACCGCCCGAGCTTCCTCCGGAGCTGAGCCTAAGCTCTACTCGGTCCTGGAGGTTCGTGCTAGCGTTCTGCCATCCGATCTCATCTAGCAATGCGATGAGCTCATTGAGGTCGAAATCGAGTTTTGATGTAGCCGCAGCGATGACCGCTTGTTGCTCAGAACCCGGAGGCAAGCTCTTTCCCCAGGCAAGCGTGCCTTCAGGATCGATGGCGGCTCGAGCACGCGCAAGCTTCGTCATCAATTCATAGCGTTTCTTGCACGGTGACATTGCCAGGACATGAGGCATGGCTTTGAGCGGGTCTTCCTTGATCATGACGTCAAGAATCTCCGACTCTTGATTGCGCTGGGTGATCAAGGGTGACTCACTTTCACGCACCATGGCCAAGACATCCTCGGGTGACTTGGCGGCTAGCGCTTTTAAAACGGTTTTCCGAATCTCGTCGCGCACCGTTCCTGACAATGTTTCGACGCGCGCGAGTGCTTTGTCAGGTTCTACTCGGGCCCATTCCGAGAAGATGGCACGAAGGATCCCTTGGTGGTGAGGGTAGGCATCGATCAAAGCCAGCGCTTCGGGCAAGTGCTTCTTGGCGACCTTACCGACAATACTCGCCAACGTGGCACCTCGGTCTTCTTTCTCTTTGGATGCGGCCAAAGCGGCTAGAGGGTCGCGTTCTGACCAGACGCGGTAGCACCAGCCCCTTAGGCTATAGATCTCCGTTGCGGTCTCGACCTTGAGGGCGCGCTTGGGATCGAGATCGACCCAGCGAGCGAGGAGCATTTTCCAGCAAAGGATGGAGACTTTATCTGTGTCTGCTTTGGGGCCCCAGTGGTCTGCTAGGGATTCGAGTTCCACGGCCGATGCTCCTGAGAGAAATTGGCGAGAACCAGCCTGAGTTTGAATCGACTTGTCCCGAGGACTGTTTCCAAATTCGGACGAGAGCCTGCGGGCGTAGCCCAGGCCCGAGTCCCGGAGATCGCCGTCACCTCAGTGCTCTGGGATTTCGCAGGGGCTGCAATGTGGAGACCTCGCTCCACAACGGCTCCTATCACAATGGCAGCGATCATTGCCATCCAAGTCATCCTCCCACGCATCACAGTGAATCATAGTCGGGTTAGAGCACGAGGTCAATCAGTGAGGGCCTTGCGCTTCAGCAATGAAACGCAGTCCGTGCAGCGTGAGATCGGGTTCATAGGTCTCCACACCAAGCTCATCATAGAAAAGCACCCCCGCACCGCCCGTGGCCACGATCTTCGCCGCGTCCGGTTCTGCAAATGTCTGCAACAGCTCATCCAAGATCCGGCGCACCATCCCAGCATAACCATAATAGGCACCCGCTTGCATTGCCCCCACCGTGCTGCGTCCCAGAGCAGGCGGCTTCTTGATCAGCTCCACCCGAGGCAAGAGCGCCGTGCGCTCGCTCATGTAGTCATTCATCAACTCCACACCCGGCGCGATGACGCCTCCACAGTAATTGCCCTCTTCCGAGAGGACATCGAACGTCACGGCGGTTCCGAAATCGACCACAATGCCAGGCTGCCCATGGAGCTTGGCCAAGGCTGCCGCGTTGGCCAAGCGATCCGCACCGATCGTCTCCGGATCTGGATAATCGATGCCAATCCCTAGCGGAATATCACAAGTCACCACGAGCAAGTCACGACCGAAGACTTCGAGAAATGCCGCATTTCTGGCAGGCACAACAGAACACAGCACCACCTGCTTCGCCTGAGAGTCCCAATCCTTCGTCACCTCACGAATGGTCATCGGCTGAATATCGCTCGTGCCCAAATGCCGATGCTCTAGCAAAGCGCCGCCATCGGCAAACACGAGTTTCACACGCGTGTTGCCGACGTCTATAAGGATCCGTTTCATGGCATTTTCACTTTGCCAGGAAAATACGTTCCGATCCCTTTTCCTGCCAAGAGATCGCCTAACTGTTCTGGACGACGACCATTGGCAATGTAGACATCGATCCCAGCCTCGGTCGCCCGCTGAGCGGAGCGCAGCTTCGTCGCCATGCCTCCGACAGAGAATCCACCTTTCTCGGCCGTCGCATACCCTAACACCTCATCTATGTGATCCACCTGCGGAATGATTTGATCAGAATCCGGAGGCAAAAGCCCATCCACCGTCGTCAACAGAACGAGCACATCCGCATCTATCAGCTTGGCTACATCCGCTGAGAGCAGATCGTTGTCTCCATAGCGCAGTTCTTCGACTGCCACGGAATCATTCTCATTGATCACCGGCACGATGTTCGAGAAGGAAAGCAATTGGTTCAAGGTGTTCGAGACATTCTCCCGGCGTTCCGGCGTGCGCAGATCCTCATGCGTGAGGAGGAGTTGCCCCACATGAAGCTCATGCTCTCGGAACAATGTCTGATAGTAATGCATGAGCCGCGTCTGCCCGACCGCCGCGCAGGCCTGGAGAACACTCAAGACTTTCGGCCTTTCTTTCAGCTGAAAACTCGGCAACCCTGCGGCAACCGCTCCGCTGGAAACCACCACACACTCATTGCCCGCGAGGCGCAAGGCGGCCACGGCCCCTGTCAGTTTCTCCAACTGCTCGCCATCCAAATCCACGCGCTCCTGTGAGGTCAGGATCCCGGAACCAAACTTGAAGACAATGCGTCGAGCCATGCTCGGATCCTGGCGGAAGTGTTTGGGTTGTCAAACAGGACTTGTACGCTTCGCATAGGCTTCCACCGCACGCCAATTGGAGACGAACGCAAAGTCTTCACCACGCATCGTATCAGGCCGCGCGATGAACCATTCACCCACCTCGCTCGCACATGATTGGACGCCTTCGAAATCGGCGACCGTCGCCGTGTAGAAGAAATCGACGAGTTGATAAACCACGCCTCCAAAGGCGTAGGTGTTGGGATGCGACATCACGTAGGTCAATTCCCCGATCTGAAGTCCGAGCTCCTCTTCCACTTCACGCCGAGCCGCTTCTTCTCCAGACTCGCCAACGTCAACGAACCCACCAGGAAGACCCAATTTCCCTTTGCCAGGATCACGCTCGCGACGGATGAAGAGCATGTTTCCCTCCGGATCTACTAGCAGAGTCGCCACAGCGATGGCCGGATTGAAATAATAACGAAAGCCACACCCACACGTGAGAGGATCGCCCTCGCCTTCACGCGCTTGTCCACACGATGGGCAATGTCGGAATGCCTGATTGACGGGTTCCACAGGTTAGGAAGGGTCCTCGGGTTTCTCTTCTTCTGTAGGCTCTTTCACCTCTGTCTCTTTCACCTCTGCCGCAGGCATGGGCTTCTCGAAGATCATGAAATGTTGTCTTGGCAGAAAATCATGGGTTTCAACCCAACGGAATCCCGCAGCGGCATACTCACGCTTAGCCTGCTTCTGAGACATCTTATGCAAAGGCTTGATCGGCACCAACGGATCCTCCGCCCGATACTCTATCAGAAAGACTCGTCCTCCCGGCTTGAGGCCGCGATGCATGGACTCGAGCATTTCTCGAGGAAAGGAAAACTCATGGTAGACATCCACAAGCAGCACCGCGTCCACAGTATCGGCTGGAAGCTTGGTGTCCTTCTCTTCGCTAAGAATGGTCTCCACGTTCTCCTTGCCGAAGGCCTTCATGCGCTTCTTCAAGATATCGATCATTTCGGGCTGGATATCGACGGCCAACACTTTCCCCTCTGGCACTTTCTCAGCCAATTTGAAGGTGAAAAACCCAGATCCCGCTCCAATATCCGCCACGACCGCATCTGGCTTGAGATCGAGATTCCTCATCAAAAGGCTCGGTCTCTCTTCCTCCTCACGTTCATCGCGTTCCAACCACCCCGCCGCCAGGTGCCCCATGACGTGCGAGATCTCCCGGCCCATGTAATACTTCCCGATGCCATCCCTGGTCTTGGGCCCCTCCGTGTAGGGCTGAAAGCTCTTCTCCTCCGCGATCACAGGTCCGATCACGAGAATCAACAGGGATAGTAGAAGCTTGGTCATGCCCTATAGAAGCAGAGGATCCGCGCTCTGGCCAACACGAAGCACGGCCAAGAACGACTGCGCCTGACTGGGATCATTCAATACCAGAAGCCCCTCTCGAAGACAGCACTGGCCATTCTGATAGATAACCAGATCAAGAGGCCCAGATTCCTCTAGCTGATCTGCCAGCGCGACAAATGACGTCACCTTCAGTTTCTTGAGATGCTTCTTTGTCAGGATTTGAAACACCGCGCGCTCGCCCTTCACCACATGTCTCGCGAGTTCCAAAGTCACCCGCCCCATCGTGTGGCGCGGATTGATCTCGATGATTGGATGATGCACCAAGCTCCCATCAAATTCACGTGCTATCATGGCATCGATCCCCACAGGCCCTGCGTATCCGACTCGCTCGAAATGAGGCCGCAGAAGTTTCGGAAGCTCTTGTTCATAGAATCGCTGCACATGCCGCTGCTGACCATAGTAGAATCGAGCCACCTCTTCCGTCACGGATACTGTCAGGCTCCTTTCTATCGAACACGCCTGGAACCGTCCCACAGCATCATTGTGCAAATGAGTGTAGCCCAACAACTGAAAGTCCCGATCATACTGCACCGAGAAATCCATGACGCGCTCAAAACGAGGTTCGACGATCAAGGCACCTTCCAACTCTAACTGCTGCCGCGTCCAAACGACATCCGAATCAGAAAGCCCCTCCTCACCGAGAAATCGCAATCCGTTTCCGGCAAGGCCGTAGGGAGCTTTCAGCACGCATCGTCCACCCATTTCCACCACCGTCGCTGAAACCTCTTTCTCACACAGACACACCCGTCCTCGACCAAAGCCAGCCTCGTTCGCCAGCCGCGCTGAAAAGACCTTGGAATGCAGCTCATGCCACGCAGGCTCCCATGATACCGTTTGAAGGGTCGTCTGATCAAGGAGCCCAGCCATCTTCGCCGCACTATCAGGGCTCCAGGCCCATGGACGCAATTGGCCGACCTTGCGATCCGCCAAGTCCATGGCATCTCTCTCGACAATCTCTGGATAGTCGAAGCCAGCATTCTTCAATTTCTTCAGAAATTCCAGCGTTGGCTTCTGTGCGAGGATTGCCACATCATCCCGGCGCCCCATGTAAAGCGTGAGCGCGCTGAGATCTTCTGACAGACACCGCATCGCTGTAGGGAGAGCCATGGTCCCATTCAATCCCCGTGCTTCCTGAGCAATCGTCCATTCCGCTTGGGGATTGAAATGATAGACATTGGGCGTGCGCCCTTTCGATTTGCTATAAACTTCCAATTGATTGACGAAGTCCAAATCAAGCCCCGCTTGCAATCGGCCATCACGATTGAATGGGCCGTTTCCTTTCGCCCGACTCGGAGACAACGGAAAGACAAGGCGGCGACAATAACTCTGCCAATCCGATTCATTCGGATCTTTCCATTTTCGAAACCACTCCAGTCCGTAGCCGACATGAGCAATCTCATCTCGATAGATCCTATCAAGAATCTTTGCCGTCCTCTTGTCTCCTGCCTGCTCGAAGACATGCGCAAAGTGCCTTGAGAAATCGAGGTTTGCTTGTTCGAATGTCAGACTAAGTCGCGACACGTAATCCACCGGAGTTTCCATCGTAGATACGAGCCCCCAGAAGAAGCCATTGACCGGCTGCGAGCCAAAGACAACCCCGCATTCCACCAGCCGCCGTTGATAGAGCCGCGTGTGCATCTGCTCCTCTTGCAAGGTCTTTGCCACTCCCATGCGGAAAGCCGACGGAGCTTCGGGAAACTTCAGCAAGACGAGCGCCATCAACTCCGCGGCAAGCAATTCGTGATTGGCAAAGAAGTGAAGCAACCGCCCTCGTTCTTCATCATCGCCTAACTGAAAGAACCGAGGCAATGGCAACCGCTCCCCCACACGAAAGATCAATGCATCAGGTCGCCCTGGTTGATCAGGCGTGGCCATCGCCTTTCCCGGAGTCTCATCGGTCAACGGCGTGCTCGGCGGCGCCAGCTTCTCCTCAAGCGTGTCCGCGAAAAGCACTCGCTGTGCAAAGTCTCGTAATTCCATGATCGTGCTAGGACCCTTCCGCCATGTGCTCACGATGGAACCGAGCGACGTGGATGTATTTCTCTGCCGATTTGCGGATGCCTAACCGCTCTTCGGTGTATAACGAACGCACCACTTTGGCCGGGCTCCCCAACACCAATGAACCAGGAGGTATGGTTTGCCCCATCGTGACAAGAGCCCCAGCACCAATAATGGAATGCTCCCCTATCACCGAACCATCCATGACAATCGCCCCCATGCCAACAAGCACTTCATCAGCAATGGTGCAGGCATGAATAATCGCACGATGGCCTATAGTGACATACTTCCCCACATCCACTCCTTGAGTGCTTGAGAGATGAATCACCGTTCCATCTTGAACATTCGATCCCGCTCCAATCCGAATCTGTTGGATGTCCGCACGCAGCACCGCAGCGAACCAGACACTAGCGTATTCATCTATTGTAACATCACCAAGCAAGGTCGCATTGGCAGCCACAAAAGCAGAATGATGAATCTCCGGTCGTCTAGTTAGAAATTCTGGACATTCCATTTTTTAGAAAATGAGCTGAAATTACTTGTCAGGCAACGGCTTTCCTCCTAAAAACAGCTTAATCTGCTGCACCATGGTCTGAGCAACAGACTCATAAGCGGCTCCACGGGGAACATCCCAGACTCCAAACCCTTAGTTAGCATTAATTATTATGAATAAGACGGAACTTATTGACTCTATCCACAGCAAGCTTGGAGATGACGCGACCAAACGCCAGGCAGAAGACGCGCTGAGTGCGGTTTTGGCAGCCATCGCCAGCGGTGTCAAACAAGACGAGAAAGGTATCCAATTGATTGGATTTGGCACATTTAAGATTGCCCACCGCGCCGAGCGTATGGGACGCAATCCTCAAACCAAGGAGCCGATGAAGATTCCGGCATCGAAAACCATTCGCTTTATTCCTTCTGCTGCGTTGAAGAAGACGTTGTAGTCTGAACTTTGAATAGATCCTCACAAAGGATCTAACTGAAAGGCCTGTGCTCCGTTCTTCGTAGCACAGGCCTTTGTGTTATTATCCACGATCAATCGTTAGGATCTCACCGGTTGATTCGTTGCGAAGAAGCAGCTGATGCGGACGAATATCGGTTACCATGAACTGATCCTTAGTCTCCGCCACCGTGAAGACATCGCCTAACCGAGCAGCGAAACGCTCCTGCGACCGCTTGGTTTCGACGACGAGGTGGGTATCTTCATCACGAGGTAAACTTCCCCGGACAAACCGCTGTTCCGTCTGACGCCGTGTATCCCGAGTCAACACTTCGGAAACATCTACCGTCCCTCCTCCTTTTGCTGTGCGCATGCGCTTCGTCACTTTCGTCACTTCGTAAGAGGTGTCAGGGATACGCTCACCGACAATCACCATCACAAAGCCCTGTTCCACAGGACGATGAAGCAAGCGCACCTTCGCCTTTTCTCCAATCACCTCCGTCACGAGCACCGACTTGAAGCGCTCCTCAAAGCGCCCCAACTGAATCTCTTCACGGACATCCACCTGAACGGGCTTGGTCGAGGCAGAAGCACTCGTGGTCGCCGCAGGCCGTGGTTGCTCCACATTACTCGTTTCCTTGCTGCTACTGCCACTTGCCGACACCGCCGTCGGCGGAAGCTCCGTAGTCGTCTCGCCCACCGGATCCAACAAAGGCCTATCGGGTTCGATCGGATCTAGCGTGGGGTAGCCCAGTGGAACCGAAGAAGAAAAGAGAGCGATCAATTGCCCATCCAAGCTAGGAAGGAATTCATTGTTCGCCGGAACGTCAGGAGGAATGAGATCGGAAGTATCTCTCAACAAGACCGCGAGCTCAGGTTGATTGGCCACTTCCGCTCTATCCGCCGCCGACATGTCTTCGTCATCAAGGGCGAAGCGATTGGCATGATGACGCAAGAGCAACTGCACCGCCTCTTGATGCCCTTTCCCCGCAGCATACATCAATGGTGTCTGATTGTCATGGCTGCGGCAGTTCACATAAGCTCCCTGCTCAATTAAAGCTTCCATGCAATGCGTGTGTCCTTGAGAGGAAGAAAGCATGAGAGACTTATCGATGGAACGCACATCTCGAAGCGCCAACCGGCGCACAACATCGACATTTCCTGACAAAGCCGCGATCGTCAGTGGTGTCATTCCAGCACTATCGCTCGCCTTCACATCCGCATGGCGCTCCAACAGAAAGTCTAACAAATGCAGATCTTCGGCCTTCCTCCCCGCAACTTTCATCAGCATCGTCTGACCATCGGCCAGCCGCTGGTCTGGCTTTGCCCCCGCGTCTATCAACATTCTCACCATCTCATCCTGATCTTCCGCCGCTGCCCTCAGAAAGGCCGTCTGCAATTCGTCATCTTCCACGTCCACAGCCATCCCTCCCTCAAGAAACTGTCGTACCGATTCAAGATCACCTATCGCCGCCGCGCGGTGAAATTCGCTCACAGCAAATCCATAACCACGTTCGTTCAGATGATCGAGAGCTGTTTCTTCGGTATCCCGACAAGCGGTCAGCGGTATAAAGAGCCCAAGTGCGAGGAGGAGAGAAAGGCGCATAACGATCGACGTCTAGCACGGAGACGAAGATCTGACACGGGAAATATTGACATTGGATACCCAAGAACGCTATAAAATGTTATAAAAATTTTAGAAATATTCCTAGCGTTTCTTATCTCTATCACTCGAGTCATTGCTATCTATCTATTTAGAACTCATTCCCATGCGCCATCTAATTTTCACCCTAACCATTCTTTCAGTTCTCATGAGTCCGGGCCTGTCCCAAGATGAGAACTCACGCTTCGCCATTGCGATCCATGGCGGAGCTGGCAGCGCCTCGAAGAACTTTAGCAAGGAAGCCAACGCCCAGCGCGAGGCCTCCATGAAGCTGGCCCTTGAGATCGGCGTGGGCGTTCTCAAAAAGGGGGGAACGAGTCTCGAAGCCGTCGAAGCCGTGGTGAACTCTCTAGAAGATGATGCGCAGTTCAACGCTGGCAAAGGAGCCGTCTTCAACGCCGCTGGCGGCCATGAACTCGACGCTTCCATCATGGATGGCAAGACGCTCGCTTGCGGGGCAGTCGCCGGTGTGTCCATCGTGAAGAATCCCGTCTCACTTGCCCGCCGAGTCATGACGGAGACGCGCCATGTGCTTCTGGCAGGGCCCGGAGCGGATCAATTTGCCAAAGACCAGAAGGTGACACTCGTCGATCAAGACTACTTCGCGACCGACGCCGCGCGCCAGGAATGGAAAGACAATCAGGCCAAGAAGAACTCCCAATCTGCCGTCAAAGAATCCTCACATATCATCAAAGGCACAGTCGGCTGCGTCGCTCTTGACCAGCATGGCAATCTCGCTGCCGCCACGTCCACCGGTGGCTTGTCTAACAAGAAGTTTGGTCGCGTCGGCGACTCCCCCATCATCGGAGCCGGAACCTACGCGGACAATGCCACCTGCGCCGTGTCCTGC
>JBLHHN010000047.1:0-25282 GCA_047616785.1 Verrucomicrobiales bacterium
TCCTCTCGATGTAGAGCTTGGACTCTTTGCCGACGGATTTAGCCCTATGGTGATCGGGTTGATGACGCGTATGGCGACACGTATGAGCTTCAAGACAAGCGGCTCGATATTTGGGGCGTTCCTCCGCTGGTCACCAAGTACGCGAACGATTGAGGAGATGGTTCTCTGCTTTGGGCGCAAAGCGGCGCCATTTATGGAACAGACAGCCTCGAAGCAGGTTGGTGATGACGAGATTCTATTGATTGAAGCAGACGGAAAAGCGCCGCCAACGGCAACCGAACAAGAACTCGAAAAGAGGCGAGGGAAACGCAGGAAGCCATGTGAGAAAGGCTGCCTATGTGGCTGCCAGAGGCATCGTAGCCGGAGGAAAAGAGCAAAGCGAGGCACTCGACCACGCCGCAAGAAGGGGGATAAGAGCAAGAACGGCAAGAGTGCTACAATCGTTGCCGTCTACACTCTCAAAAGAGGAGAGGACGGTCAGTATCACGGTCCTTACAATAAGCGAATCTGGGAAAGTTACGCACCGCGCAAAGTGATGTTAGAATGGGCTATGAATCCAAGTTTTCACAACCCTGATCTCAAGCTGATTACGGCGGGTTTGTCACCTTCTCTGTTAGAATTTCATCCAGCCAATCTGACGGACCACCGAAGATTGGGAGCCGAGGGTCCGGGACGAAAAGCAAGCGGGAGACGCTAGCGAAGGTCGTTCATTAGGTATCCACACGGGTAGAGGAGATGAAGTATGGTGAGCTGATCGAGAGGGATTTAGTCATTGCCAGCGGGGTCATTGAGGGGGCCGCCCGCTACGTGATAGGGGAGCGCTTGGATTGCTCAGGGATGCGCTGGAACACAGGGAGAGCGGAAGCGCTGCTTCAACTGCGTTGCATCGAACTAAACGGCGACTGGGATCGCTTCTATCGTTGGGCGAGAAATCAGATCGAAACGCAACAGCGGCAATGCTTGAGCATGTTCAGAATCCGCAGCAGCGAACCCCTTCCAATACCAAATGGCTCTTAGCGAGAGGCGCTGCACCCAGATCAATCAGTCATCGATAAAGCCCAATAGGATGATTGCGTCTGGCGAAGCCAACTTATGGGAGAGGTAGGCGCTACGAAATAACCCGCATCCCTGAGTTCGACTGAGCAACTCTAGCGCTTCCTCAATGAACTGTGAGTCACCAAGATGCAACGTTTCAATTCGAAAGGGTATCACAGATGTGTCGTGTATAAGCCAGGTGATGCGCTAGAATCCAAGGCTGATGCTGATTCTGCATGCCAAGTCTCGTGTCCGTCGGTGAATCAAAGGTACCATTCCGTCCTCTGCTCCTCCCTGCCTCTGTGGTGCCAAGATTGATTCATATCTATCACTGCTACTATTCTAACACCGTATTCAGAACGGCTTGATAAATCTCCGGATGAACGAGTGAAGAAACCGCGTTGATGATCTCTTCATTCTGCCCTTCCTCCCTCATTTGCCCGGCTATCGAGTGGAACGCGTTGACTCGATCAGAAAATGGAATCGACTTTAAACTAACAAACCACATTCTCAATTCAGGACTCTCATTGAGAGTCTGCGTGAGCTTCACCAGCGCGTCGGGTATGTGAGATCGAGTCATTGAAATCGGGTGGTTGCCTGTAGAGTCATCCGAACAGGAAAGGAGCAGGAAAGGAGCAGGAAAGGAGCATAGGGGCAGAAGAATGCTGGTGCACAGATTGTTCTCATCCAGAATCAGCATGTAACTGCGAGCGCTTCCGATGGGCATGGAAACCAATGTTCGCTTCATGGCCGTAATGGTTTCGAGCATCTCTGTCTGCTCCTCGGGGATCTGCATGAAGCAACAAGATGCGCAAGGCAGGTGACCATACAAAGAGCAGCGGCAATTCGAAGGAGCAATGAACGGCTCATGGGTGGTGTGATTTGTTTGGCAGTTGAAGTATTGGTTTCTTCTACGGAAATTACCCTTCACAGAGGGGTAGTAGGTGTGGTATCATTGTCATGTTTGCGGCGCTTCGCGATTGTGATAGTCTAGAAGCTCGGACCACTTATACGGGTGGAAGATAGCGTGTTCTAGATTCTTTCGAGTCCGGTGGTTTCGGGGAGGTCGTGGATGAGGTTGAAGTTCTGGATGGCCTGGCTGGCGGCTCCTTTGCCGAGGTTGTCTTCGGCGCTGCAGATAGTGAAACGGTTGGTGCGAGGGTCGTGGACCCATCCGATATCAATGTAGTTGGTGCCGACGACGTGTTTGGTATCGGGGATGATTCCTTCGTCTAGCAGGCGGACGAAGGGTTCGTTGGCGTAGGCTTCTTCGAGGGCTTTTCTGGCATCGGCGGCGGTGATTCCTTCGGATGCGGTGGCGTAGATGGTGGTGGCAATCCCTTGATTGATGGGGACGAGATGGGGTGTGAAGGAAATGATGACGGGATGACCGGCAGCGTCACTGAGTTCTTGCTCGACTTCGGCGAGATGACGGTGCTTGGGGATGTTGTAAGGGCGCACGCTTTCGTTGCACTCGACATAGAGGAGGGGGACGCTGGCTTTGCGTCCAGCGCCACTGACGCCGCTCATGGATGCGATGCAGATGGTGTCTGTCTGAAGACATCCGGCACGCACGAGGGGGACGAGGGGAACGATCATGCTGGTGGGATAACAGCCGGGACATGCGATGAGGGAGGACGCTCGGATGGCGTTCCGATGGATCTCGGGCAAGCCGTAGACGGCTTTGGGTAAAAGGTGAGGGGCGGGGTGGGCGTGCTCGCGAAAGGCTTCGTAAGCTTCCGCGTCACGCACGCGGAAATCATCGCTGAGATCGATAACGCGCCAACCTTCCTCTAACAGAGGTTCTGCGAACTCATAAGCGACCCCATGTGGTAATGCGAGAAAGGCGAGCTTGGCACCTGAGGCGCGAAGATTCTCCATGGTCGGCTCGACAAAGTGCAAGGTTTGGGCATTGGGAATCCCTCGGAAACGTGGTTGTTCGTCCGCTAGGGCTTTGCCTGCGGCTTGACGCGATGTTAGGCAAACGATCTCTGCTCTTTCATGGAAGAGAAGCAAGCGTAGCAGCTCCGTACCTGAGTAGCCACTGGCTCCGATGACGGCGACTGGGATTCTTGTCATTCTTCTCAACTAGTGCCGATTTTTAAGGGTTCAACCGGCATGATTCATTCTCACGTGTGCGAATTCGACTTGCGTATTCTAGTGATCAGGGTGACTATAGAAGCGGGGGAGAGAGGAATCATAGATCCGTAATTCTCTCCAACGACTCCATCTACCCTGAGTCCATTTATCTTAGATGGTTTTAGGGGTTGTAACGCTTGCAAGGGTTGATAGGTCGCCCACCTCTCGGTGGGCGGCCTTTCGTTTTTCTGGGTCCTATCTTTGAATCTCAGGAGTGCGATAATAGTGATATAGGCTAGCGATTTGGGTTTAGATCGTGCGATATATGATATAATCATCATAATAAAATCACAATTCCATTGTTACCTTGTCTTCGATTCACGGTTCTCCAGCCTAGCTGGAAGGGGGGCATATTGGTGGCGGTGTTGGCTTGGTTAGCCCAGGCAGTAAGTCTGGCAGCGGTATCAGGGATGGATTCGGTGTCGCCTATGGGGGGGGGTTCTCAATGGGGGGGCTTCTGACCACCTCCGTTGAGCTGGAAACATTGGCGCCAGCGACACTCTCGGCGACTGGCGCATTCACGAATGTGGCTAACTTGGAAGCTCGCCCGGGACTGCTCCCCTTCGGGGTGAACAGCCCGCTCTGGTTGGATGGGGCTCCTAAGCTTCGCTGGATGGCCATTTCCCATGCTGGGGTGCCTGATGCTCCCAGCGAACGGATGGTGTTTTCGGAAACAGGCGCTTGGAAATTCCCGGTGGGCACGGTGTTTGTGAAAAACTTCGAATGGCTAACGGATCAAGCTAACCCATTGACGGTGCGTCGTTTGGAAACACGTTTTCTGGTCCACGGTTCGGATGGGAACTACTACGGTCTGACCTATCGCTGGAAGACGGATGGGTTGGAGGCGGATCTCTTTCTTGGTGGCGGCGAGGATGACGTGGTCTTCACGGAGCTGGATGGCGGCACGCGGACGGAGAAGTGGGCCTAGCCGAGTGCGCAGGACTGCAGCACCTGCCATAACGCGACGGCGGGGACCGTGCTGGGGCCGCGCACATACCAGCTGAATGGCGATCTGACCTATCCGGAAACCGGACTCCGGGCGAATCAGCTCGTGACCTTGAATCACCCTGGATTCTTTTCGGAGACCTCGAATGACGCAGATGTGGTGGGCTATCCGAAGAGTGTGCCCGTGGATGATGTGACGGCACCGTTGGAACATCGGGTGCGATCCTACTTGGATGTGAACTGCGCGCACAGCCATCAGCCTGGTGGAAACAACGCGCATTTTGTTGCTCGCTTGCACACGCCGCTGGTGAGTTCGGGTCTGATCAATGGCCCGGTGTTTTTTTGATCAAGGCATCCCCAACGCGCATGTCATCTCGCCACAGCAGCCAGCAGCGTCGCTTGAGCGTTTGCGCGTGGCGGTGGTTGGGGAGGCTCAGATGCCTCCCGTCGGTCGAAACCAAGTGGACCTGGCAGCGGTCGATGTGATCACAGCTTGGATCAATGCGATTGATCCGGTATTCGCCTCTTTGATTGCACGGGATGACCAAGAGGTCGCGCCTTTCGCGAGTTCAGTTACGATCTCGCCGTTGAGCAATGATGACGGTGAGGCTCTGGTTATTGCCTCGATCGTGACTGATCCAAGTCATGGTCAGGTAAGTGTCGCGAATGACGCACTGACACTGATCTGCGCGCCAAACGCGGGTCATGTGGGCGCGGACAGTTTCACCTATCAAGCGCGACAAACGGATGGGGGGCTGACGAACCTCGCCACGATCACAATCATCACCGCTGCGGCACTGGTTTCCCAGGATATCCATTTCACAGATCAAAGTGCATGGCTGCCCGCGCCGGCTTCGACCAGTGGGGTGGCGATGGCGGTGGTAGATATGAACGCAGATGGGCGAGATGACCAGGTGCATTTCGATGACGCCCGCACCTTGATGATTGACTATCAAACCGCGCAAGAGGGCGTCTTCTCTCACACATCTCTGGGATCCTTCTGCGAGAAGAATCTTTGGATTCTGGCGATCGCAGACGTCGATCACAATGGTGGGAATGATGTTCTTTTCGGCGGCTACTTTGATAGCTTGCATTTACTCAAAGCGTCGGGAGCGGGCTCCTTCGAGGCATCGATGATTCCGAACTCGGAGGTGTTCTAGCAAGGAACGCACGTCGCTGACATCGACAACGATGGTTGGCTGGATGTGTTCGCTTGCAACGACTATAGCGACAGCCTGAAGTACCGCAATGACGGCGCGGGTAAGTTTCTGCTAGCTCAAGAAATGATCAGTACGACGACGGCGATCGCCAGCGACAATTCGGGGAACTACGGAATGGTCTGGACCTACTATGATGGCGATCTTGACATGTAATTGTCGAAGTGTCAGAACACGGCATCGAGCGCGACAGATCCGCGACGCATCAACATGCTGTTCCGCAATGACGGGGAGGCTGGCTACAAAGAAGTCGCTGGGGAGGCTGGCTTGGATCTCGGACAGCAGTCTTGGGCTGCTGACTTTGGTGACATTGACAATGATGGCGATCTCGATGTCTTCGTGGGCAATCACAAGGCAGCGAGCAAGCTCTTCGTCAACAACGGTGATGGGCACCTTCACGGACCGGACGAGTGCCAATGGGATCGCCGTGGGATTCGATGTCATCCAATGCTTGTTCCGTGATTTCAACAACGATGCGTGGTTGGACCTCCTAATCACTGGCGCGAAGACTCGGTTCTACCGGAATCGTGGCGATGGGCGTTTCCAAGAAATGGGTGGTCTTTTCACCAGCGGTTACATGGAGTCCTGCGCAATCGGTGATCATGAACCATGACGGCTTTCTCGACGTGTATGCTGGATACGCCGCACTCTATAACACACCTTCCACGAAGCCGGATCGCCTCTTTGTTAATGAAGCCAATGGCAACGGATTCCTCGCCATCACGCTCGAGGGAGTCGCTTCCAATCGGAATGGCGTGGGCGCGAGGCTGGAACTTCACGGCGCGTGGGGGATTCAAGTGCGAGAGGTGCGGGCGGGCGAGAGTTACGGCATTACAAACAGCCTCACGAAAGTGTTCGGATTGGGAAACACGCTCCAGGCGGATCGTCTGATCATCCGATGGCCTTCGGGAACGGTGGATGAACTTCCACATCCTGCGCCTAACCAATTCCTGAGTTTGCGTGAGGGTTTCTCTAAGATCTCCTTCATTGATTGGCAAGCCAGCACGCCGGGTGCGGGGACGGACCCGAGTTCCAATCATGATGGGGATGCCTTCAATGATCTGCTGGAATTTGCACTGGGTGGGGATCCGAATTAGAGCCGTGTTTCCGGTTTTGGGCCTGAGCTGGTGGAAATGGGTGACGATGGTATGCAGGTCAGGTATCTCCGTCCAGATGATCGGGCTGGACTAGAGTATCAGATAGAACAGAGTACGAACCTGCAGGACTGGACGCCCATCACGGTGACGGATGAGGTGGGGGATGGTCTGATCACTGCTTCACTTGCGGCATCGGCCTACGGCTTTGTGCGTCTGAAAGTGACGTTGGTCAGTAGTGGTGAAACGCGATGGACCCAGCCGATCGGATGGGTCGAAACGGAGTTTCATCAGGGCTATCAGACCCACAGTGTGCCCTTGCTCAAGCCAGCGCACTACCAGTCGACGGTGCTTGGAGTCGAAGGCCGCGCGATTCAATTGAAAGGCGCAGGCCTCGATCTACCGGCTGGAGAGCCCCACTTTCTTGAGATCATGGATGGTGTCCATGAAGGGCATCGCTTTGAAATAGTCGATCACGATGATTCCAATGTTCTGATCGATCTGGCATCATCCCACGGTACGCTCGCGGTCATTCCTGGAGATCTGTCCGGTTCTAGCATCGTCATTCGTCCGCATTGGACCTTGAGCGAAGTGTATGATCCAGGGGCTTTCCAAGCGGGCACGCACTTGGATGAAAGTGATCAGATTCATTTCTTCTATGGGACGCGATTCGATGGGGTGTTTCTTCTCGATCATCCCCAAATAGGAGCCCTATGGGTGGGCAATGGCGATAGCAATCTGTTTGATCAATCAGCGCAAGTGCTAGCATCTGGTGGAGGCTGCTTTGTCCATCGCTCTCGTCACGAGACGACCACGATTCGTCTCGTGGGTCAGGTGCGCGATCATGATTTCCGGGTTCTCTTGACGCCGGGGCATGCGCTGGTGAGCAGTGGTTTCCCGATCGATTCGACGCCGGCAAGCCTTGATTTCAAGGCCTCTCACGGATTCGTGGCATCGACCGATCCAAGCAAGGCGGACCAGATTCAATGCTGGGAGGGAGATGTTTCCCCGGCGACCGAGGCCTACGAGAGTTACTTTCTTTTACAAGACACCTTGTCCTATTGGAGGGGAACGAACGATGTGGCGTTGGTGGATCGATCGAATGATGTGTTGTTAGTTCATGATCGCGCCTTCTTCTTGCTCTTGCAGCGGGAAATGACTGTTTCGCATCGGATTCAAAGGCCTTGGTAGGGTCAATTGGCTTTGGCGTTTCGCGAATGATCATAGGCTGGAAGCCTATGGTTACTCTATACTATCGTCCGGAATCGGGATCGATGCTGAAGGGCAGGCGGACTTTGGGTACGGCATTCAAGGAAAGCGCGAAGACGAATCCATACTCGCGTTGACCACGATTGTCGCGAGCCAGCGCGCCTACGGTCCCTGTCCAACTGCTACCCAAATCGCGGTGTAGGCTGTATTGCTGGAGTTCCAACGTGTTGTCGTCGAGTTCGTAACGATGATAGATTCCCAGCCCCCAGTTCTCTGTGAGGCGCGAGTAGTAGCGAAAATTGAGGAGATTGCTATCGCCAAAGAAAGGATGGTCTTGGAGAAATCGATGGCCAATGATGAACTCCGAATTGTTGGTGGGCATGTAACGAATGCGTGAGTTGATCTCGAAGAATTTCTCTTCTTTGGCGAATAAGGGAAACTGAGAATCCGTTTCTAGCCTCAACCAAGGCAAGGGGTGCCAGAGGAGTTCGTTGAAGATGTTGGAATGGGTCCGGTTGGATTCGGGATCTTCAAGGTAGGTATCGACGTAGGTATTGAGTTGCAGCCAGTTGTGGGTCTTCCCGTCGCGTTTGGTTTGCAAGACATTGCGGGCACCTGTCTTGACAATGTTCCAAGGATTGATGTCATCCGTGGCTGTGAATTTTCCAAGATCAATGGGGCGCAACTCGGTGCTGGGCGTCAGGCGATCGATCCGCGGGACGTCTCCATTGAGGTCGTTGCCGGCCAAGTAGGAGAAGTTGAAATAAGGTTGGATGATATGGCGTAGGCCGTTCAGTCCCCAAGTGGATGATTGGATGTCAGGATACTCGCGGGACATCTTAAAGGAGCCTTCGATTCCGAGGTGAAGCAGTGTCCGGCTCTCTGTGGAATCAATGTCGGGATTGCCTGAATCGATATCAAAGTAACTTGTCTGACGGAAACCTGCTCTGGGGACCAGGCTCATGCCGCGCTCACTCGTGATCGGCATGCTGAACTGATGATAGGTGTCAAAGCGCTTGAAGCTGTAGCCATCAACTTGTGCTTCGAGGCCATCTAGAATGGAATTGAATTGCCTAGGATCGACTGCGGACTCGGGCACTCCGAAGAACTCTTCGAAACTGCCCGGCCCTCCTCCTCTAAAGAAATCGCGCTCCAGAGTAGACAAGGGTTCGCGGTAAGAACCGACGGTGGTGGACCCTTCATAAAAGACATTGCTTTCGAAGAGTGCTTGTCGTGTCACATCGAGCGCCACTTCCGGAAGACGTTGGTCCGAACGCAAGAAATCATTGGCATTGAATCGGGCCAAAGCGCTGAGGGTGCCGCCCGGATGCGTTTTGGCAATGTTAATGAGATTGTCCGGATTGGGATCGATCTTGAACAAAGACGGGAAGAAATCCTCGTAAACGAATTCATCCGAGAGGCGGTTCACATCGATGTCCACATAGAGAGAACTCTCCCCTGGTCCTGGCACATACACACGATGCTGGAGATTGAACCGGTATCGATCTTCATTCACCGGACGGCGCTTTCGGGAAGAGCGCGAGATGCTAGGATTGAGATCATTGGCGTAGTAGAACTTCATCTTCCCAATGTTCTCGTTGTCTTTGAACTTCTCGGATTCGAGTTCTACCCCACCGGCTAGGCCGCGACGAGACCGGAAGTCTAACTGATACTTGACCAGGGTGTGGTCTTCCCATTTGAACCCATAGTCACTCTGTAAGTAGGCTCCCCAACTGCTGTTGAAGCCTGGGCGGAAAAACCATCCAATTTCTTCATCGATGGACTTGGCAAGGTAGGGGAACCAGAAGATCTGACGATTGCCAACAAAGATCTTCACATCGTGCATCTCGATGCGGTTCTGTGGTTCGGGAAATAATTTGATACTGCTAGCCTCGATCCGATAGTTCGGCATCTCGCTGTCGTGCGTGGTCAAGGTTGCATTCTCCAAGTTGAAGAAATCCGCCGTCTTTGCTTCGACATCGAACTGCGTGCGAAACACGTCCGTGCTGAAGAGAATAGGATCTTGCCCGCTTCGAAGATCGATCGCTGTGATCTTGCCATCCTCCATGTTGTAGGTGGCAGAGTTTCCTTTAAAAACGAGCTCGCCCTTGTAGATCCGCACGTTGTCTTCCAGAAACACCAATTTGCTATTTAGATCCGCTCGGATGGATTCGGCATAGAGATCGACGCCCTCGTGGGAAACGTGACCACCGCCCGTGTGGCTGATCACTCCCTGATGAATTTTGAAATCCGCGCCACTATCCTGATCGAACTCAAGACCGGATTCCTCAAAACGGTCTAATTGGTCTAAGAAATCCCACCCGTCTGTCTGCGCGCGAGCCACCAGACAAAGAAGGCTGAAGGCGATCAGAAATCGAACAAAGGCAAGAGGGTACGGCATGAGCGGAGAAGCTGGAGGAAACTAGCAGGCGGAGATGAGGCAGAGCAAGGGAAAGACCGTCCGTTCTCACTTCTCACCACCATCATCGGGCAATGCGACTTCGTCGTCGTCATCCAATTCCTCAATCTCTCGTCGCCAACGTTTGCTAATCGAAGGACGCACGACGCCATAGACAAGGTAGGCTGTGAAGACGACGGCAGGCATCCACTCGTAGTAACGCACGGTGAAGACCACCACGAGAATCGCCACCACCACGACCGGAACCGAACGTTTCCGTTTCCAGTTCAGATTCTTGAAGCTCGGATACTTGATGTTGCTGAACATGAGGAAACTCACTAACAACATCAGTACTGGGAGGATGAACTTGATCTTACTCAGAATCTCGCGGTGATCACTGCCCAGGTAGAGCATGGCCAGGGTGACTGAGGAAATGAACCCAGCGGCGGCGGGGATGGGCACACCATTGAAATCTCGCGAAACACCCTTTTCTTGTAGCGCTGCCACACAATTGAACCGCGCCAACCGCATGGCTCCACAGAGCAGATAGACGAATGCCAGGATCTGTCCTAACGTGTCTCCAAACTCAAAGAGCACGATATCCATGAGCAAGAGCGCTGGGACCAGCCCAAACGACACCACATCTGCGATCGAATCAAACTCACGCCCAAACGCGGATTCCTGCCCACTGATTCTCGCCAGGCGCCCATCCAGGAGATCGAACACACACGCCCCAAAGATCAAGAGGACAGCATCCATGTAATAGGGGAATGCTGCGTCTAGCCCTTCCATCCCGCCGGCGAGCCGTCCTTTGGAGATGACGAGCACTGCGATGAATCCACAGAAGAGATTGCCCGCCGTCATCAAGTTCGGCAGGAGATGGATCTTCACTTCATTCTCAGATTCTTCTGTCATCCGGCGTCGAGCCTAAGTCGAAGCCTCGTCAGACGCAAATGCTTGCACGCTCTTGAGCGGAACGAGGAACGGGGTAAGTTCACGGCATGAGTGAAGAAACGAAGATCGGACCCGATACCGCCATGAGCCAGGTCCTAGACTACTATCCTGGAGCCCAGCGAGCCTTGTTTGCCAAATACCATATCGGTGGGTGCGCCTCCTGTGGGTTCCGTCCGGACGAGACGCTCGGTGGCGTCTGCGAGAGAAATGAGAACATCCCCGTGGACGAAGCCATGGCGCACATTGCTGAAAGTCATGCCAACGATCTCGCTCGCCAGGTCCAGCCGTTGGATCTCAAGACAGTCATCGAGGCCGATGAGAAAGAATCTCCCGCGCTGCTGGATCTGCGAACGCGCGAGGAATTCGAGAATGCGAAGATCGCAGGAGCGGAACTTTTCTCACACGACAAGCTGCAAGACATCATGGGCAGTTGGCCCAAGGATCGCGCCATCGTCATCTACGATCACCGTGGCGAGAGCAGTTGCATGGACGCCGCCGCCTATCTCGAGGGCCATGGCTTTGAGAATGTCAGGACTCTTTGCGGAGGCATCGATGCCTATGCCAAGGAAGCGGATCCCAGCTTGCCACGTTACCGACTCGAGATCGCTTGACTAACGGCCGCTGAACCCACCGATGGTGGGAACGTTTTCCGGCAACTCAGTCTTACCAGATGCTCGCCAACTCTGAACGAGAAACAGCAGTAAGACGCCCATCACCAACATCAGACCAACGGCCATGACGTAGCCTTTCGCCCGGTGCCAATCTGCTACGGGCAGTGCCTCTTTGGCCTCTGCTTGCTTGGTGCTGGCCTTGCGAAAGTCACCAACGATGCCTCTTCCTCGACCCAAGGCTTTGAGTGTCATCAGTGCCATGAACCCTAAGGCTGCCACGCTGCTCAGCGTCACCATCACCTGAATCCAAGCGGGGAGAGTCGCCACATGCTTCGTCAACGCACCCATCTGCAGGCCCATCTCGATGAGGAACGCGCCAAGACGATCCGTCAATGCATCGAGGACGCGAAGGGGATTGAGGCTGGCGGCAAGTGTATTCACGAGTCTAACGAATCATCCATCAGGAACTTAGGAGAACCCGTCCGACGCGCAACTGAAAGCTGCATTTGACATGGGGGCCTTGGATCGGGCTTAGTCAGAACATGATGATCCTCCCATCAGCCCACCTTGGTCTGCTCTTTCTCTTGGCACTCGCTCTGTTAGGTTGCTCCACGACCTCCGACCAGTTGGGCTTCACTAAGGTGAAGTATTACCATTTGAAAGCGGAAGACAGTCGCGCGGAATCGATGTCTATCGATCCAATGCTTCGATTCGAAAGGCAGCACAACCTCCATGGCGCCGTGACCATGGCGGAGAAACGCGATCGCTGGGGTCATTATTACACCATATTCTGGAACGGGCGTCTTGGAAGTGATCCTGTGAAAGTACGCTTTGAATATAGGCAATCCCGCACAGGAGAGCAAGTATTTACCCATGATCAGGTGGTGACCGATGTGCGAAATCGCAATAAGACGACCTTAAGAGTCACGGGAGAGCCCTATCATCGTCACGGCTTGGTGGTGGCCTGGCAAGCGTCCCTCTGGCAGGATGGTAAGATGCTGGACTCCACGCGGTCATTTCTATGGAAATGACGAACGTGAGAACTGAGGCGCAATTGATGAAGATCGGTTGACCAAAGGGCCTTTCTGGTTAGTCTGCCAAAGCGTCAAGTCGCCCTTCCTACGCGTGAAAACTGCCTCCCCCATTCTATTCGCGAACCTAGCTACCGTCGTATGGATACGGATCGATGCCAAAGGCTCTTTCGAGATCAGCGCCCAGCTTCGAGATTTCGTGACGCGTAAGATTGAGTTAGGGAAGACACGGTTCGTCTTGGATCTGGATCGCAGTCCTGGCATGGATTCCACTTTCATGGGGACGTTGCTAGGAATTTCAAAGGAAGTTTCCAGCAAGCCCGAGGGTCTGTTAGATGTGGTCAATGCAAACGCCCGCAACGTGCAGCTTCTTAAGAATCTGGGCCTGACCAGCATGCTTTCTCTCGATGAGAAAGGCGAGCGCTGGAACGAAGAGCGTCGGCAAGTGGGCTGCATCTTGGCGCCCTGTGACGAGAGCCCCCAAAGCAAACGTGCCACCGCACACATCATGTTGGAAGCCCACGAAGCGCTTGCCGATGCACAGCCTGAGAACGCCGCTCGCTTCGAGGACGTTATCCATTTCTTGAAAGCAGATCTGCAGGCGACTTCTGCGAGCTAACCAGGGAGCCTCTCCCATCATCTCTCCGTCCGTGCTCTCAATATCATCCATTGGCTGGCACCGCCGAAACCTGCGATCTCCTCACCTTTTCTAAACGAAGGTTTGAGATCCCTCTGATCCATGGTCTACATTGCGCTTCTTCTGCTAGGAATCTGTGCCTTGTTAGGAGCCCTCGTTTGGAAACAGAGGCTCTCGATCACCCGACTGAAGGAGAAACGGAAAGAGATCGTCGTCGAAGAACACCGCATGTTCTCCTTCCTTCATGGTCTGGGAGAGGCCCTACAGACGAGTCGCACGCGGGCCGAGTTCTATCAGTTCATTCTCAACGGAGCCATCGGCGTGGTCAAAGGTCAGCACGGCGCGCTCTACCTGCTCGATGATCGCGAGTCTGTGCTCGTGCCGCAAGCTGTCTCATCGGACTGCCCTCCGCTGACCGTGGATCTTTTACAAGAGTACGATCCCACCGACCCTAGCAAACAGTATAGCGCCATTCAGCTGCGAAACGTGCATCACCATGATGAGAAGACGATTCTCGGAGATTGCCTCGCCGAACGCGCCTGTCTGCATTTGCATGACCTCTTTTCCCATGCGGCCTATGAAGACGCCAGCGTTTCGGACCGTGAGAAACTGCAAGCGAGCGCGATGTTAGCGCCTTTGTACTTTGGCGAGCGCGATATAGGGGTCATCATCATTATCCGGGATGCCCGATTCAGTGGCAATGATTTCGCCGTCTTCCGCTCACTCTCCGATCAATGCGCCCTGGCTTTGGGCACGGCACAGCTGAGTCGTCAATCCGTCGAGCAGCAGCGATTGAAAGAAGAGTTGCTCACCGCTCGCGAAGTGCAGCGCATTCTTCTTCCTGATAAAGCGCCACCCCTGAAAGGATACCGAATCGCAGGCAACAATGAGGCCGCACGCACGGTCAGCGGCGACTACTACGACTTCATTCACCTCGGCAAAGAACATCTTGGCATCGCCATTGCCGACGTTTCTGGAAAGGGATTGCCCGCTTCACTCATGATGGCGATGGGACGAAGCGTCCTCCGCGCCAACGCGGAGCCTTGGTTCTCTCCGGCCAAGGCACTCGCCGTGGTCAATCGCATCCTCTACCCAGACATGCGTGAGGACATGTTTGTCAGCATGGTTTACCTGATCGCTAAAGGCGACAGTGGCGAAATCGTCATGGCGCGCGCTGGTCACGATCCTCCCATGATATACCGCGCGGCCACGAAGACGATCGAGGAAGCTGATCCTCCCGGCCTCGCTGTGGGCGTGGATGAAGGCCCTATCTTCGAGCGCGATACCAAGGATTTCCGGATCACTTTAGAGGCGGGTGATTGTCTCGTGCTCTACACGGATGGTATCAATGAAGCGCAAGACAGCGAGGGCGATGAATTCGGGCTCGAGCAGATGCGCGAGATCATTCTTGAGGCCGCCCCCCAGGGAGCGGACCATTTGATGGCCCAACTTTACGCCAAAGTGGAAGAATTTGTCGGAGAATATCCCCAAACTGACGATATGACGCTTGTCGTACTGGAAAAAACCTAAGGCGCGAGTAAAGGCTCTCTGGATGGAAGAACAGAATACTACGACTGATGCCCCCGCTCCCGATCTAGAGGAGGCGATTCCCTTTCCTGCCGACGAGCAGGCCGCAGACACCGATCCTTCTTCTGAAGCTGAAGGCGGTTCAGAACCCGAGCCCCTAGACCCGATCACTGCTTTGACCAACGAAGTCGCCGAATGGAAAGATCATGCCCTGCGCGCTCGGGCAGATCTCGACAACTACCGCAAGCGCATGGCAGCTGAGAAATCTGAGTCCATCCGCTACGCGAATCAGTCGCTCTTCGAGTCCCTCTTGCCCGTGTTAGACAACTTCCATTTCGGCCTTGATGCCGCGCGGAATGCCACGGATTCGCAAGGCGTTCTCATGGGCATGGAAATGGTCCTCAAACAGTTTCAGGACTTTCTTCAGAACCAGAACATCACTCCGGTGCCAGCCGATCCTGGATCCGTCTTTGATCCCAATCTTCACGAAGCCGTGGCTCAAGAGCATGATCCTGAAGTTCCTGATGGAGCCATTCTCAAGGTCATCCGCAGTGGCTACCGCATGGGCGAGAGACTGGTGCGCGCTTCCAATGTGGTCGTTTCCAAAGGGCCCAAAGCCTAGCCTAACAATCTCTGACGTCCTTAGAACATGGCTGGAAAAGAAGACTATTACGAATTGTTAGGCGTCTCACGCACTGAGACGAGTGATCAGATCAAGAAAGCTTACCGCAAGCTCGCAGTGAAGTATCATCCTGACAAGAACCCAGACGATCCTTCTGCCGAGGAGCGTTTCAAACAGATCGGTGAAGCGTACGAAGTCCTCATGGACGACAATAAACGCGCTGCTTATGACCGCTACGGACACGCCGCCTTTGAAGCGGGCGGTGGTGGCGGAGCTGCTCGTGGCGGCGGTGGTTTCCACGATCCGTTCGATATCTTCCGCGAAGTCTTCAGCGGTGGCGGTGGTGGCGGTGGCGGTGGTGCCGGTGGTGCCGGTGGCATCTTCGAAGAGTTCTTCGGCGGCGGCGCGCGTAGTCGTGATGCTAGTAGTCGTCAACGTGGGTCCGATCTTCGTTATGACCTTCAGATCAGCCTCGAAGAAGCCGCTGGTGGCTGCGAGAAGGCCCTCGAACTCGAGAAGCTCTCGGGTTGCACCACGTGCTCTGGATCTGGCGTCGGTGCGGGTGGTCAGATGGTCAGCTGCCGCACGTGCGGCGGTGCGGGCCAAGTCATCTCCTCACGCGGATTCTTCCAAGTCCAACAAACCTGTCCTGATTGTCGCGGAGCTGGGCAGAGCATTTCCAAGCCTTGCAACAACTGCAACGGTGAAGGTCGGGCCAAGGAAACGTCCCGGATCAAGTTGCGCATCCCAGCTGGGATCAATGAAGGTTCTCGCCTTCGATCCAGTGGCAATGGCGATGCCGGCATGCGCGGCGGGCCCGCCGGTGATCTCTACGTTGTCATTCACATCAAGGAACACGCCATCTTCGAACGCACGGACGAAGATCTCCATTGCGAGATCCCCGTTTCGTTCGGCAAAGCCTCCCTCGGTGGCGAACTCGTCGTGCCAACGTTAGAGGGCAAAGCTTCGGTCAAGATCCCTGCCGGCACCCAAAGCGGCACCACTTTCCGTCTTCGAGGAAAAGGCATCCAGGACCTCAGCACGGGCCGCAAAGGCGATCTCCATGTAAGAGTGCAAGTCGAAGTCCCCACCAAGCTTAACTCCGAACAGAAAGCCAAGATCCAGGAGTTCAGCGAAAGCTGCGACGACCAGAACTCTCCCTTGCACGAGTCCTTCCTCGCGAAAGCCAAGAAGTTCTTTAGCTAACACACGCATCACGCTTGTCCCAACGTTTCGCTGATGTCTCTGAACCGCTACTACATCCCGCTAGAAAGCTGGAATCTCCAAGACCTCGCCCTCACGGGCGAAGAAGCCCACCACTGCCGCGAAGTCATGCGTCACGACGTGGGAGACAAGCTCGTCGTCTTCAATGGCTGTGGCACCGAAGCCATGGCCACGGTGCGCAAGTCTGGCAAAGACCGCATCGAACTCGATTCCAAAGGCGTGACCAAGTCCGAGCGCTTCCCGATCAGTCTCACACTGGTCCAAGCCGTGATCAAAGGGAAGACCATGGAACTCATCCTACAGAAAGCGACCGAACTCGGCGTCTCCAAAGTGGTTCCGCTGCTCTCCGAGCGCACCGTCGTCAAACTCGACGCCAAAGAACGTGCTAAGAAACGTGCCAAATGGGAGCGGATCCTCATTGAAGCCTGCAAACAAAGCGGTCAGAATTGGCTTCCTCAAATCGAGGAGCCCCAGCCCGTCGAGACCTTCTTCAAGCAAGTTCCCAGTGAAGAACTCCTCCTCATCGCGTCCCTCCATCCCGGGGCGCGGCCGTTGCCTGACATTGTCCAAGAGGCCACGGACATACGCAGCCATCGACCGACCAGCGCCCTCATCATGATCGGACCTGAAGGCGACTTCACCCCTGCAGAAATGGCCACAGCCCAACGCCAAGGCTGCCTGCCCTGGGCCCTCGGCCCCATCGTCCTTCGCTCCGAAACCGCCGCCCTCTACACGCTCAGCGTCCTAGGTTACGAACTCGGAAAAGCCTAATCGAATGCATTCAAGGAGCGGCGGTTTTCGACCGCCGGGTTGTATAGGAATGGGAGCCGTCGAATGCGTGTCACACAAACTCACTGAGTTTCTGCCTCGTGTAATTCTCTACATATTCCTCGGCCGTCGTCGCCTCGAACGCTTTCAACATGTAGCGTTTCACGAGCGCTCGGTGGCTCTCTTTGACCCCTTTCGGTTCTATGAGAATCTCACGCCACAACGCTTGCGCTCTATCAGAAGCTTCTTGTTTGAATTCAGAGTCCTCCTGGGAAAGAACGTTCAGCGTGAATGCGAACCAGAACTTGGCGAAGTCATCACCATAGTCTGACATTTGCAGCAACGGGAGCAGCGCCTCATGGGCGTTGGCGTTCCGCAATTGCCGCAAAGGCTCCAACTCCTCCACCGAAAGCTGGACCGCCCAGTGATCGATAAACTCACTGCGCCACAGCGACTCCGTGTCTTCATCGCCACCTCCTAAGGAAAGATACTCCTCCGCCAGGCCATCCTTCTCCAGTTCAGCCCGGTTGCATGCCGCATCCCAATAGAGCGCCCGCGCAGGATTGTCCTCATCGCCCATCAAGATTGTAGTCCTCTCATTCTGAAATTCATCACCGAGCGTAACACAACTTCGTGGGCGCGCCTGCAACAAACGCATCGTTGTCGAAACAGTCGCAAGCCAGCCAAGTGTTGCGGAACGTCTGCTGTTTGAAAAGGAATGACGGGCGTGCGCCCCCTCTAAAAGCACACGCCCGTCGTATTACGCGACCCACGCCTCACTCCCTCAGTGAGGTGGAATGGCAAAGCGTCCAGCGGGGAAGGGATCGGCCTCCTTGCGCCGGGGAAGTTCGTTCGAAATGATCCAGGGGTTCTTTCCTTGTTCGGAGAAGACGGCAACGCCTATCACTCCGACATTGCGATCGTGGTCGTGCCGAAGGGCAGCATAAGAATCAGACACTTCGCCAAAGCGAAAGGCCGCGACCCGACTCTTGCTGGTGCGGAAACCATCCACTTCGATGGTGCGTTTCGGCCCGACGACGTAGCCGCGTTTCGAATAAGAAGCAGGATTGCCGTCAAGAACATCGAGCCCATCGACAGAGACCACAAACTCTAAGGGTTGCCTCGTGTTGTTTCGAAGTACGATGGCATATCGATTGCCTCTCTCTCCTTTCAAAATGACTTTCCCATCCACGAGATACCCTCCGAGATAGTCCGCCTCGGGTGTCTTCAACCCCCAATCGACGGCCTCTTTCGCAGTGGTGACCAGCCCGCCGCGAAGCGGAATGGGCGTGCCCAGATAGTTGGCCATTGAAGAAGCGCCTTCGGCATCATTGTAATAAGCCACTCCCACTGAGAACGGCTTGGCAAGGAAACCGCGTCTGAACTTCGTGTAGTCGATCTCAGACTTGGTGGATTCTCCAAAAGCCGTGGCCAGCCCGTTTCGCATTGGCCGAGAGGAATCATTCGTGACCGGCTTCGACTTGGCCCTCGTCTGAGGTGCGCCAAGGCTGCCCAAACGTTCTGGCCCATTGCCAAAGATCGTATTCGTATTCATGGACTCGGCGGTCGGAGACGGGAGCGGCGGACTCTGAGGAGCCGATGGCGTGGCGCATCCGATGAATCCAACGAGAAGTAAAAGAACAAAGGATGTTCGGCAAAGGGCAGACAAGATGCTCATTTATTGCTAAAAAAGTAGCATTCGATAGAATCGTCAACTTATTTCTCATAAGAAACTTCATTTTAAAACAGGCCTCTGCCAGAAAATATGCACTTGACGGCGCAATCAAGTGCAGACAAATTAGCAGTCATGCAATCAGAAAACCTCTCACGCCGCGAGCGCCAGATAATGGATGTGGTCTATCGCCTGGGAGCCGCGGGTGCTGCTGAAGTCCAAGAGGCGATGCCGGATCCGCCAAGCTACTCCGCGGTGCGCGCTCAACTCACCATCCTGGAGGATAAAGGGTTTCTAAAGCATGAGAAACGGCAGCGTAAGTATATCTATTCGCCGACAGTGGCCCCTTCACGGGCGAAACGGTCTGCCTTGAAGAACTTGTTAGTGACGTTCTTTGACAACTCCGCTGAGAATCTCGTGGCAGCTTTGTTAGATCCGAAAGATCAGAAACTGTCTACGGACGAGATCGAGAGAATCCGTCGCCTGGTCGATGAAGGCCGTTTGGAAGGGGAGCAGGAGAAAGTATCATGAATTTCGAAGCTTGTCAGGAGTTGTTTGTGAGTCTCACTCTCAGGAGTACGGCTCTGGTCGCCGTGATTTGGTTAGGCTTCTATCTGTCGAGGAATCGTTCCGCACCATTCCGCTGTGCGTTGCTGACCACAGGGATGGTAGGACTGGCATTGTTGCCACTGACGTGGTGTTTGCCTCGCGTGGAGGTACCTTTCCTGCCAGTGCTAGGTGCCAAAGTCGCTGAAGCGCCAGGAATCGATGCGGTGGACGCGCAAACCGGTTCGAGTAACCTGCTCATTGTCCTATGGTTTCTTGGTATCGGGATCTTGGCCCTATGTCAAAGTGTGGGCCTGTGGCAACTGCAGCGCTGGCGTGACCGTAGCCAACGACTGGATTCAGGTTATTGGCATGGCCTCGTCCATGAAGTCTCGGAAGCCTTGGGTTATCGAGGCAAAGTATCCCTCTATCGTTGCCCTGGAATTCATTCGCCTGCCGCCGCCGGGCTGTTTCAGCCCTGTGTGTTCATGCCAGAAGATGTCATGGAATGGGATGCCGAAAGATTGCGCGTGGTGCTCTTGCATGAGATTGGCCACGTCAAGCGTCGCGATCTCTGGACGCAATGGTTGAGTCAGACCGTTTGCGCGCTCTATTGGTTTCACCCCCTGGTCTGGATGTTGAATCGTGCCTTGCATCAGACTCGTGAATTCGCCTGCGACCACACCGTGCTCAGCAGCGGCACCGAGCCCTCACACTACGCCAGACATCTCCTCGCACTGGCCAAGAACTTAAGTCAACGCCCCAGCACCCCACGACTGGCCATGGCCAATGGGCTTTTCCTAGCCATGGCATCCCCGAACGCCCACCAATGCACGTTGGAACAACGTGTCCGAGCCATCCTATCTTTTCGGTCATCATCTCATCTATCACTGATGCTCGGGAGCCTCGTCTTCGTCGCCGGTCTCAGTGCAGCATGGGCCACAGCCACCTTCACGCCCATGCGCGAAGAACCCGTCGTCTGGACAGGACAATCCGGTCTAGGTGCCAACGAGCCCGCCTATTCCCCGGTGGAAATGCATCTACGCTTAAACGCGAATCCGTTTCCCGGAGAACGTTAGATGCGAGGCTTTTCAGCAAGCCGATGAGGTTGTGTTAAGTCAATGTCGGCCAGCAAGGGCCCGTGCCAGATTGAATTCGCAGTCTGAAACATTGTGCGGTCTCGGGTAAGACTCGGTAGATCAAAAGACGCGGGCCATTCTCAGTGAATTGCTCGACATCGACCTCGTCCCATCTTTCAAAGTCTTCGCTAGATTCAAGAAGCGTTCGAAGGATCAGTTCGGGATTGTTCACATAGGGAAACTCATGCAAGATGTTGCCTTCTGATTGAACTCGCAACCTCTTCTCCACAACCGGTCCATAGAATGGATCTTCTTCGAATGTCTTCGCATATTCAAGCCAATTAGGCGTTTCGTTAGAATCGTGATCCTGGAGAAGTCCGTTCTGCTCCCCAGGAACTTCGTATTGGTTTACCCAATTTCGGTAACCATAGAACAGCACATCTGGGCCGGTTGAGAAACGCGCTAAAGACGCGCTTCTGACAGCACTGCCTTGGATTTCAAGCTGCCCAACTGATCCGAGAAGAACATCTTCCGATTCAGGTATTAAAACAATGTCGTCGGGGCCACCTTCCTCGAACGCTACGTCGAGTCTAACAATGAGCAAGCCGCCGCAGAGTGTTTCCAAACTCTCGCAAAGACCAATCAGAAGGTATATTTCCTCATCAGCGATGGCGGCACTTTGCTCATCTGAAAGAGAAACGCTGTGATCAAAGAAGCCGGCGGCGCCCTCGAACCCCATCTTGGAGAAGTGTCCGATCCGGCGAGTGAAGGCTCTGATTCCTTCCAAATCACTCGCTGCTCCCATCGCTCACAAGTCATCCGCAGTAACATCCGCAGTCGCAAACATCACAAAGCCAATATCATTGGGCATGGGAGTTGTTGGCGTATTTGCAATCACCGTCGTGCCGAGTGAAAGCAGATTAGCTGGATCTTGAACATTGGTGACCCTGATGGCCGTCGCATCGGCGCTTGTTAGGAGTATCGGGAGAATGGCCCATACAATTGAGACCAACGCCTTTCGCCTTTCGCCCTGAGAAATGCACATGCCATAGCATAGAAGCTAGCACATGACTGAGAATTTGGCTATGGCAACCAAAGTCGGATGCGCTACCTCAACGGAACAGGAACACGCGAGTAGCAACCACAAGGTCTACTTGGCCGCAGGCTTCTCGCTGGCGTCGTCCTGCAATCTTAGCACGTAGAGAAGACGACCATTGCCCCACTCAGGCCCTTCCATGAAGACCGGGCTGTTTGGCATGAAGATGGCATCCGTCTTCACGAGTGCCTTGCCTTGGCTCCAGAGCTGGAGATCGAGTTTCACGCCGAGTTCGTTTTCTGTGAGACCTTTGTAGTCAAACTTCACGCAAAGCTGCTTGGACGGGGCGACCCAGGAATGCGTGGACTTGTAGAGAGATTCGGCGCGAACGCCTAACACTTGGAAATGGGAGAACTTCGTGAAGACTTTCTTGAGCGTGGCGGTCATTTCTGCATCCGCATCCTCGAATCCTTCGCGCTTGTCGGCCGCGTCTTTCGATGCGTAGACCAGGGCACCCCAAAGTTTCTTCGAGCCCACCGTCTCCTTACCTGCGTCTATCACTGCTGCCACTGCGGCGGCGGCTTTCTCTTGTTCCTGTTGGGCAGGGGACCACAGCATCGTACCCACACTCAGGGCAAGTGCTAGATAGAGGGTCGATCCTGGCCCTATGAAGAAACGCATCCGCGAATGAAATCGTTGGTTGGCTAGTAGGCTGGTCGATGGGTCGCGAACTGCACACGTGGTCCCACGAATTCAAACGGCTCTGCTTCTTCCTGTGGCGCTGCTTCGACCACGAAAGGCCCGGCTTCACCGATAGGTGCGTCATCGGCGTCGGCGAGGAGGAGATCGAAACCTACAGGCAGTTTGTCGATACCTTCTAGGCGCACGACCATGGCATGCGCTTCGTCGTCGAACTTGATCAGAGCACGGACGGAGTCATCGGGCGTGTAAGCGGAGACGATCTGACTGTCTCCACTCGTGCGTCCACCGAAGAGGCCGATCTGAGTCAATGCTAGAACGACCGCGGCGGCGGCGGCCAGTGGCATGGCCCAAGACAGACGGAACCAATCCGGCCACCACGAGGGGCGCTCTTTCGCCACAGGCGCTTCTCGCAGATCACGGATCTGTTTCTGCAAATGGCTGTTAAAGAAATCGGGAAACGGCGGGCTACGTTCCGCCGGGTAGGTTTGTTTCAGATCTTGCGAAAGCTGGCTGAAGAACGCGGGATCGCCTCCCAAGTTCGCATCCCTCAGCGCCGCAGCTTCCATGGCCGCCGCCTCTTCAGGGGAGAGGTCGCCATCGATCCAACGATTCCATTGTTCTTCACTGGGCTTCATAGACGTCTTTCAAGAGGGATTGTAGTTTCTTACGGGCGTAGAACAAGCGTGACATGACCGTGCCGATGGAGATCCCGACAATTTCCGCGATCTCGTTGTACTGGTGGCCTTCGACCTCCTTCAGAAGGATGACGGTCTTGTGGTCTGGAGACAATTTCTCGATGGCTTCCTCGATCCGAGCGCGGATTTCTCCCTGCTCCATCTTCTCATCGGGGCGGGGTTCTTTGAAGGGCACCGTCCTCGCTTTGGGATCGATGGATTGTTGGACGGTCTCATCAAATTCGCCCTCCGCCTGGATCTTGCGTTTCCGCATCCAGTCATAGGTCACATTGTGCGAGATCCGATAGAGCCAGGTGTAGAAACTCGATCGCGCCTCGAACTTGGGCAAAGCCTTCCATGCCTTGATAAAGGCCTCTTGAGAGAGGTCCCAGGCATCCGCTTCACTTTTGACCATGTTGTAAATCATTCCATATACTCTGCCTCGGTAACGTGTGACCAGCTCGTCGAACGCTCTGGTGTCACCCGCTTGGCAACGGACAACAAGCTCGTCGTCCGGTGGCCCCACCACTTCTTCTGCAGCGTCCTGACCACCATCAACCGACGGCTTCACATCAGGTTCTGACGGGGTCGGTCGAGGATTATTCATAAAAGGAAGCGCGAATTGGCTTTAGGTCCCATTCAATAACACAGGGCCTAGAATGGGCACGAGGGAAATGCACCAATCCATCATGAACCAGATTCACCTGCGACCGGAGTGTCCTGCAGGCCCAATCGCTCTTCCAGGCGGCGTTCGCTATCGTTCCAGCAAAGTGGGCTCTAAGGCCTCGGTTTGGACCTTTCGTTCGGATGATTCGCATTTCCATCTCCTCGGGAAGCGCCTTCCATTCTTCGGCAGGAAGGCAACTCAGGGCGGGTTGATGTGGCTTTCTCCACTTACTTTTGTAGCCGCTCGTTGGGGCCGATTCTCCGACCTCTGCGAAAGTCCATTTTTCGCGCTTGATGATTGGCGCCCGATGAACTCGGTTCCCTTATTTCTCAGTCGCGCGCTATCTCTTCGTAGGAGGAGTGTAGTCTATCTGCCGCTAGTAGATCTCCTTTTGTTAGGTAAGTTTTTAATTGGTCGTGACCGCGTAATTCGCGAGTTTCTACGGTGTTCTCGGAAAAGTCTCGTAGTCCGTCATGGCTGAGATCGATCAGGCCGACTAGGCCGATCACTGGAAACCCGCATCCGGTAGCCTGCCCTGAGGGCTGTGGGCAGGCTTTCTGATTGGCCGGGGTGTCTGGATTTCTGGGCTGAGGTGCCGTCTTCGGCCTTGACGCGAAATCCACGCCAGCAATCGTCTATGGAGAGGCTCTGGTCCAGTTGGTCACAAAGGGATCTGTTGACCTCCCGCAGCATCTCCATGTCCTTAGCGGCAACGTGACGGCGGGTGATGCGCTCAATGCTGGCCATGCCACCACCGTGAATGGACAGCCGGTCACGATTGCGGTGACGGACGGTGTTCTCAAAGTGAACGGTGCCACTCTGCGTGTCGTTGATGTCGAATGCACGAATGGCGTGATTCATGTGATTGACTCGGTTCTCTTCCCTACGGGCAAGGCTGAAGAGACGAAGCAGTCCGCAGCACCATCGGCAACCAAGGGTATTCTAGCAGCTATCGACAAAGGTGTGCCCCTTTACAATCAGAGCGATCCACAAGCGTGTGCCGAGGTCTATCAAGTCTGCGTCGAGGGCTTAGTGAAAGATGACCAAGTAGACGAAGACATGCGAAGCGCGCTGGCCAACGATCTCACCAAAGCACAAATGACGAAGAGCCCGGACACCCGCGCCTGGCTCCTTCGGCAGAATCTCGATGGCGCCCTGGCTCATCTCATGCGAGCTGGGCATTAGTTGCCGTCCCTCAATTTGGTTGCGGACGAGGCTCCCGCCCTAAAGTCGCATCGTCCGATGCAGAACTAGTTTCCGACAATGAACGACGCCACGTTTTGTGTTAGCGAGGCGCTCAAACGCTCCTTTAGTGAGGCTCGTGCGTTTTGAAGGGCAACGGAGATATACTGCTTTGAGTGGCGTTTGTGAGATAAAAATTACTGACTATGACGTTTTCGGGGTGATCAATGGCTGGCAACCAGCAGAGGAGGAGGCCACTCTGAAATTTTCTAGCCAATTGTCACGGTAGCGTTTCTTTGTTAGATACTCGGCT
>JBLHHN010000048.1:0-25161 GCA_047616785.1 Verrucomicrobiales bacterium
ACCTGACATTGCGGCTTCCTTCGAGACTGATTCGAACCTGCCCGCAGCCGAGGTCATACAGCGCAACCGGCGGCGCGCAGGCACGTGCTGAGCTTCCAAAAAAATGGAAAGTTTTCTACACCGTTGGGGTTCAGAAGTCTAGCATCTTCATGACGAGACCAGGGCTCCCTAGCGGACGGCCACCGATGGATTTCTGGTGTTCGATGAGGGGGAAGCCTGCGGAGGGGACGGAGGGGACGGAGGGGACGGAGGGGACGGAGGGGACGGAGGGGACGATGTGCAGCTTGCCTCGTCGATCTAGCATCGTCATGTAAAGGTCCCAGTCTAACGGAACATTGACGGTGACGAGGATCATCTTGAACTTTCCGGCTGCTGATTTGAGTGCTTCGGGATCGCGGGCGTTGAGGAAGTGTGTGGCTCCGAGGGCTTTGGCTTCGTCGACCTTCGAGTCGCTGGTGGAAAAGGCGGTGACTTCGCAGCCCTAGGCGTTGAGGAATTGCAACGCGAGGTGTCCGAGACCGCCAATGCCGACGACGGCGACATGATCGAGCGCGGCGATGGCATTCTGCACGATGGGATTGAAGACGGTGATGCCACCGCAGAAGAGTGGACCTTAACACCGCAGGATCGAGTGTCTCTGGGATGGGCGTGCACCAGAGGGCTTGAGCGCGCACCTTGTCGGCGAAGCCACCGTGGCGACTGACAATGGTGCCTTCGGCGAGGACGCAAAGATTCTGATCACCATTCAGGCAGGGAGCGCAGAGGCAGCAGCTTCGGGAATACCAGCCGAGGCCAACACGCTGGCCCATCTCAAGGTGCCCCGCATGTTCGCCTCTAGCAATGACTTTGCCGACGACTTCATGGCCGCCCACGAATGGGTAGGCGCTGATGCCCCGGTCATCGTTCTTCATGCTGAGATCGCTATGGCAAATGCAGCAAGTTTCCACGGCGATGTTCACCTCGTCATGAGCGAGATCACCGAGTTCGTAATCGAAGGGTTCGAAGGGTTCGAAGGGTTCGAAGGGTTCGAAGGGTTCGAAGGGTTCGAAGGGTTCGAAGGGTTCGAAGGCGGATCCGGCAGTGGTGGAGGCGTAGCCGTGAATCTTCATAGGAAAGAACGTTAGCAGACATGGCGCCGCAGCAGATGCAAGCGTGGCACAGAAGGTGCTCAGTGGGAGTAGGGCGATTGTGTCCACAGATCCCACGTCACCATGCCTATCATCGATGAATCCCAAGTGCGCGCTGCGGCGGAAGTGAACCAGCGTTTCAATGAAGGGCTGACACCATCGTTTCGAAAGTCACGACAATCGCTGATCCTCGAACAGATCCTGGCAGAGATCGAGCGCATTGCGGACTTGCCCTTGAGTCAGGCGACGACACTTCCCAAGGAAGCCTTCACGAGTGACGATTACTTCACGTGGGAATGCGAGAATCTCTTCCGGCCAGGTTGGACTTGTGTGGCGCATGTGTCGCAACTGCCTCTCGCCGGAGACTTCATCAATGTCGATTTCTTGGGCGAACCCATGATCGTGGTGCGCGACAAATCACAAGAGGTGCATGTGCTATCGCGAAGCTGTCCTCATCGAGGGATGGACATCATGCCTCCCTGCTTCGGTCACGATGGTCATGGTCCGGCAGAGTTTCGTCAGGGCGGCAAGGATCGCGGCCAAGCGCGTCTCTTTCTTTGTCCCTATCATTCGTGGACCTTTGAACTCGATGGCCAGCTGAAGGCCTATCCCGAAATGGGCCAAGCGGAAGGCTTTGAGAGCTGTGATCGTGCGCTGAAGGAATTCCGATCTGAGATTTGGAATGGCTTCGTCAATCTCGATGGCATTGCCTAGGAAACTGTCAGTAACCAGTATGCGAGTCTCGAGCCAGAGCTGGATCCTTGGAACATCGGCGAGATGCAGGTGGTCTTCGAATCTCATTGGGACATTCCCTGCAACTGGAAGGCGTTGGCAGAGAATTTCATGGAATCCTATCATTATGCCAGTGCGCATGTGAAGACCTTGCAACCCATCATGCCCGCACGCGGCACGTGGACGGAAGAGGAGAAGCCTAACCACATACGCTGTCACCTGCCTTATAGGGCGAAGGTGCGAGAAGAGATTGCCGACATGGAATCGCGTGGCGAGCAATGGGAGGCCTTTCCATCGCTCAAGTCACTCAATGATACGCAACGGCACGCAACGGCACGCAACGGCACGCAACGGCACGCAACGGCACGCAACGGCACGCAACGGCACGCAACGGCACGCAACGGCACGCAACGGCACGCAACGGCACGCAACGGCACGCAACGGCACGAATGGGGACTGGTGATGGGGTATCCACTCTTCACCATGTGGTGACTGCTCCGGATCAGGTCGTGTGTTATCGGATCGAGCCCGTCGCCCCAGATCGGCTGCGGCTCCAAACCACGATCTTGGTGCCAGAATCAACGACCCAACCTCCAGGATTCGTCTCGATGCTGGAACGCGGACAGAAGGAAGCGACGGAGTTCGATCTCGAAGACCTGGAACTGCTCTCTGCCGTGCCGCGCAGTCTCTACTCAGATGGCTACCAACGTGGACGCCTAAGCCATTTAGAAATGCCCATCTGGCTCATTCAACGTTTCTTGGCGGCGACGATTCGTGGAACGAAGCCAACGCTGGACCCAGAAGCGGCACCGGCCCAGCGCTAGTCAATGCCAGATCGGCATGAGGGCAAACGGGCTCAGGTTGTCTTCTGCCTTTGACATTTGGATTCACGAGGCCCGCGATGCTCCGGAAATGAACGCAAACGCTGTGTGGCTGTTGTCGCCGAGCGTTGCAAGGAGAAGTTCTTCGATTTCTTCGGCGCGAGCTGGAACGTTGAACTCATCGCGTGTGATGATGTTATTAACTTGCTAGTAGTTCTCTTCATAGCCATTTCCGATGATAGCAATCGCCGTACTAACGAGGCCTGAACGACTCAAAAATCTGTTTCACGATCTTGTGCAATTCATTCATCGTGTTGCAAGTCGTGCTGATTCCCAGACCGATACACACATCATGGGCGAAAGGGTTCACTTCCTTCCTAAGCTTTGGCTATTTATTCGCGATATCGGATGCGTATTTGTTGCAAGCCAAGCAACTTCTTGCTGGCTCTGAGGTTACGATGGTGGCCTGTGGCAACTTTCTTGAAAGGCCAGGGATAGAATTGCGGCATGGAGACGACCGCGTCGCGCTTCAATTTGCTGGCTGATTCTATCAAGCATTGCGGAACCTATAGTCAATTAAGCGAGATGAAGCTCTCGCATGACCGGGGTCATCCCATGAAGAGAAATCATCACGCCTAAGCGATCGATGGCATGGGCAGTGCTTTAGCCCGGGTAATACGAACGGAAGGCCAGGACGTCGAAACGACAGATCCACCCATGTTCATTCTCTCAGCACCCAACCAACCAATCTATCTATCAATGAGCAACTTAACAACATGCCAACCTATCAAAAGATTAGGAAAATGTCTCTATACCATTACTGGGGTGGCTCTCACGCTACACCTAGCTTCTTGCGGTAAAGGTACTTCCACTTCAGATACTGCGACAAAGAGTAGTCCCATGGCTCTTTCTGGAGAATTAGAAACGTTTGTTAGTGCGAGTGTCACCACGATCAAATCACCCCCGGCTGTCACGGACGTTACCCACAAGAAATACTCGGCTGCGGACTATCCAACGTCGCAAGTCAATACCACTGGGCTCGCCGTCACGGACACCACCGTAACTGTGGGTCAGTTGCACTCCATCACTGGCACCATGGCCATTAGTGAGACGGGTTCCGTCGAAGCCGAGCGGCTTGCCATCAAGCAGATCAATGATCTTGGCGGTGTCCTTGGACGAAAGATCGAGATTGTCCAAGAGGACGGTGCCAGTGACTGGCCGACCTTCGCTGAGAAAGCGAAGAAGCTCATTATCAATGACAACGTTGCCTGTGTCTTTGGTTGTTGGACCTCAGCCTCGCGTAAGGCGGTGTTGCCGGTCTTTGAGAAAGAGAATAACATGCTCTATTACCCGACCTTTTATGAGGGCTTGGAGGATTCTAAAAATGTGATCTACACGGGTCAGGAAGCGACGCAGCAGATCATCTGGGGGCTCGACTGGGCCTATGAAAAGCTAGGAACACGCACCTTCTACCTCATCGGCTCAGACTATATCTGGCCTAGAACGTCGAACAAGATCGCGCGTAATCATATCGAGCGTTACCTGAAGAAGAAGGATCCGAAATGTGAGGTGGTTGGAGAGGAATACTACCCACTTGGGCACACGAATTTCCGTTCATTGATCAATAAGGTGAAGCTGAAGAAGCCCGATCTCATCTACAGCGTCGTGGTGGGTGGTAGTAATGTTGCTTGGTATAAGCAGCTCAAAGCTGCTGGCATCACCTCGGACAAATATAACCTTCTTACTATTTCCACGACTGAGGACGAGGTTCTCGGAATCGGTGGCGAGAACACCGAAGGTTTCTATTCTTGCATGAAGTACTTCCAATCGCTTCCCGGCGAGAACAACCAGAAGTTTGTGGCCGCCTTTAAGGAAATGTGGGGGCAAGACAGTGTGATTGGGGACGTGACTCAGGCTGGATACCTCGGTCCCTGGTTGTGGAAATATACCGTGGAGAAAGCAGGAAGCTTTGACATCGATAAGATCGCGGCAGCCTCTTCCGGAATCGAATTTCCCAATGCGCCTGAAGGCTACGTGAAGATTCACGACACGAATCACCATATCTGGAGCAAGGCCAAGATCGGAAAATTCCTCCGCAATGGTCAATTTGAAGTCATCGCTGAGTCGGATCTGATCGAGCCGAATCCGTATCCGAAAGGCTACCAGTAATAGCCGCTCGAAAGCCATTCTCGACTTCATAGTGAGAGTAACAATCGGGCGTGGGCCACGTGCATGTGGTTCACGCCCACTTAAGATCCATTTCAGCTTTCTGTCTTATGGGCGAGTATTCCTTTCAAGAAATCTATTCTATCATTGTGATGCAGTCCTTCGGAGGCGTGAGCCTCCTCTGCATCTATGTCCTAATGGGCATCGGGCTCTTCATCGTCTTTGGGCAGATGGGAGTCATCAACATGGCCCATGCTGAGTTCCTTGTCATTGGTTCCTACACCATGTGCCTGGTCTCCAAGTTCGTCGCGACCCAGGCGCCAGGGCTGCTCAACTACTACTTTATCTTCGCCATCGCCCTCGCCTTTATCATTGCCTTTGGCGTTGGCTACCTGGTGGAGTGGGCCTTGATCAGCCGGTTGTATTCCCGGCCTCTCGATACCTTGTTGGCCACGTGGGGGCTGAGTCTTGTCATGCAGCAGTGCTTCCGCACTTTTATTGGCGCTCGGGAAATGAGCGCGACGTTGCCTGAATGGCTTATTGGCTCATGGTCTATCACGGATACCATTGAGATTCCTTTGAATGGCATTCTCCTATTGGGACTAACGCTAGCAGTGACCGTCGGATTGGTCGTTTTCTTAAAACGGACTCGCCTTGGCTTGCGTATGCGGGCGACGACACAGAATCGTGAAATGAGCGGTGCGCTTGGAATCAATACCAAGCGGACTGACAGACTTACATTCGCTATCGCTTGTGGTATCTCTGGAGTGGCCGGAGCATTCTTCACTACCATTGCCTCAACATCGCCTACCGCAGGCACGGCCTACATTGTGGATGCTTATCTCGTCTTGGTTGTGGGTGGTCTCGGTAGCTTGGTTGGTCTCTTTGTTGCTAGCGGTTTCCTAGCTCTCCTCTCCTCCATCTTAGAGTTCTTCATGACGGGGGCCATCGCCAAAGTCTGGCTCTACTTCATCATCTTCACCGTGCTCACCAAGTTCACCAAAGGCCTCTTCTCCGAGAAGATTCGGTCCTAATTCCTTTCACAATGAACTCGGAACCTATGAATAACAGTCGTTTTCAATCGTTCTATTCCAAAGGAATAGGCGGTAAGGAAGGCCTCATTGCTCTTGCCATACTATCATTGATCCTCTTGGTCGTTCTTCCTGTGACACTGAGTGTCTTCCGTCTGAACCTAACGGGTAAGTACCTTTCCTATGCCTTTGTCGCCATAGGCTTGGTCATGTGCTGGGGATATGGAGGTATCCTTAGTCTCGGGCAAGGATTGTTCTTTGGCCTCGGTGGCTATGCCATGGCGATGTTTCTGAAGCTCGAAGCTTCGGATGCAGAAAGCACCAAGATTCAGTCCACACCAGGCATTCCTGATTTCATGGACTGGAACCAGGTGACGGAACTCCCTTGGTTCTGGCTCCCTTTCAGTAGTCTAACGGCGACCCTGGCTCTGATAGTCGTACTTCCGATCGTCTTCGGCTACTTGCTCAGTGTGTTCTATTTCAAGGGGCGTGTAGGGCCGGTGGTCTTCGCAATCCTCACGCAGTCGATGGTGGCTTGCCTTTGGTATGTCATCGTCGGCAACCAAGGCTACTTTGGGGGCATCAATGGTATGACCGATTTGAGAACCCTGTCGGGTTGGGATATCCGGTCCGAGAGCGCCCAACGAACGCTCTATTTTATCTGTGTTGGATTGTTGCTGGTCTCAATCCTTGTGTGTCGATCGATATTGGCGACCCGGTTAGGGCGTGTGCTAGTGGCGCAAAGAGACAAAGAAGAACGCGTGCGGTTTTCTGGTTATGATATCGCGAGTTTCCGCATTTTCATTTTCTGTGTCGCTGCCGTGGTCTCCTCGATAGGTGGCGCGCTCTTCACGCTGCAAGTTGGCTTCATGTCACCCAATCTAATCGGTGTGGTGCCGTCCATTGATATGGTCATCTTTGCAGCGGTTGGCGGTCGGTTGAGTTTGTATGGCGCAGTCTATGGAACTCTATTGGTGACGCTGGCCAAATCGCTCCTTTCGGAGAGCTATCCGAATCTGTGGATGTTCTTCTATGGTTCTCTTTTTATCATTGTGGTGTTGCTGCTTCCGAAGGGATTGGCAGGCCTCTATGAAGATCAGATCAAGCCGCTCATCGCACGGTTCACGAAGTCGAAGATCGAAGCGCCAGTCGTCGAGACGGTGAAGGCGGCCAAGTCGCAGGAGGGCAAAGCTTAATGTCTACAAATTCCGATTACCTACTGGCAGTAGAGGACCTCACGGTTTCCTTTGATGGATTCAAGGCCGTCGACTCATTGACCTTCTATGTCGATGCCGATGAACTACGCGTAATCATTGGTCCCAATGGTGCAGGCAAGACCACCGTGCTTGACCTTATCAGTGGCAAGACAGCCGCTAGCGAAGGTAGTATTAAGTTCAAGAATGAAGAGCTTCTTGGGCAGTCTGAACATGCGATCGTTCGTGCAGGGGTCGGCAGAAAGTTTCAAACTCCGTCGATCTATGAGGACCTCACCGTTCTCGAGAATCTGGAGATCTCTTTTCCTTGGGGACGCACGGTTTGGGGATCTCTGACATTCAAACGAACGCCCGAAATTTCCGAGCGCATTCGGAAGGTGGCTGAGGATATCTATCTCACCGATCATCTCGATGAGAAGGCGGAGCTACTTAGCCATGGACAGAAGCAGTGGTTAGAGATCGGCATGCTTCTTGTGCAAGAACCAGAGCTGATGCTCTTGGACGAGCCTGTCGCTGGAATGAGTGTGAAGGAACGGGAAGCTACGGCGGATCTCCTGAAGCGCGTGTCGAAAGGACGCTCGATCATCATCATCGAGCATGACATGGACTTTGTGGAGCGCATCGCGAATAGCGTCACGGTTCTGCACATGGGGAAGATTCTCGCAGAGGGAAGCATGGCAGAAATCAAAGCGAACGAGACCGTTAAGAAAGTTTACCTAGGAGACTAACGTTACCATGTTTCAATTCGATCAATTACGCGTCTGCTATGGGCAGAGTGAAGTCATTCCAAGTCTCTCCATGAATCTGGGTGAAAATGAAATTGTAGGAATCATGGGACGCAATGGGATGGGCAAGACCACTCTCCTCAAGTCCTTGATTGGCATTCTCGGCGCGGATAAAGGCAGCATCATCTTGGACGATGAAGAACTCGTCAAAGAACCGAGCTTCAAGCGGGTTCAGTCGGGTCTCGCCTATGTGCCACAAGGTCGGATGATCTTTCCGTCGATGACGGTCTCCGACAATATTCGCGCGGGGATGGAGAAATCGAAGTCCAAGCAAATACCCGACTATGTCTATGACATCTTTCCGGTGCTCAAAGAGATGGGCGATCGCAAAGGAGGCAATCTTTCCGGCGGGCAGCAACAACAATTGGCGATTGCTCGCGCCTTGGTGACAAATCCAAAGGTCCTTCTCCTAGATGAGCCTACTGAAGGCATCCAACCTTCTATCATTAAGGAGATCGCCAAAGTGCTTTGTAAGATTCGTGATCTCAAGGGCATCTCGATCATCGTCGCGGAGCAGGTTCTTTCATTCACACTGGAGGCCTGTGATCGCTTCCTAGTCCTCGATGGTGGCAACTTTGTTTATGAGTCCGATCGTGACTCCGTCAATCCCGAGGACATCAAGAATCTCCTCGCTGTTTAACAATTCAAACATTTCGTACCTCAACCTAACCCACAACACAGACTATGCCTAATACTATCATTGAGATTGATACGACCATCCCTCCAGAGGATCACGATGTCCTACACAATCGCTGGCATCCGAATATACCCATGGTGACGACGGTAAAACCTGGCGATGAGTTTCGCGTGGAATGCGTCGATTGGACTGGCGGTCAGATCAGCAATGATGATTCGGCCAGTGACATTCGAGATGTGGATTTGACGAAGGTGCACTATCTCAGTGGCCCGATCGGCGTGGAAGGCGCGAAGCCGGGAGACTTGCTCGAGGTCGATATTCTGGATATTGGTTCTCTAGCGGAGTCTGAATGGGGATTCACGGGACTCTTTTCGAAAGAGAATGGCGGCGGGTTCCTAACGGAACATTATCCAGAAGCTCGTAAAGCTTGCTGGGACTTTCACGGGATTTACACGTCCTCTCGTCACATTCCGAGGGTGGAGTTTGCAGGGATCATGCATCCTGGGTTGATCGGTTGCTTACCGTCTCAGGAATTGCTCAATACGTGGAACAAGCGTGAGACTGAGCTCTTCGATACCGATCCAGAGCGCAATCCTCCGCTGTGTTGTTTGCCTCATGCAGACACCGCCCACATGGGCCGCATGACGGGAGAAGCCGCAGCTGCGGCTGCCTTGGAAGCCGCACGCACCGTGCCTCCGCGTGAGCATGGCGGCAATTGTGATATCAAGAATCTCACGCGTGGTTCTAAAGTTTATTTCCCTGTCTACGTTGATGGTGGTGGTCTCTCCATGGGAGACATTCACTTCTCTCAAGGGGATGGTGAAATCACGTTCTGTGGCGCGATTGAAATGGCGGGTTATTTGGATATTCGTGTGAATATCATCAAAGACGGCGTGGCCAAGTATGGCGTGGTCAATCCGATCTTTGAAACCAGTCCGATGGAGCCTAACTACAAACGCCAATTGGTGTTTGAGGGAATTTCCGTGGATGAGACTGGCAAGCAGTTCTATTTGGATCCTCATGTGTCTTATCGGATGGCTTGCCTGAATGCGATCGAGTACATGAAGAAATTCGGTTTCACCGGCGCACAAGCCTACGCGATTCTCGGTACCGCACCGGTTGAGGGACGTATCAGTGGTGTCGTGGATATTCCCAATGCCTGCACCACGCTCTATCTCCCAACGGAGATCTTTGACTTCGATATCCGGCCAAATGCCTCTGGTCCGGTAACGATGCTCGATGGTGGTGTGGATCTTGCTGTGTGCACTTAACCTGTCTCGTCATGCCTTTATACGAATATCAATGCACCAATCACGGGCTCTTTGAAGACTTCGTATCTCTGGAGTCTCGGAACGAGGCCGTTCCCTGCCCGGACTGCGGCACGTTGTCCTCACGCGTGGTGAGCACTCCCAGGCTGCGAACGTTGTCCCCTCTCAGCCGGATGGCTTCGGAGCGGAATGAACGTAGTCGCCATGAGCCAAGGGTAGGAGGACCCGCGCCTTGCAAAGGGCACAAGAATGCCAAGCCGACCGCCGATGGCAGGCGAATGCGTCAGGCCTACCAAGGAGCGCGACCGTGGGTGATCGAGCATCAGTAATTGTGAGTCGGGATCGAGTCGATCCTTCGGAGGTCTCTCATCCCGTCTCTAGTGTGGGCGAGGTGAGGGATCTCCGTCAGTTGCGCATGTTCCAATCGCTTGCCCAGTCTGGCAGTTTCACAGAAACGGCTGTGATCATGTCTGTGACGCAGTCGGCGGTCAGCCACTCGATCAAGTCCCTGGAGACGACGCTAGGAATCGCCTTGTTTGATCGGAGCGGTAAGACGCCGACCCTGACCAGGGACGGCGAGATCTTCTTGGCCTCTGCTAGTGAAGTCCTCCGTGAGATGGGTCGAGTCGTGCAGAAATTGGATCGCTCTCGGAAGGGAGAGCTCATGACGCTGCGTATCGGCAGCGCGGACACGATTGCTGAATTCGTCTTGCCTGATGTTTTAGTGAGGATTCACCAGGAGTTTCCCGAGGCGGATCTTGATCTCACCATCGGAGATGCCTCCGCACTGGTCCAAAGCCTCAATGATGGGAGCGTTGATATTCTGTTAGGAATTCAGAACGCGCCAACACGAGGCGGGAACTTTCAACAGGCTTCTCTCTTTCGGGATAGTCTTCGACTCATCATCGGGTCTAAGCATCCCTGGGTGGTGGAGCAGACCTTCCTAGATGCCGAGTGCCTGACTGGTGGACGTCTCCTGCTCTTTGGAGAACAAAGCACCACCAACCAGCTCGTGCTGCAGTGGCTTGAACGCGCCGGTATCCATGTCGAGAAATGCCTGAAGATCGGCAGCATCGGCGCTTTGAAGAAGTTGGTTGCCTGCGGCTTTGGTGTCGGACTCGCTCCTGAGTGGGTGCTGACGGAGGTCGAGCGTCGGGAGTTGCTCAGGGACTTCGCCGTGCCAGACGAGCCGATTCATCGCGATTGGTGCATTTCCATGCGCAAGACCCACACGTTCTCAGCCTTGGAGAAACGGTTCATTGTTCTGCTCAAGGAAGCGACCTTGGAGCTTCGATAGTTTGGTTGTTAGTCGTCGTTTGGCACGATGACTGCTTTGCCACGGTGGTGAAGTCAGTCAATCTATGATGCTAAAAACGCGAGTCGCCGCCCAACGGCTAGCAGGAAAAGTCGCTCTAGTTACGGGCGGCAGCGCTGGTCTCGGGGCCGAAATCGTTCGATGCTTTGTCTCCGCCGGGGCCCAGGTTTCCATCGCAGATGTGAAGGCTCCGGATGACGTGAATTTCCACTACACTCGGGCGGATATCACTCATCCTGAAGCGTTTACGGCAGCGGTCGAGGCTGTGATCGAAGACATCGGGAAGCTCGATATTCTCATTAACAATGCGGCGATTCAACCTCAGGGGATTTCGTTAGAAGACACGACGCCAGAGCTGCTTGATCGGGTGTTTCATATCAATAGTCATTCGGTGTTCTACGGGCTTCAGCTCGTGGAGGTGGGCGGGACAGTCATCAATACGAGCTCCTTTGTGGGAAAGATAGGAGCTCCGAATTGCCCAAGCTACGCCGTTTCGAAAGCGGCCGTGGATCATTTGACACGAGTCGGTGTGTTGGAGTTGGCCTCCAAGCAAATCACGGTGAATGCCGTGGCACCAGGCCTCGTCTTGGAACCAGCGGTCACGGGCATTCCAAGCAGTCCGGAGATTCCCTTTGTTGAGGAACGCACGCCCTTGGGACGCGCGGCGCAGCCATCGGATATCGCACCGCTCTTCGAGCTTCTGGCTTCGAATGATGTGCGTTTCATCACAGGAGCGGTCATTCCCGTGGACGGCGGCCTCGGAGCGGGATGGAATCGCTACGATCTGACGCCACCTGCGGAATGGGTCGAGGGGCGATGGCGAAACTAGACATGGTTCGCATCCCTGCGGGACGGTTTGTCATGGGATGCGTGGTCGATGACAAGTTTGTCAACGCCCATGAATTGCCACGAGTCGTGGTCGACGTTTCCGCCTTTGAGTTGTCTCGCCATCCGGTGGTCGATGAGGAAGGGCTGCCTCGTGTGAGTGTCAGTTGGAATGAGGCGGCGGCCTACTGCGCTTCGCTGGGAAATGGCTACCGCTTGCCGACAGAAGCGGAGTAGGAATACGCTTGCCGAGCAGGCTCAACCACGCCGTATCCCACGGGAGATCAGCCAGACTCGGGGCAGGTGAATTTCCTCTACGACGAGCTAGGAAACCGCGTGGGACTTGGGAAACTGGTGCCTGCAGGCTGGGGGAAAGCAAATGCGTTCGGCCTTCACGACATGTTAGGAAATGTCTGCGAATGGGTGGTTGATAGCTGGCGGCCTAACCACGCCAGTGCGGTGGAGGATCTGAACCTGAAGGTGATCCGAGCCGGGGCCTGGGACTATCTGCCGAGGCTCTTAAGATCGAGCTGGCGGGACTGCCTCGGGAGGGGCGTGAAGCGGGATAATGTGGGCATCCGCGTGGCGCGGGACGTGGCCGGGTAGGCACTTGGCACGGGCAGTGTTTTAAGGGCGTCACACCAATCTTGTCAGAAGTATTACTGTGCGCACCCCCTACAACCCGGAACCTCGGTTCACTTGGCCGCACAACAAGCGTTGTGCGGTCATGTTGTGCTTCGATGTCGATGGGGAGACCGCCGCGCTTTCAGAGGACCCGAAGTTGCGTGATCGGCTAACGACCTTCTGTCAATGTCAGTAAGGCCCTGAGGTGGGCGTGCCGCGCATTCTTGGCTTGCTAGAGCATCTTGGCGTGACGGCGACATTCGTTATCCCGACTCACGTGGCGGAGCTGCATGCGAACATGACGAAAGCCATTGCCAAAGCGAGTCATGAGATCGGAGCGCATGGCCATTTACATGAGAAGCTGGCGGAGCTGACCCGCGAGGAGGAAGAGGCCGTCTTGGTCAAGAGTCTGGACATCCTGGAAGGTCTTATCAATGTGCGTCCGTCAGGACAACGAGCACCTTGGTTCGAGATCAATCCCTGGACGGCAGAACTGCTTCAGAAACATGGTCTCAATTACAGCGCGAGCATGATGCGCGATGACGTGCCATTCTTCCATAGCAATGGATTGGTGGAGATCCCAGGACAATGGATGCTGGAGGACTGGGAACAGTTTGCCTTCAATCCGGAACCGCATTGGGGCGTCATTCCGGAAGACTGCGACAAGGTCTATCGGCTTTGGTGGGATGAATTCATCGCCATGCGAGACTATGGCTGTTGCTTCGTCCTCACGCTGCACCCATGGCTCAGCGGTCGCCCATAGCGCGTGAAATTGCTAGAAAGGCTCATCACAGACATCGCGGTCACTGGCGATGCTTGGTTCGCGACGGGATGAGAAATAGCCGACTGGTTCATCGAGAACCCAAGCGCTCGCCGAGTACTTACACTATGAAAACGGACCAAGAAATCACCAGCCTTGAAGAAGACCTCAAAGCGAAGGGGGTGAAATACTGGATCGGCGCCTATGTCGACATCCACGGCGTGCCCAAGGGAAAATTTGTGCACTTCGAGCACTTCGAGCACTTCGAGCACTTCGAGCACTTCGAGCATGGCTCGGAACTCTACACCGGCTATGCGCTGGATGGTCTCGGGCAACGGCCGAATGATGATGAAATCGCATCAGTGACAGACCTGGACAGCATCACGATCCTTCCTTGGAACCCAGAGGTCGCCTGGATGCCTGCGGACAACACATTTAAAGGCGAACCCTACGAGATCAACACACGGGTGGCTCTGAAGAAACAGCTCAAGATCGCTGAGGACATGGGCTTCGGCTTCAACCTTGGCATCGAATGCGAACTCTTCGTTCTCAAACGAACCGCGGAAGGGCAGCTCGAGATTCCAAACGACGATAACAACCTGAACAAGAGTTGTTACTATGTGAAGCGCTTCCTCGATCGTTACAAGTGGCTAGACAAAGTCTCGACCACGATCAACGACCTCGGTTGGGATCTGTATTCGTTAGACCATGAAGATGCGAACTCGCAGTTCGAGTTCGATTTCCAGTATGCGGACGCGCTCACCATGTGTGACCGCTACATCTTCTTCCGCTTGATGGCCAAGCAGTATGCTAGTAAGGAGGGGTTGCTCGCCACCTTCATGCCGAAGCCCTTTGCCGACAAGACAGGTTCGGGTGCTCACTTTAACATGTCTCTCTTTGACAAAGGGACCGGCAAGAACCTCTTCGAATGTCCCTTAGAAGACGACCCGCGTGGGCTCGGGCTTACGGAGATGGGCTGCTACTTTGTCGGTGGCATCCTCAAGCATGGTCGCCCTCTTTGTGCAGCCTTTGCGCCCACCGTGAATAGCTACAAGCGCATGGTGCGCAAGGGCCTGATGTCCTACTACACCTGGGCGCCGGTCTTCAATTCCTTCGGCAAGAACAACCGCACCAACGCCTTACGCGTGCCGATGGAAGGTAATCGCGTGGAGTCCCGCAATGCCGATGCATCTTGCAATCCTTACCTTGCGGCCACGCTCGCTCTCGCCGCCGGTTTGCAAGGCATCCGCGAGAAGATCGATCCTGGCAAAGCGACCGAAGACAACCTCTACGAACTGACGCCGGAGGAATTCGCCGAGCGGGGCATTGAAGAACTTCCCCAAGACCTGCGCGAAGCCGTGGAGGCTTTCGCCGCCGATCCGTTTATCACGGAAACGCTGGGACAGGAGCTGCGAGACGAATTCATCACCTACAAGTCTGAGGAATGGCGACAGTACCACCAGCGCATCAGCCAGTGGGAGATCGATACCTACGCGCGGTTGTTTTAATGATAGGGAAACTTCAGCTCTTCCTTTCTTGTTGGGCAAATGAACTGAGCCTTGGGGAGGCGATTCAGTGCGCACCCGAGTGGGGTTACGACGGGGTGGAAGGCCCCGCCGATCCTAGCTGTGCGGACGAGCTTGCCGCAGCAGGCCTCCCTTACATTGCTGAGATTGCCACCGGCGGAAACTACGTGCCGTCCCCCGGCGTAAGTCTGCAGGCACATCTGGATGATTTGGAGGGCAATCTCACCGAACGCGTGTCCGCGTTCACTCCCCTACACGTGAACATGTTAGTCGGTGCGGACGCATGTAGCTTCGGGGAATGTGTGAGTTTCTACGAGCGAGGCATTGCCATGGGAAAGCGACTGGGCTTCAAGCTCGTCTGGGAAACGCATCGCAGCCGCCCCGCGTTCTCACCTTGGCAAACGCGCGATCTCTTGTAAGAGATTCCTGAAATGAGACTGAATTGCGACTTCAGTCATTGGTGTGTGGTCTGTGAGCGGCTCGTGCTGAATGAGGAGCCAGAACTCCTTCAACTCTGTGCCGAACGGTGCGGTCATGTGCATCTGCGAGTGGGCTGCGATCAAGGCCCGCAAATGCCGAATCCCGAGGGCTCGGAAGCACTCGAATCCCATTTGGCGTGGTGGCGCGCGCTGAATGTCACCACGGTGACCCCTGAGTTTGAACCGGACGGCTATGACGCCCCCGGCACCGACTTACGAGGGATCAATCGCTGGATGGCACGGAAGCTGCGTAACTCTGGGTAATACTTTCCAGGAAAGAAATCATACGATGGCCTCCTACGACGAAGAATCCAGTCTACCCGCGACGACGAAACGCATCAGCGTGTCGCTGCCGGGATCGGTTTACTATGCCTTGGACAAGATCATCCAAGGGCAGGGGTTTGAGAATCGCTCGCAGGCGATCGCCGAGATCATCATGGCTCGCAGTAGCCAGCTCGAGCAAGAGACGGGCAACGAAATCGCCGCCCGGGTTATCACGCTCGTCTATGACGTGACGAAGGGCAACATCCAGCGCGAACTCGCCGATTTACAACGAGAGCACATTGATGAAGTCATCAGCACGTTAAGTGTCTTGCTAACGAAAGATCACGTCATGGATGTCATGGTCGTCCAGGGGCCGGGGCGGAAACTGCGTGCCTTAGCGAACAAATTCATCAGCCGGAAAGGCGTTCGCACTGGGAAGATGACAATGGCGTCTCAGATCATGCCGCCCATTCATCCTCTCCCTCAAAGCAGACTCGACGCACCGAATCCCTATGCTCCCAATGTATGAAACAACGATCATTGGTGGCGGCATGTGGTCCAAGGTCATTGGCCGAGGCAAGACGCTGCGCCTAACCGATCTCGAGGGTGGTGCCAACGTGGGCCTGCTTCTCTACAATGCGGCCGAACGACTTGAGCGCTACAACATGCCGGACACGCTCAAAGGGCAGCAGATCTTCTACCTCACGGCGCCCTACTGCATTCACTCGGACATGGGACGGATCTTCTGCTCCATCACGGAAGACACCGCAGGCTGGCATGACACGGTGTGTGGTTGTAGTAGCGCCAAGAGTGTGGCGCTGAAGTATGGCGAGAAGACGTATCAAGAAGCACGCAACGAGTTCTACCGAAATGGCCGCGAGAATTTCCTCATCGAGATGGCCAAGTGGGGGATGGGTAAACGTGACATCATGCCTAACATGAACATGTTTAGTAAAGTCACCTCCGATGAGAGCGGCAATCTGACGTTCGATCCAAGCGCGGTAAAGGCTGGCAATCACATTGATCTGCGATTCGAAATGGACACACTCGTTGTCCTCAATACCTGTCAGCACCCGCTACCCGCGTATGCGCCTAAGCCTGTCAGGCTTAGCGTGACCAAGGCAGGCTCGCCGGGTCCAGAAGATCCCTGCCGTCGGTCCTGTCCTGAGAACGAGCGAGCCTTCATCAATACGGAGGACTACTACCATTTGTGCGCATGATAGAAAGCTCACTCAAAGCAGAAGAGGCCATCTACAACAAGACGGTTCTGGCCGGAGATCATTGGATGCGCGAGATTGGCGAGGGGCAGACCTTTCGCATCGTCGACATTGAAGGGAATCAAGCGGCGGACACGCTCTTCTACAATGCTCGAGATCCCGAGGAACGCTACAGCGCCTCCGATACGATCCAGCAGAACGCGAATCTCTATCTCACGACCGGCACCAAGCTCATCTCAAATGAAGGCAACGAGCTTCTCACCATTATCGCGGATACCTGTGGGCGACACGACACGGTGGGCGGCGCGTGTTCCCGCGAAAGCAACACGATGCGCTATGCGTTAGACAAAGAGCCCATGCATGCGTGTCGCGATAGTTTCCTCTGTGGTCTCACGGAATGGGGGCATGGTTTGGGCAAACGCGATATCACTTGCAACATCAATTTCTTCATGAATGTGCCAGTCACGCCGGAGGGCAAGTTGACCTTCGAAGGTGGGATCTCTGCGTCGGGCCGTTACGTGGAGATGTGCGCGAACACGGATGTGATCGCGCTCATTTCGAACTGTCCTCAGTTGAACAATCCCTGCAACGGCTACAACCCCGCACCTGTTCAGGTGCTGATCTGGGACTAAAGGTTTATGTTTTCCAAAGTAATGGTCGCCAACCGTGGGGAGATTGCATGCCGCATCATCCGCACGTTGAAGAAACTGAACATCGCATCCGTGGCAGTTTATTCCGATGCCGATCGGGATTCGCTTCATGTGAGTGATGCAGATGAGGCCTGTCGCATCGGCCTCGCCGCAGTTTCAGAGAGTTACCTCGATCAAGAAGCCATCCTCAAGGTGGCTCAAGAGACTGGAGCTGAGGGGATTCACCCTGGCTATGGCCTGCTCAGTGAGTCGCCGGACTTTGCGCAAGCTTGTGAGAGCCACGGCATCCGATTCATCGGGACCACGCCAGCAGAGGCAGTCCTTTGCCCTGAAACACAAGGCACGTGAACTCGCTGAAGGGGCCAAGGTGCCGCTCTTGCCCGGCACGGGGGTGATCGAGAGAGTCTCAAACAAGCGTAAGGGGCAGCCGTGGAGATTGGCTACCCTGTAATTCTCAAAAGTTCCGGTGGTGGCGGTGGTATTGGAATGGCCGTGTGTCAGGACGACGACGAACTGGTGGCGATCTATGAAACCGTGCGCCGCCTGGCGTGTTCGAATTTCGGGAGCGAAGACGTCTTCTTAGAAAAGTTTGTCGCTGAAGCGCGCCATGTCGAAGTGCAGGCCGTGGGCGATGGGAAGGGAAAAGTGTGGGTGCTAGGCGAGCGCGACTGTTCGCTCCAGCGCCGCAATCAGAAGGTGATCGAAGAGACGCCTGCGCCAGGACTGACGGAAGCACTGCGCCAGTCTCTCTTGGATTAGGCCACCAGATTGCGGGAGAAAGTATCGTATCGATCCGCAGGCACAGTGGAGTTTCTCTATGATGCCGCTGCCGAGGAATTCTATTTCCTCGAGGTGAACATGCGTCTCCAAGTCGAGCATGGTGTGACCGAGGCCGTCACTGGCATTGACATCGTCGAGCTGATGCTACGCGTCGCGGCGGGAGAAGAGATTGATCCGTCGATCACGCTGACAGGTCATTCCATGGAAGCCCGTGTCTACGCGGAGAATACTAACAAGGACTTGCAACCATACACAGGCCTCCTCACGAACGTCGCGTTTCCCGAGGGCGTTCGCGTCGATTCATGGATGGCCAGTGGCATGGAAGTGACGCCCAATTATGACCCGCTGCTGGCGAAGGTCGTGGTGCATGCGGCCACGCGTGAAGACGCAGCGGAAGCTTTGCACGTAGCCCTGAAGGCCTATCGGATCGATGGGATCACGACGAACCTGCCTTACCTTGCTGACATCGCGGCATCAGCGAAATTTCGTGAGGGAACGGTCTCCACACGCTTTCTCAATGATTTCGAGCAGGTATCGCGTTCGTTTGAAGTGCTGTCTCCCGGAACCATAACAACTGTCCATGACTCGCCAGGGCGCCTCGGTTATTGGGAAATCCGGGTTCCGCCATCCGGTCCCATGGACAGCCTCGCCTTCGAACTGGCAAACAAGATCGCGGGCAATCAGCAAGAGGCTGCCGGTTTGGAAATGACCATGATGGGGCCAAGGTTACGCTTTCATTCTGATAGTGTGATCGCGCTAGCTGGGGCTGATATGGGAGCGACGCTTGACGGAGAAGCCATCGATCAGCGGAATTCGATCTCTGTTAATTCTGGCAGCACGCTGCTCATGGGCGCGATTCAGGGGCCCGGGGCTCGCGCCTATCTCGCCATTCGTCATGGCATTGATGTGCCACTCTATCTTGGGAGTCGTTCGACCTTCACCTTGGGTGCCTTTGGGGGCCATGGTGGCCGGCCGCTCAGAACGGGCGACGTGCTTCATCAGAATCAGTTAGTCGCCACACAGGCGCCCATGGATCAGTTAGGCGCCGACTCCATTCCGCAGTACACGAAGACTTGGGAAATCGGCGTGCTCTACGGACCTCATGGAGCCCCCGAGTTTTTCAAGCAAAGCTATGTGGACACTTTTCTCGAAACGGATTGGAAAGTACACTTCAATTCGGCTCGCACGGGCGTGCGTCTCATTGGCCCGAAACCCGAGTGGGCGCGTCCGGATGGTGGAGAGGCTGGCCTCCATCCGTCTAACATTCACCACAATCCCTGCGCGATCGGCGCGATCGATTTCACAGGCGACATGCCGGTGATCCTAGGTCCAGACGGTCCGAGTCTTGGCGGCTTTGTGTGCCCCTTCACCATCGTGGAGGCGGAGTTGTGGAAGATGGGACAACTGAGCGCGGGCGATACGGTGCGTTTCCGATTGGAAACCAAGACGCTCGATAATCCTGTCATTGGCACGATCTCGGAGACTTCAGGTCGCCCCGAGATCGTCTATCGCCGCTCTGGTGATCGCAATGTCTTGATCGAATTTGGCCCGCCCAAGCTAGACATTGCCCTCCGCCTCAAGGTGCATCAGATGTATGACCATCTGAAGGCAGCAACCATGCCTGGCGTCATCGATATCACGCCAGGGATCCGATCGCTGCAGGTCCATTTCGATTCCAATCTAACAAGTGCGACCGTGGTGGATCAACTGCGAGCCTTGGAGGAGACCTTGCCTCCGGTGGAGGACTACGAAGTGGCTTCGCGCATCGTTCATCTGCCGCTTTCCTGGGACGATCTGTCGACCCAGATCGCCATCGATAAGTACCACGCTACCGTGCGCAAAGATGCGCCTTGGTATCCGAGCAACATTGATTTCATCCGACGTGTTAATGGCCTGGAATCGATCGAAGACGTTTACAAGACGGTCTTTGACGCTAGCTACGTTGTGTTAGGGCTTGGCGATGTGTATTTGGGGGCTCCTGTGGCGACTCCGTTAGATCCGCGACATCGCTTGGTGACGACGAAGTACAATCCAGCGCGCACTTGGACGCCTGAGAATGCGGTGGGAATCGGCGGCGCTTACCTGTGCATCTACGGAATGGAGGGGCCGGGCGGGTATCAGTTTGTCGGTCGGACCGTGCAAATGTGGAATCGCTATCGCACGACGGAACACTTCGAGCAGGGCAAGCCCTGGCTGCTGCGCTTCTTTGATCAGGTGCGTTTCTATCCTGTCTCCACCGAAGAACTCACGGAGATGCGACACGACTTTGTCCGTGGGCGCTATCAGCTGAAAGTCGAACAGAGCACGTTTAAGCTAGCGGATTACCAAAGTTTCCTCGCCGAGAACTCAGAATCGATCGAGGGCTTTCGCGCCCAACAACAGCAGGCCTTTCAAGAAGAGCGCCAACGTTGGGACGACGCCGATGAGATCCTCGAGGAAGAGGTCGTGGTGGAAGAAGAAGCTGCTCCTGCGCCACCCGGCACCGTCCCCATCGAATCGCCTATCGCTGGCAACATGTGGAAAGTTACCGTGGAGGAAGGGGACACCGTCACGACCGAGCAAGGCGTGGCCATCTTGGAAAGCATGAAGATGGAAATGAGTGTCGAATCTCCCTTCGATGGCGTCGTAGTAAAGTTAGTCACCGCACCAGGAAGTTCCGTTCAGCCTGGACAAGCCATACTCTATCTCAAAACCACATGAACCCGAGCCTCACGATCAACGAATTGCGCCGCGCCTATGCTGTCGGGACTGTGACCGTAGATGAAGTGCTCGACTATGTGATGGCGCAAGCTGACGCGGCTGATCCTGTCATTTGGATTCACCGACTCACCCGTGAAGAACTCCAAGTCTACGCAGACCGCCCGACCAGGAATGGGGATCTGCCTCTCTATGGGATACCCTTTGCGATCAAAGATAACATTGATCTCGCTGGAGTGCCCACCACCGCGGCGTGCCCTGAATATGCCTACACGCCTAGCGAATCCGCCACAGTGGTGCGTCGCTTGATCGATGCGGGCGCGATCCCAATTGGGAAAACGAATCTCGATCAGTTCGCCACGGGCCTTGTTGGCGTGCGTTCGCCTTATGGCGTCTCAGGCAATGCCTTTGACGCCGATTACACCCCAGGCGGATCCAGTGCTGGCTCGGCGATCGCTGCCGCTAAGGGGCTTGTTAGTTTCTCTCAAGGAACAGACACGGCAGGGTCGGGACGCGTGCCGGCTGCGTTCAACAATCTCGTCGGTCTGAAGCCTTCGTGCGGTCGCCTGAGCAACTTTGGTGTGGTGCCAGCGTGTCGCACCCTGGACTGCGTGTCGATATTCGCGAATACGGCTGCCGATGCCGAAGCGGTGCTCAAGCAAGCTGAAGGTCTGGATGCTAAGGATGCCTACAGCCGTCAAGTGCCTAACGCATTGCCGCCGGCTCTCAGAATGCCGCGGGTGGCGATCCCAAGGCCAGAAGATCTGAAGTTCTTTGGAAATGCGGCTTACGAAAGGGCTTTCAAAGACGCTTGTGAGGCGATGAAGCAGTTAGGCTGGACCGTTACCGAGATAGACTTCAGTCCATTTCTCGAAACCGCGCGCCTTCTCTATGAGGGACCTTGGGTGGCAGAACGCTACACGGCGATCCGCGACTTCATCACGGCGAAGCCCGAGGCTTTGCATCCCGTGACGCTAGCGATCATCGGGAAAGGCGCCGACCTCGGTGCCGATGAAACGTTTGAAGCCATGTATCGGCTGGAAGCCCTTCGCGTGCAGATGGCCAAGACTTGGACCGATTACGATATCATTGTCACCCCGACGGCTGGCACGACCTACCGTATCGATGAAGTGGAAGCTGATCCGATTCAGACGAACTCGAATCTTGGCTACTACACGAACCACATGAATTTGCTCGACCTTAGCGCCGTGGCGGTTCCTGCGAGGATGCTGGACAATGGCATGCCCTTTGGGATCACGCTATCTGCCCCGGCTTGGCATGACGAACGCTTGCTCGACTTCGCCGAACGATTCCATCAAGCAGTTGCTCCGCGGTCTTGCCGGATTGCAGTCTGTGGCGCGCACTTGGAGGGCTTGCCGCTTCATCATCAACTCACAGAGCTAGGCGCGACGTTTGTAGAATGCACCAATACAGCTTCGAGCTACCGGCTCTTTGCCCTCCCAAAAACAGCACCACCAAAGCCGGGCCTGATTCGTGACGAAACTGACAAAGGAGGTCCGATAGAAATCGAGATCTACGCCCTCACCCCAGAGAACTTTGGCAAATTCGTCCATCAGATACCGTCCCCACTTGGGATTGGAAAGATCGAGACAGCCTCTGGTCAATATGTATCAGGCTTTCTCTGTGAAAGCTTTGCATTAAGCGGAGCATAGGAGCTTACGAGGCTCGGCAGTTGGCGCTTGCGCCCGCAAGGGTAATACTTCTGGCGAGGTAACGTGTTACTCTCACCAAAGAAGTCCGCGTCTGGCTTGGTATCCGTGGAAATTACGGGATGATTCTCCTGGGGTATTGATCTAACAATCCGTCATCGAGCCGGTTAATTAATATTGAGTATTACGCCACATCGATCTCAGATTGGTAATACGGTCTAACTCACTGAGGTAGAGGTTCTCACACAGTATTACGAAACTTCCGTTTAAAGTATTGCTAGCGATATTTCGCAAATTGGAGGCCCGTTTTCAATCCGTGGCACGATGATTGCTAACCAGTAGTAGTAACCGGCTGTTCTCATCGCTCCCTCTCGACTGAGGAGGTGCACGAACCGCTTCAACAAAGCATCCAAATTACTACATGAAGATTACTAGCATTGCCTCATACGCGGCGGGCCTATTGGCCATTCCGACAATCGCCTCCGCAGGCGATTTCGAAGTTCCATCACTTTCGGATCCAATGCCAATGCCCTTGGCCTCTGGTGGAAGTATCCTCGGGTCAGCTGTGTCTGGCTCCCTTTCGCTCGACTACAATTCCCACTTTATCTCCTATGGTGCCGATGTCTGGGGTGCGGGCGACGAATTGAACGATGCGCTCTTCAATCCGTCTCTGGAGCTAACGTTTCAAGTGACCGAGAATTTCTCCTTTATCTTGGGTACTTGGTGGGATGTGAATGACAACGCCGATTCGGATATTGGCGGTAGTGTTCAAGAAATCGATGTGTGGGCCGGTGTGGGGTTTGGCTTGGGTCCCGTCGACGTGACGATTCTGTATCAAGAGTGGCTCTATGCTAAAGAGTCCGAGCGGATCGTTGACGTGATTCTTGCGCTTGATCACCCACTCAGTCCGAGTTTGACGTTTCACAATCGTATCGAAGACGGAGCCTCCGGTGGCGATACGGGAACCGTAACAGTGTTGGGCATTGAGCCGAGCTTCGATCTGGGATCACTTTCCTTTGGAGTTCCCATCAATGTGGCCGGTGCGACAGATGGTTTCCATGGTGGCGATGGCGGATTTGCCTATGCCTCTATTGGTCTTAGCACCTCTATTCCACTCTCCTTCATCGACGAGTCGCTCGGCGGTTGGAATATCCACGGCGGACTTACCTATTACATCACGGACGACGAAGTCATCCCTAACAACCCTGACGACAGCTTCCTCACGGCAAGCTTCGGCATCGGCGTCGACTTCTAGACCTTCCATTTGTCCTAAACCTCAATTACTTTAGTATGCTTTTTAGCAAATTCCTTAAGCGTTCCTTAGCCCTCGTCACCATCGGTGCTACGCTATCACTAACTGCTCACGGGCAGGAGAAAGTGAAAGTTGGCATTCTCCACTCTTTGAGTGGGACCATGGCGATTAGTGAGACGTCGCTCCGCGATGTCCTGCTCTTCACCTTTGACGAGATCAATGCCGATGGCGGCGTGATGGGCAAGATGATCGAACCAGTAGTGGTGGACGGTGCCTCGGACTGGCCGCTCTTTGCCGAGAAAGCTGAGCAACTGTTGGTTCAAGACAAAGTCGCCGCGACCTTTGGTTGCTGGACGTCGGTATCACGCAAGTCGGTTCTTCCTGTGTTTGAGAAACATAAGGGACTTCTCTTCTACCCTGTGCAGTATGAGGGCGAAGAGATGTCTCCGAATATCTTCTACACGGCGGAAGCAGTGGGTCAGCAGGCCATTCCTGCGGTGGATTTCTTGCTCAATGAGGGCATGAAGAAATTCTATCTCATTGGGACGGATTATGTGTATCCACAGACCACGAACCTCGTGCTCTTTGAATACCTTCTATCCAAAGGGATTCCCGTGGAGAACATCGGAGGCGGCCTTCGCAAGGACGCTTCTGGCAAAGTGCTCTCAGCCGGTAACTACACCCCATTTGGTCATAGTGACTTCCAACAGATTGTGGCGGACATTAAAAAGTTCTCCGCCTCTGGTGATGCCTGTGTGGTCAATACGATCAACGGCGATGCCAATGTGCCTTTCTTCAAAGAGTTTGCCGCTTCTGGCATCACTTCTGAAGATTGTCCGGTGGTGTCCTTCTCCTTGTCAGAAGATGAGTTCCGCTCATTGCCTGCCAAGGACCTTGTCGGTCACCTCGGATGCTGGACGTATTTCATGACCATCGATTCGCCAGCAAATAAGAAATTCATCGCGAACTTCAACAGTTGGTTGGGCAAGACAAAGGTTCCTGGTATCATTAAGAAGGACCGCGTGACCTGCTCGCCCATGGTACTTTCCTACAATGGCGTCTATCTTTGGAAGGCCGCTGTCGAGAAAGCCAAGAGTTTCGATCCCGAGAAAGTGATGAAGGCCCTTGAGTCTGGCATCTCTTTCGATGGTCCTGGTGGCAAAGTGACTACTCAGAAGAATCATCACCTAACCAAGACCGTGTATATTGGTGAGACTTTGGAGAATGGCCAATTTGCCATCTCTGAAACCATCAAAGACGTCTTCGGAGAGCCTTTCCTTAAAGGCACCTTCAAGAAGAAGTAAGAAACCAATCCTTGATT
>JBLHHN010000049.1:0-25014 GCA_047616785.1 Verrucomicrobiales bacterium
AATCGCCCAATTCTACTCTTCTGGTGCGTCAGGTGTTCGTCACTGGCGTCGTGTGCGAGCTCCCTAATGTATTGCTGCATCAGATCGGTAACAGTGATGCTCTGGGCGTCGCGCTCCAAGTTGAACGCGGCCTCACTAAGAATAGCCCCTATGTCGCCACCGCACTTGCGGATAGTCTCGACCGCCGCCCTCCATGCAAGTTGGTCCTGAACACAGGCCACAAGATCCAGATCATGCTTCCGCGCCTGGGCGATCGCATGATGGCTAGCCTCATCCGGCCTTGCTGACCTTATCCCCACTTCTTTCGCTTCCAGCTCTACCCGAGACCTGAATTCATGAGCAGCCTTCCGGGTTTTGAAATACTTTGTCTTTCGTTTTCCATCCCGAGAGAAGGTCACCATCCAGGTGTAGGTGGGGTGCCAAGAGATGGCTCTGGCGTTGGCCTTAGATCCGAGTGCCATAATTCAGCAATATGCATCAATCCGCGACTCAATCAACCAAGAACCGGCTACAAAACGCCTACACATCTTTTGATTTCCACGAATCCTTAATTTTACGGCATCTGTTCAGGGACTCATAATCCCTTGGTCGTGGGTTCGAATCCCGCCGGGCCTACCATTTCTCAGGGAGGTTGCCTTTCTCCTAGAAAAGCCTCTCCACTTTAATTCTGAGAGAGCGGATTGAGCGCCGTTGTTGCCTTGTCAGTGGTTTTCTGAATGAGTTCGAGGTCGGTCACCGCGCCTTTGCCAAAGTCACGCAAGGCCTGGGCGCTGCCTTCCAAATAACAAACTGATGAATCGATACCGAAATGTAGACACGGCACTCTTGTCGTGTTAGGACGTGCACTGTCAAACACGACAAGAGTGTCGTGTCTACGATTCGCCGGCATTGCGTTGTTCGCTGGATGGCATTCGGCAGAATCCAGTAGCTCACTTACTAACACCCACTACAGAAGCCTCTCCGCTTTAGTTCTGAGAGAGTGGATTGAGCACTGGCGTTACTTCGCCGGTGCTTTCCTGGATGAGTTCGATGCCGGAGAGGACGGGGGGCTGGGCTTCGGTGCCTGAGGCACGTTGGAATTCGATGTCTAGGTGTAGGGGAATGGGGATGTTTTTGAACTCTTTGATGACGAGTTGTTCTTCCCCTAACAGATGTGCGGCGATGTCGAATTGCTGGAGGGCTGGTTTGCCTTGGAGGGCGACGTTGAAGATACGCTGCCCAACAGGGAGTTGTTCGGGATCGAAGAAGTGGAGTCGGACGGTGAATCTTGGGGCGTCCGCTAGATCGATCTCGGCCACATCATATGGGCTGAACTTGACGAATAGTTTGGGCGCTTTCTCTTTCTTTCCGTCGAAGGAAAGGGCTGAACGATGGCCGGTTCCTGACACGATGAATGAAAGCGCGTTGCCAGGTTTCCAGTCTTCTCGGTTGACGATCTCTTGGATGAGTGGGGCAAGATTGGGCGTGCGCTGGGCCTTGCCTGAAGCGTCTTTCTCGGTCCACGGCTCGGGGGACCAGTGGATCATGGTCGATGTCGTCTTACGACCCGAGATGTTTCCTTTCTCGTTCTTGTACTGTGGCGGATCAACGTCATCTTCAATGCTGATGACCAGGTCCGCGGGTGTTTCTGACGGGTCTTTGACCGTGAATTGCAGGTAGGCGGCCTCTAAGACTTTGTTCCGAGGAATCTGCATCTTGCGGAATCGCATGCCAATCACCTGATGCTTCGCTTCATCCTTGGTCATCTCTAGATCACTGCTCGCCAAGGCGACAGCCCCATCCTCCGCCTCTTCAGCGTCGTCTTCCTTCGCTCCGATAAGGACTCGAGGAAGAACTCCTTCTAACTCTATGACGAGCTTTGGCGCGTTCTTCGGATCTTTATCGAACGCATGGGCGACACGTTTGCCCTCGCCTTTGATGAGGATGGCGACGGCGTTGCCAAACCTCCAGTCTTCGCGGTCGACGATGACTTGAAGGAGCGGGGCGATGTTCGGCGTGCGCTGATCTTCCCCATGATCCCCTTCTTTCTTCCAAGGCTTCGGTTTCCATTCGACGGGCTTCTCGGTCAAGGGACGCTTGGACAGATTGTGATTCTCAGCAGCAAAGGAAGAGGCATGGCCCACATTCTCCACGCGAACTAACAGTTTCTCCTCGGGCTTCTTCTCTTCTTCTTTGGCTTTGGGATCTTCTTTCTTCTTCTCCTCCACATCTGGTTCATCGACCGTGAATTGGACGTAAGCGTTCTTGATCTTTCCGCCTTGGAAGATCTGGAGATCCTGGAAACGCATGCCGACGATCTGATCCGTTTCGTCGCGAATCAGTTCAAGATCACTGCTAGTCAAACTCACTTTTCCATCGGTGGCTTCTTCTGCATCGTCTTCCGGGCCGAGAACTGGGATCTCGAGCTTCTCTTTGCTCGAGGAAGCTTGGAAGCGCATAGTCGGCGTGATGGTGATCTTCTCGGCATTCTGAATGCCTGAGGCTCCCACCCATTTCAAACCGCTCTGTGTTTCGACTTGTGAGGAATGCCTGCGAAAGTAGTCGACCTTGTGCTTGTCTTTCCCTTCGGCGTCCTTCTCTTGCGTCACTTCGACCCTGACGGCAGGAGAAACGCCGCCGACGCTGGGCGACTCTAACCAAAGCGTGCCATTGCTGGATCGCCGATCTCCTGGTGCTCCGAAATTGATTCCCACACGCTCGATTCCTTCATCGGTCGAAGAATCCGCGCCATAGCGATTGTAAGTCCACAGCTCAACGTCTGGCATATGCACCAAGGCTAACGAAGTCTGATTCTGATATCCGCAACTACAGGTGCGCGTGTAGTCGGGCGCATTGAGGACGCCGTTCGCGGGGATGAGATTCGACGTACAACCGGATTTAAAGCCGCCGAAATTTCCCGTGCCGCTCATGTTATCCAGATCATAATAGCCTGCGGCTCCTGAGCGGAAGGTCATGAGATGCTCTCCAGCAATCGGCGTGTTGCAGCCATAAGCACGGGTGATGCGCCAGGGTTCCATATTTCCCGTCAGAGGATTCTTCACCAGATAAGGCGAGCCATCCACGAGATGGAAGGCCCCTGACGAATCAGCGTACTGATCGGGAGTGGTCAGAATGAGATCATTGTGAAGGATGCAAGGACCGGCATAAGCCAAGTCTTTCTTTTCCCAGATCAGATCACCGGTGGCTCCGCGAAAGGTGGTCAAGCCTTCACCCACTTCGTCTTTCAGGCGATCCCGAGCTTTAGCTCCCGCTTGTAGGAGAATGTCATGCTTGGCAGAATAAGAAAGCCAGGTGCCGAAGATATCCCCACGCTTTTCCCAAACGATCTTCCCATCCTTAGCATCAACCGCAAGGATCCGGTAATCCTCAGGCTTGGCGAGTCCGCGGCGCTTGAGCTTCTCTTCCATGCTCTTAGGAAATTTGTCCATGAGGAAGAATTTGCCGCCTCCAGAGATGATCCCGTTGTGGAGGAAACTGAACTCTGCATCGACTTTCCATAACACTTCTCCAGAATACCGATCAAAAGCAATGAGCCCCTGACTCGCAGAAAGATCTTCAATGGCCGGCACCGCGGCTTCCTTGGGTTGCTTGCGCTTGCGACCTCGCCGCTGATTACTCTTCCCATTCTTTGCCGCCGCAGCCGCCTTCTTCTCGTCCTTCTTGTTCAAGCCATAGCGGGTGGTGTAGCGCGCAAAGTCATTGCCCGCCAGTAAGAGATCTCCTTCGACTCCAATGAAAGCCCAAGCCGGCGCGGTCTTCGCCTCGGGCTCCCTGGGCATCTCAATGATTTTAACATCCTGACCACTCTCCGCATCCAGGACGTGACAGGCACTGCCAATGGCGACGTAGACGCTCTCTTCTGTGGCAATGTAATTCGTCCCCCTAGCACTGGCACCTGGGATGTGCACCTGATTGTAGGCTGGATTCAAAGGATCATCTTTATACGTCTTATCATAATAGACCCCGTAGGTGCCCAAGTTCTCAAATTCCCGTTTCCATAGAATCCTTCCCGTGTAAACATCTCTAGCACTGAGAAGATCCATGCCTTCAATGATCGTGCGCCCGCCGATGACTTGCTCCGAGGGGCCGTGCCCATGACGCGGGAGAACGTCCGTATTCGGGCTGCCGCCAAACCACAAGATCCCTAACGGAAGCTTCACCCGTTTGTCATCGGACTTCACGGTGTTCGACATGTTCCCATACTGATGCGTCCAGTCGGCCGCATCGGGCAAAGGTCCCTGCCGGAAAACGAAGGTGCTTCCTTTGGGTCCAGGGCTGATCTCTGCACCGTGGAGGCCAAGTTTCTCGATTCTCTCTGCCAACGCCGGATTGTTTCGAAACCACAAGGCACCGCCATAAGGACGGACCGATTCATAGATGAGCTTGATCGAAGAGGGATCGTGCAATCGCTCGGCCGTGGCATCTCCTAACACGACCAGACTGAACATGTAAGGCGGCGCTTGAAAACTCTGGGGATCGCCTTTCTGCAAGACAATCCGATCTCCGTAGAGTTCCATGTAATCGTACTTCTTACGAAGCCCGTCCACGGTGGCTTCATTCGGATCCGTCGCGACCAAGTGGAGTTGGGACTCTTCCGCAAACGCTTCGAGCATGCGCCCATCATCCGCACCGAAACACAGACCATAGCCCTCATCGACATCTGCTAGGGCCAAGACTTGCCGAGCCAATTTGTTGTCAGCGGACTGCGAGAAGGGCCAATCCTTACTTGCATAGACACGCTTCGGAGGATTGCGTGGATCATCCACTTTCTCTCCGCCAAAGCACATGATCCGCCCATCCAGCGTGACGGCGAAGAGCTTGCCATTGGCAGCCAGCAAGCGAAGCACTTGGCCGTCCACCGAGTACCTCCATGTGATGGCTGAATTGTCGGCCACGCCTGGATCAGCCACCGCGACGATTTCATCCGCGCCCGCGGCGTAGAGCTTGCCGCCAGCCATGATAAGATCACCGGAGGCATCGGCCTCGAATTCCCATTTCATTTCAGACTTAGCATTGTAGGCTTGGACGACCTTCACGTCTCGCCCGACGAGTTCCCATTGAGACTTGAGATCATCATAAGCGAGCGTCTTCTCACAGAGACCTTGCTCTTCCTTGGCGATGTTCTCGTAGAGCTTCTTATCAATGGGGTCCTCTCTCTTCTTCTTGGCATCATCGAGCTTCTTCTGCGCCTCCCCTTCTGCTTTCTTGGCGGCGGAGAGTTTCTTTTCCGCTTCTTTAACAAACGGATCTTCCAGCTCTAACTGAATCCTTAATTCGTCAAGCACACGCTTTGCTTTGGCCAGATCCACCTTGGCTTTGTCGCGTACTTTCCGTGGTTCTGTGAGAGGCTTCTTCTTTGCATCAATGGCTGTCTTAAGTTGCTTGGAGGCTTTGTCCCAAGCCGCCTTGGCATCTTTCATGGATTTCTCCGCACCTTCATACTTGGACTTCAAGGCTGGCTGATCCGAAGGACTGTAGAGGAAATCCCCTGCCAGGACGGGCTCATTGGCAGTGAAACCTGTCTTCTTCCCATCCTTCATCGCATACGCGCGAACACCACGATTCCGTGTGTGGACATAGAAATGATCTTTCTGGCCAACGACAAAGGAACCTCCATTGGCCTTGCCGCCATCGTTCAGATTGAAGTAGAGCTGCTCTCCTGTCTTGCGATCAAAGCCCGCGGGAACGGAACGACCGCCAGGGACTAACAAATGATCTTCCAGAGCGACCAACGTTCCCTGAGGAGCGACGCCGGCAAATGAAGGCGCGGCGTGTGGCTGTTTGATGTAATCTGCACCGGTGCCATCATTGACCCACTCCACGGCACCGGTCTTCGCATCGAGCGCATAGATGAACGTGCCCATGAAAGGCCAGATACTCGCGGCAAAGTAGATGGTGCCATCCCGAAGCACGGGACCACCACGCGAGGGCCAAGCGGAGATCACGCGCATATTCCCTAACGCTTTGCGATCACTTGGTGCACCACGAAACTTCCAGATCAACGCCCCGTCATCCGCCTTCAGGCAATACATGTAACCGTCATCACTGACAATGTAGACATGGCCCTTCCAACCCACGGGAGAGAACCGCACCGGGCCATCCGCATAGAAGGCCCATTGCTCTTCACCGGTCTCGATGTCAAAGGCGACCACCTTGTCTTTGTCTCCGAAACTCAGATAGAGCAGATTTCCTAACACGATGGGTTCGAAGACCCGATCGTAAGACATGAGATCGTGATTCAGCGGGTCATCCCAAACGCGTGGTCGTTCGTCGTAGGCTAGGATCCACTGGAGATGCAGATTGGCAGGGAGATTCTCTTCAGAAACGGCGGTGTGACCGGGATCGGCACGCCACTGGGGCCAGTCCACAGCATGACCGATGACTGTTGAGAGAAGGAGGATGAGAAGAATGCGAGGCATCTTAGGCTAGGTTCGATATCTAAATGAGTTTTCCCTCTGACATTCGGACGATGTCATGGGCAAAGCTTGTCGCATGATCATCATGAGAAACCATGAGGACCGCGCCGCCATTGTCTGCGAAGGCTAAGAGGCGCTTAAGGATGATGTCAGCGTTCTCAGGATCGAGATTGCCGGTGGGTTCATCAGCGAGCAGGACCTCAGGGTCATTGTAAAGGGCCCGAGCCATGGCCGTGCGCTGACGTTCGCCCGTGCTGAGAGCCCCCGGCGTGTGATGTTGCCGAGGCTCCAGGCCAAACTCTTGGATCAGCTCCATGGCGCGCTGCCGATTCTTGCGGCCCGTCGCGAGACTTGCGGCCATGACATTGTCCAGCACATTGAGGTAGGGCACCAAGTGAAACTGTTGGAAGACAAAGCCGATGCTACTGGCTCGAAAACTGGCGCGCTCATCCAGAGACACTTTGTAAGGCGCCATTCCGGCAACCGTGACCTCGCCAGAGGAGGGCCGAAGCAAGCCGCCCGCGATGAGCATCAGGGTGGACTTCCCACAACCGCTTGGTCCTCGCAGAGCGACAAATTTCCCCGCATCGATGGAGAGACTCACATCGTCCACAGCCGATACTTCCTCACCTTGTGGCGATGGGTAGCGATGCTTGATGTGACCTAACTGAATCATTGGAATCGATTAGTCTTGCTGAAGAACGGTGGCAGCGTCTTGGCGCGACGCCATCATAGCGGGCAACCAACTTCCGAGCATGGCGACACCAAGAGCCAAGCCCAAGGCTAACAGAATCGTAGAAATCTCAGGCATGACGGAGGCCCCATTGACGGAGACACTGATCAGGACGCCCGCGGAGAGGCCGATAAGCCCTCCAATGAGGCCGGTGACGACAGCTTTGCCGAGAAACACTCCCAACACTTGGCGTGATCGCAACCCGATGGCGCCGAGAATGGCGATCTCTTGGCGACGTTGACGGACATTGGTGAGGGCCATCAAGCCCATGAGCAGGGCACTGCCTACCGTAGTGAGCGGCAAGAGCAGCGCGGCAAAGTCCTCACGCTGACGACGCGTGTCGGTGCGACTCTCGATCTCCACCGCCAACGATTGTTCGGCGGTGACCTTGGCTTGATCACGCGCTTCGGCGCGGGCCAGGGCGGGCGCTCCACGCTCGATGGCTTGCGTGCCTGGCAAGATGGCCATGAGTTCCTTGCGGATCTGGCCGATGCGATCCCCCGCACAGTGACACTCGAGCGCTTGAATGGCATGGATGAGATTCTCCATGCCTAACATTTCCTGAGCCTCTCGCAGATTCACCCAAACGGTGCTGTCATCCACGGTGCCACGTTCATCGTGCGTCTTGAGTATTTTAAACGAACGCCCTAACAACTCGACTTGCGCATCGACTTGGAGGCCGAGCTTCTGAGCGATCTGGAATCCAACGATCATGGAACCCTTGGGCACGGCATCGAGAAGTGGTTTCTTAGGATCGCGATGCGCGATGGGAACTTCACCGCGTGTGCCATAGAGGACGATGGGCAGATCATCTTTCTCCGGCCAGGCCAGCTTCTTCGTCACCGTCGGAAGCAAGTGATTGACAGTGACAATGTTGGAGTTGGCGAGGCGATCGACATACTCTTCAGGCATCGATTTGGTGATGGTGCCAGTGATGTGCATTTCCTGCAAGTCCTGATCCTCTGGAAGGATGACCACATTGAATCCGAGGCCTTTGGTGATCTTCCGCATGGCGTCTTGCAATTCCGCGCCCGCTTTCTCCACCACTCCTTGTTTCTCTGCCAGAGCTGCCTCGGTGGCTTGCGCATCCGCCTTGAGAAGCATGAGCGCGCCGACCAGGCAGGCTGTGGCGACCCCGACGACGGTCGCAGCCACGAGAGCATTCAGTTTGCGATGCCGGAGTTCCCGAAGGACGAAATGCCAGATACTCATGCGTTATTGGTCGTGAACATGGTGCTTCCCAGTGCAACGAACACGAGCATTAACACCAGAGCGGACAATGTGGTCCACAAGAGCCGACTGTCGTTGCCTGTGGCTGTTGGGGTGGTCGCGACCACTGGAGGAAGGTTCGTTTCCGAGATCGGAGGCGTCACGATCGAAGCGGTTGATTCTGAATCAGCAGCCGGCGGTTGAGAAATGATCCCGGCCAGCTCCGGTATCTCCTGATCCGGCTCCAATGAAGACTCCACATTGTCGTCCCAATTCATCGCCATCAAAAGATCGACTCCGGGATTGTCTGCTTTCACCTGACACGAACACGACCCGGTGAGGTAATTGGCGGCAAGCTCAATGGTCTCCGACGAGATTCCTTTCCCGACCAGGCCATACAAGACACGCCCACGACCGAAGATCGGGAACACCATCGGCTCCTGACGATCAATGAGGTCATCCTCGGTATCTAACATCATCCGCACAAGCATCTCGTCTGCAGGATTCTCGCGAGACAAACGAAGGGCGGAGAAAGCGATCTTCAATTCGTCCTCATCGACCGAGATCAAGCCCGCCTTGATGTCTTCTTCTTCGATCATGGGCAGCTCGAGTGTGGACTCGAGTTCGGTGATCTGCTCATTGAGAAGTTTCCACACGGCCTCGTTTCTCACTTTATCACCTGATTCTAACATGACCCAAATCGCGGTCTGTCCGTTGATCAGCTGATTCGCGATGTCTTTCCGCACGGACGTGTCCACCACGTCTTTAGCAAAGCCTTCTTCCAACGGCCCAGCCGCCAATTCCACCGCCAAGGGATGCTCTTCTGGATAACCGACAAAGAGCCACGGCAATTCATCCGATTCTTGTTCTTCCCAATTCGTGCGTTGCGTCTCATTGGCTGTGTCTATGTCTACCATAGCCACCTCGAGATTCGCATCGGAAGATTGCAAGAACGTCACAATCTTCGTTTCCTCAGCACTGAGCGCGCCTTGATGGTAGACCACGGCTTGATACGGGTCCGGCGGCCAACGTTCCAGCGCATAGCGGAACACAGGCACCGAGCAGGCCATCGATCTAGAAATCACGACGGCAAACAGGACGAGCGCTAGCAACGCTCTTTGAGGATTCACGTGCATCAATACAAACATATCCCTTCTACCAACTCTGCAAAGAGTCTTTCGACTCACTCTTGAAGAATCACTCCGCGGAAATAGCGTATTTCGCTGCTCGGCTGGAGCTGGAAACTGATCTGAATAGATCCGTCGCCCAGGGCGTGCTCCGAACGCTCCTCCAAGGTTGGCTCCCACGTTTTCAGATCACGGGACATTTCTAAGGTGAAAGCGGTATCTCTCGGCTGATTCCACTGGATCTGAAGGTCTGATGTGACCATGAGCACGCCCTTCGCCATCGCAGGGCTGGTGATTTCTGAATCCAGAGCTCCCGGAGAGCCACCAGGCTCAGCGCCCGCTTTCCACTCGAGACCATCAGAAACAAGCGCGTGTCCTTCGCCGTCGGCCTTCTCGTCTTCATCGTCGTAGCGGACTCGTTGAATCGAAACACCCGTAGAGTCGAGTAACTCTAACGTTTCTCCTGAGTCACGCAGACTACCCTGAAACTGCCCGACCACTTTGGAAGCGGCCTCAGGATAACGCAGCTTGAAGGCCTCGGCATTCCCGACCAAGAGGGCGCGCTCGCCTGCTTCTATCATCGCATCATTGGCAAAGGCGAAAGAGACGCCATTGACAAACTGAACACCGACGAGATTGATCGGCGAGTCTCTGCGATTGCGCAGTTCGAGGAATTCGAAATCGGAGCGCAGGAGATGCCCCGCAGCTTGCTCGGTTTCGTTCGGACGTGTGGGTCGGTAATGGATCTCACTGATCACGAGATTCGCCGATGACGCGGATTCACCCACGATGAAGAAGGCTTCGGCAAGGGGTGACCATTCCCCGAAGATGGATTGGGTGCGAACCCTCACAAGGGCAGAACTCTCTAACACGATCCCAACCGTCTTATCATAGGCCAGTGCGTCGGCATCCGTAGGATCAGAAATGCCATCGACGGTGTAAAAGAAACCTGCGCCGCCGCTCAATCTCAGCACTTTCCCCATGGGAATCTCGCCACCGCTCGACTTCACCCCAGCGATCTCGAACTCCGGCAAGAGTTGGCTTCCAATGAGACGCGCTTTACGCATCTGCTCTAGCACGATCTCAGGACGCTCCTTCAGGTAGCGGTCTAAGATGAATTTCTGGTTTGGCAAATAATGCGAGTTCTTCGTGTAGAGCGCGTAGTCGGAGACTGCCCATCGGCCAGGCACACGGTCCCGCTTGTAATCTCCCCAGCGCGCGGACTCTGCGATGACAGCTCTGTCCATGACATCCGAGCGCGTCTTCCAAATCTCCGTTGCACGCTCAGGCGTGAACACACCTCCATTGAAGAAATGCTTGTAGACACGATCTTCAAATCGTCGCTTGTACTCGGCGCTCGCTAACAATTCTCGGTGCAGGCCAGTAGGCCGATTCGCTCCACCATTGAGTTGCGTGCGATCGATCGTGAGTGCGTTTTCGATCGGCTCTGGGTTGGTGATCGCACCGGCACCGTTCGGTGAGATGGCAAACTCACTGTCCCAGGGAAAGAAAAACCATCCGCCGCCGCCTTGCTCCGCATCCGCACTACGCCCCGCCGCCCGCCAGTTGTGGCCGTCCCAATCCCAGTTCCCGACATAGAAATTGAGGATCATGTAGTCAATCAAGGCGTCGACATGAAGGAGCTCCTGCAGTTCAGCATAAGCGTCAGGATCGCTCGCCTGCCGTGCCAAGCTCCACATGGCATTCCAGGAGTTCAGATTACCATCAGTGGCTTCGCCCGAGTTCACCGCATCATAGTCTTCCTTCGATCCTCCGAAATAGCTCGCCATGAAGTTGGCATCTGGCCTTTCGTGCATGTGATAGACGCCCCAATAAAGCCCATTGAGATAGAGATGAAACCAGCGCCCATGGATACCGGGATGCCCCATCGCCAGGTAAGTATCATTGACGAACTGATCTCGATTGTACTGCGCGTGCTTTGATTGATAGTAATGACGATGTGTCCAAGCGAAATTGAATCCTGAGCGCAACTGCAGGTAATCAAAGCTCTCCGTAGCATTCTCTCCGGAAGGCTGATCTGTGAAGAGCGGGTAGTCTAACGCTCCCAAACCATACTCCTCGCGCAATCTCAGAGAGAATGAATGTTTGGGAATATCGACCGCACGGCTTGAGCCACCTTGGATACGGATCCCGCACGGAACCTGAAAGTTCTCGGAGGCATCGTCAGGGAAAATGAACTCCACGGAAGTCGCCCTTTCCCATTCCGGCCCTTCCGAGAGAGTATTCTGGTGGATCCCTTTGGTGCCGAACAGGTCATCGCGATCCAATGAAATCGAGAGGGTGGGAAACGCCGCAAAGGCGTCTTCGAAATCGGAACTGTAGGCAGGGTCATCCACGACCTCTTCATCCATGCCATAGTCGCCCAAGGTACCTCCCCATTTCTCCGGGTAGCCATCAGGCCCTTCCAGCGGTTGCCGCAAGACATCCTTGATGAAGATGTAAGTCTGTGCATCGACATTAGATGACTGCCAGCCATTCTTGTAGGCCAGAGCCTTGAGCACCGTGGTGCTGGTGACTTCGATGGGCCCTGCGTAGGTCCTGCCATGGGGCCCTGTGAAAATGCTCCCTTTGCTAGGGTCGGAACCATCCGTCGTGTAGAGAATGATCGCGTCTTCAGGTTCCACCGAGATCGTCACTTCAAAAGCCTCACTATGGTAACCACGATCCACACTGAACTTGGTATCGCCCACATAGCCTAGCGTGACCACATTATTGGCAGTGCCTGGCGTTGGATTTTCGAAATAGCCGATGCTGTCATTGCTAGCCACTCCAAACGAGACGTCGTTACGCTGCTCAGGCATGTCTTCGAAGGCACTTAGAATCTCTCCCGTAGGCGCGAGAAGACTCAGAGATTCGCCAGAACGGCCTAACCGAAAGTCCGTGTGCCAATGCCCTCCCGCATCCAGTTCATTTCGGCCGGAAGCAAAGAGAATGAGATACCCATCGGGAGGCACGATCAGTTCACTGGGAAAAGCCCATTCCCCATCCGAATCAGCCAAGACATGACCAGCAAGATCGACAGGCGTGGCGTCGGGATTGTGCAGCTCGATCCAATCGGAGAACCTTCCATCGCCATCGGCCAGGGTCGAATCATTGACGCTGAGAATCTCAGTGATCACGGGACTCCCTATGAGCAGTGAAGGAATGGCAATCAGAGCAAGGGCGAGTTTCATAGCGTGGGGCTTCACCCTTACGTATCGCCAACCTGCTGGAATAAGTCACGCTTTGACTTCTCTGCTCAACTAGAAGACCTTTCTATTCCTATGTTCAAATCCATCACCTTATGCATCGCCAGCTTTGCCCTGGCCGCCACCGCCCTCACGGCGACGGCGGAGACCAAGGCAAAGGGTAAGATTGCCAACGCCGTGGCGGGGAAACTCGTCAAAGCGCAAGGCAAGAAAGTCGCACCGTATACGATCGACGCTTCTCCCAAATACTATGTGATCTATCACTCAGCTGATTGGTGATCGTCCTGTAAACGTTGGACTCCACAGTTGGTGGAGGCCTATGCAAGCTTGGTCGGCAAGACTAGCAGAAACACGGAAGTCATTCTCGTGAATCATGACACGAGTCAGAAAGCCATGGATAAGTACTTGGTGAAGAACAAGCTCAACTTTCCTGGTCTGAAGCTAGCAGAGAAAGAGAACAGCCTACTTACGACCCTCTTCAAATTCGAAGCTCTACCCGCCATGGCCATCACAGATGCCAATGGCAAGGTGATTTCGTCAGGAGAAGGCCAGGACTGCGCCAAGGTCCTCGCAAAGATGAAGAGCCTCGCGAAATAGATCTCGCGCTCTAACCGATTTCATTCCTTGAAAAGGCCTACTCGCACGCGCGGGTAGGCCTTTTCTGTGAGGCGTGCACGTTCTGCTTGAAGTGCATCCACGCCCGTCCCATGGTAGGTGTGAGATGGTCCACCTCCCATCACCACTTCAGACTTGCCAACGGTTCGCCCTGGCTCTGTTCATCCTCACGGGTGGAACACTCGTCAGTCACGCGAAGCCGCGGGACTCGACCTCTATCACTCGGCTGCAAATCTATCTGGACAACCACGACTTTGGCCCCGGCCCCATTGACGGCCAATACGGCAAATTCACCCAACGCGCTCTCGCCTACTACAATGCTCAGAAGAGTCAGCCAAAAGGTGAATGGAAAATTCCGTTAGCCCTAGCAGAGCGAGAAGTGCCGATCGTATTTGTCACGCATCGCATCACCAAGGCTGACATCGGCTGGATCGGAAGGGTCCCGAACGATCTCCGAGCGCAAGCAGTTCAACGCGGATTGCCTTACACTTCTCTCATCGAGTTCCTCTGCGAACGCTACCACACAGACGGGCACTTTCTGCAACGGCTGAATCCACGAGTCGATCTTGAGCATCTCAAGCCCGGCGATCTTGTCATTGTCCCTAACGTTCGCCATGTGTTCCGAATCGAAGCCGTACCCGTATCGAAGCGGTATAAAAAAGAATCTGACAAGAGCAGTTGCTACATCTTGATCGATACCACCCAGAAGATGGCCAGCATCTATCGAGGCACGCAAATGTTAGCCGCATTTCCCATCACCCATGGCCGCCCACAGTTCGTGCCCAAGGGACGCTGGAAGATTCAATCCATGGTAACCACCCCCACCTTTCGTTGGGACGAGCGCATGTTGAAAGAAGGTCAGCGGAGTGAGCATTACTACCTCCTTCCACCCGGGCCGAACAACCCCGTTGGCATCCTCTGGGCGGGCATCAACAAGAAAGGCATCGGCCTCCATGGCACCAACTCCCCCGAGAAGATCGGCCGCACGCACAGCGCCGGATGCATCCGCTTCTGCAACTGGGACGCCATCCGCCTACCGAGCTTCATCCGACCAGGCTCGGAAGTGATCGTGCGGTAGTCGTTTTACAGAACTTTTACACAAGCTTCAGGCTCCGTTGACGCACTGGGAGCGATTCAATGGTTCCTTGAGACTCTATGAAACGCATCTCCATTATCCTTTGGTTTGGGCTCGTCGTGTCTCTCTGGGGTCAGCTGGGTGATCCGTTCATCAAAGATGGGGACCCGGTGGGTAAGCCGCGCATCGGTGAGGCCTACGAGAAGAACGTCGGCATGCTTACGGAATTCATTAAGATCGATCCGAACATCCTTGCGACAATGCTATCGGATGAAACGCTCGACAAGAGTGACGGCTCCAAAGTTAGGAGTGCGGTGGAAGAGCACATGGCTAACGAAAAGGCGACGTTGGTAGACTCGTCCTTTGTATGCAGCCGAGGCGGGAAATCGACCTTGAAATCGACCGCAGAATTGATCTACCCCGTGGAGTGGGACCCGGGAGAGACCAGTCAAGGAAAGGGAGAGGATCGGCGGAACGTGGTGCCGAAGGTGATCGATGGAGTCACTTATTGGCCTCCGATAGTGTATCCGCACCCCGTCACCTTCAATGTGCGTCCGGTGGGAACGATGCTGGATATGGAAGCGGTTCTGTCTCCGCCAGGAGACGCCGTGCAAGTCACGATGTCGCCGGAATTTGTGCGTTATGAAGGGAAATCTCCTCACTACGGGATGGGGGGAAAGACTCCAAATGAGATGGCCGAAGCGTGGCTCCCTGTCTTTACAACAATGCGATCCACCTCTTCGCTTACCATGTCCACGATCACGAGGGAATGGACATTGGTGGCCCCTTTGGACGCCGACAGTCCCGTCTTAGTCTTCAGCCGACCTTGTCAGATGAAGCGAGAGCTCAAGCCGGAAGGTCTTCCGCGCGAAGAAGATGTCACGGTGATTGCCGAGTTCTTGAAAGTGGATGTGTCTTGGTTTCAAGAGCATGTTCGAGATGAGGAAGTGATAGATTCGTTGAAGCTGCGTGCCGGTGTGCAAGGCCTGATCGAGTCCGGGGAGGCTCAGGTCATCGGCATTGTCTCTGTGAGTGGGTCACTTGGTAAGGAGCTTGCCTCTGACGGAATCCGCGAGCGTATCTATCCTACAGAGTGGGATCCCGCGGAGATTCCTTCTCCGAATGCGGCGAAGGAATCTTTGGAATGGCCGCCTTCCTCATTTCCCGCGCCGACGGCCTATGAAACTCGAAACCTCGGAGGTGGAATCGATGCCCTCATTCATGACAATGGGATGGAACAAGGTCATGAGATCAGAGTGGGGCCCAACTATTTGATCGATGCTGGCGACCTTCCCATGAGCGAACTTGTCACGCCCTCTGGCAATGTGATCATGACGACGATGCCGCTCTTTATGAATACGAGCGTAGATTCGACGGTCTTTGCCCATCGCGGAGAGACCATCCTTCTCGGTGCTCTGACACCACGAGGGAAAGACATTCTTCCGATATCGGAAAAACGGGTTCTGGTCTTTGTGAGACTCGCGAAGTGACAACATTGCCGCGTTTTACAGAACTTTTACACAAGGGTTAGGTGCCGTAGACGCAAGGCTGGCAATTCTGTGATTGACTGAGACTCTATGAAACATATTTCCATCATCCTCTGGCTGGGCTTGGCAACAACCGTATGGGGCCAAGATCGCGATCCCTTTGCGGAGGCTGCGCAAGCTTCGGCCAAGCCAAACACGGATCCTTTCGCAGAAGCTAGCCCCAAGCCCCAAGCAGACGACCCATTTGTCCAAGATGGGGACCCGCTGGGTAAGCCTAGTCACCCGAAAACCTATCAGAACAATGTGGGCCATCTCACGGAGTTCATCGAAATCGATCCGATCATCCTCACAGCGATGCTATCCGATGACACTCTCGAAGTGGGGAACGGCTCAGAGGTTCGGCGTGTGGTCGACGACTATTTTGTTAGCGGAAAGGCGACCCTGATTGATTCTTGTTTCGTTTCCAGTCAGGGCGGTACAGCTAAGCTGAGTTCGACAGCGGAACTAATCTACCCTGTGGAATGGGATATGGGAGAAACTTTCCACGGCAGTGGCGCAGAGCGTCGCGAACTGGTGCCGAAGGTGATCGATGGTGTGACCTACTGGCCACCTACGATCTATCCACATCCTACCACTTTCCAGGAGCGTCCTATAGGAATCTGGCTGATGCTGGAGGCCTCAATGACCCCCTCAGGAAAGTCGACCCGAGGCGTCATTGAACCCGGATTTAGTCGCTTTGCCGGGCGATCAGCCTACGGTGAATTGGCCGGAAAGCCGAATGAATTGGCGGGTCACTGGTTGCCGCTCATCGAGTCGATGTCGACTCGAGTGTCCTTTGAAACGCCTCTGGCCACGACCGATTGGATATCAAGTAACCCTTTGGGAGGGGGCAATCCCGTTCTGGTATTCAATCGCCCCTATCGGATGCACAGAATGCGGAAGCCGAAGGCTCTTTCTCCCAAGGGAAACGTCACTGTGATCGCTGAGTGTTTGGAAGTGGACGCTTCCTGGTTCGAAAAGCATGTCCGGGATGACGTGGACGTGGACTCCGTGGGGCTACGTACTGAGATGCAAACTTTGATCGATGGAGGCCAGGCTCAAGTCGTTGGCATTGGTTCCGTGTCGGGTTTGATCGGAACGGAATTGCGTTCTTCCGGAGCTCGAGAGCGAGCGTATCCCACTGATTACGATCCGCCGGAAATACCGACTGCGCAAGCTGCGAAGGACAGTGTGGCGTGGCCACCCGCATCCTTTCCTGCCCCGACCGCTTTTGAGACGCGCAATGTCGATTTCGGTGTCAGTGCCACAATTGATGATCTCGGGCTTGATCGGGGGTATCAGCTCAAGGTGCGCACATACCAGACTCTCGACGGCGGCGACGTTGCGACGAGCGAACTCATCACGCCTACTGGCAAAGTTCCCATGACGACCATGCCGCGCTTCATCTCGGCGAGCGTGGAAACGACCGTCTTTGCGCACCGCGGAGAAACGGTGCTGCTCGGTGCGATGACTCCGCGTGCGAAAGATCTCACCCCTATCCTCGACAAGCGCTGGCTCATGTTTCTTCGGCTGGCCAAGTGAGTGCTAGTTTGCTAGACTCGTAGGTATCCAATGATGAAATGGGACGCGCCTGAAACTCTCCTCGCTCTCTTTCTCGCCACAGCGGTTCTTTGCCTCGCGGGTGGGACGCGGTTGGCGAGAGAGGAGATCCGCGTGGAGGAAGCGCGGTCGCGGAGCGCGCACGAGCCGTTCATCAAACGGCTTGATCACGAGTTGGATCGTTTGGAGAAACTCTATCAGTCCCACCTGCGGCGTCTGTGCTCGATCAAGAACCCCAATGACCTTCGCCCCATCGAAGATCTGGGACGCAAGATTGTTGGGGTGGCGCAGTTCTCGTATCTGTCGGCTTCCGTGACAAGTCAGGCAAACTATCATTTGCCGATGAATGACAGCAAGGACCTTCCTGCACCAGCCTTTGCTCAAGAAGCCGTGCCGCTAGGGAGAGAAGGGATCTTGTTAGATGCGGAAACGCTCCGCGATCCAGCTCGCGAAGAGGGCTGGATCGATGAGCCGGGGAAGCCACTCTTTTATTGGCATCAACGGCCCGACCGACGTGTTGTGGTGCTCCTCATTGATCCGCTGGCGGTGCGGGAGGCGATGAATGCTTGGTTAGTCGAATGGCTCGGGCGAGAGTTCGAACCCGTCCACCTACTCGGTGGGCCGGATCGCTTGGAAGACCCGAGCGGCCGAGTTCTCGCCACTGTAGGTCTGGAGACGGAAGACGAGTCAAGCCGTCCCGAAGCCATGCTATCCGTGCCGTCGCGCTTTGGCTCGTGGCGTCTTGCTTCGTGGGGGAGATCGCATCAAGAGATCCATTATCGGATGCCAGTGCTTGTGGTGAGTGGTCTGCTTGCCGGAATCTTTGTCTTGCTAGGAGCGGTCGTCTATCTTTGTCAGAGGCGAGCCGTGCGTTTGGCCAAGACGCGGGTATCCTTCGTCAATCAAGTCTCACATGAATTGCGCTCGCCTCTAACAAACATCCTCTTGAATGCGGATTTGGCCCAAGATGCCGCCGAAGATAATCCATTGGCGCAACGGCGTTTACGCTTGATTCAAGACGAGGCGCATCGCTTGGGGCGGCTCATTGCCAACGTGCTCACCTTCTCACGTCGTGAAAGTGGTAGGCATCGCTTGCAACTGGAGCCTGTGGGGGTGGATGCTGTGATTGACGAGGTGCTGGATCAATTCGCGCCGATGTTAGAGCGGCATGCGATCGAGGTGAAACATGATCAAGGGGTCGCTCAGAAAGCGTTGCTGGATCATGATGCGCTTTTTCAAATTGTGGCGAATCTCGTTTCAAACGTCGAGAAATACGGTGTGTCTGGCAAAGAACTCAAGATCACCACGAGTAGCGCAAGCGGTCGATTACGCGTCTGTGTGTCAGACAAAGGACCTGGGGTCAAGCCGCGTGATCGCGGTCGGATCTTTGAGTCCTTTGTGCGGCTTGATGATCGTGTCAGTGAGGGCGTGACAGGTACGGGTTTGGGCCTTTCCATCGCGCGAGGCTTGGCGGAGGACATGGGCGGTTCGCTCACCTTGCTGGCCTCTGAGGAAGGTGCCTCCTTCGAACTCCAGTTGCCATGGGTCGCGGTTGCGGAACCCATCCTATCATGATGCGTGTGCTGGTAGCCGATGATGATTCTGTAACATTGGAGGCCGTGGAGGCATGCTTGATGGAGGAAGGCTTTGCCGTGATCACGGCAACGGATGGTGAACAAGCTTTGACACTCTATCGAAAGCATCAACCTGCGCTCGTGTGTTTGGACATCATGATGCCGCATCTCGATGGCTTTGAAGTGTGTCGTCGTATTCGGCAGAAAGATGCGGCCACGCCGATCCTATTCCTTTCGGCCAAGAACGAGGAGATCGATGTCGTGGTAGGGCTAGAACTCGGCGCGGATGACTTTGTGAGGAAACCTTTCGGGAAACGTGAGCTTCTCGCGCGAGTGCGCGCGGCCTTGCGTCGCCAGCAAGCTGCGGTGGAAGCGCCAGACCAGCCGTTCGCTTTCGGGCATCTGGAGGTCTATGTCCGAGAGCTGCGTGCGGTCACTGAGGATGGTTCAGAGATCGATCTCTCACCACGTGAGGTGTCGATGCTCAGCCTGCTCTATCAATGCGCTAACCAAGTTGTCCATCGCGACAAGCTTCTCGATCACTGTTGGGGTCTCGATTACTATCCCGAGTCCCGCACGCTGGATCAGCACATTGCCAAGCTGCGTAAGAAGGTCGAGATCGATCCGGCAAACCCGTTATGGATCGAAACCGTGCGCGGGGTGGGTTACCGCTACCGCCCACGGCGCTAGGCCTACGAGGCGAAAGATGCTATGTTTGGCGCATGAAAGGTCTCATCATCACCATCGCCCTGTTCACTTCGATCTGGCCCATGCTGGCTCAGGAAATTTCAAAGAGCGACGTCGATGCGTCCAAGCATCCCATCGAAATTGCCATGGAGCGTAAGATAGAAGAGAACCCGTCCACTGCGGGGATGATCGAGGCGATCACTGATGCTCACAAGGCATGGGACGCTTTGCTCAATCGAAACTATCAAAAGCTTCAAAGCCTGTTGTCTGAAGACGAAGCGGTCCTGCTGAAGGGCGCGCAACGTGCCTGGATCGCTTTCCGCGACAAGGAGCTTGAGGAACTGGCCATGCTCTATGGGAAAATGGAAGGGACGATGTATCGCCCCATGCACAACTACGCGGGGATGGATCTCGTCAAAGCACGTGCTCTAGAACTGGGCCGACGCCTGGAGATGATCGAGAATCAATGAGAACGCTACTAACGGCGGCGGCGATTTGCCAACGCGACAAGGCCTAGCAACATGAGCACTGCCGAACTTGGCTCTGGAATGGCGTTGGCGGCACCTGGCGTTTCAGTTGCTCCACCAATTGGATTAAAGGTACCGATGGCCCAATCACCAGGAGCATCTCCCACTCGATAAACATGACCAGGAACGAACGGGCCGTCCGGTCCGATGGAAGTTCCTAGCACATCACCATAACCGAAGTGGCCGTCAGGATTGGGCAAGCCACCTGGCGTCTCATTCAAACCAATGACATCAGCAAGACTCGCCAAGGCGTCGCATCGAGAGTGCCATCATCATTGGTGTCCAAATCGTCGCCAAGCACACCTGTGAAGCCATTCACCAGCAGATAGGTCACGTTTTCGCTGTTCTCGAAACTAAGGTCCGTGGTGAAATCCGCCACGCCAATGCCGAAGGAGGCTTCGGCAGCTAGGAAATAAGGACTTGCCGCAAAGGCATTTGCCACGCCAGAGAAGTCCGTCACATTTTCGATGGTCCCGCTTCCACCCGTGCCATCACCGATGATGATGAGTGAAAGGCCTGCCAGGGAGTCATTCCCAGGATCATTCGAGAAAAGCTCCACATACTCATCATTGTCTGCACCAATCTGATCCAGGCGGATTTCATTGAGAAAGACGCTGCCAAAGGCGAACGACGAAGACAGAAAGAAGCTGGTTAGGGTCTTGATTCTCATGGTTAAGGACCTCATCTTCTCAGTTTCCTCCAAAGTATAAAGTTACAAAAGCGCCATCGTTTTTTAAACTTGCCAAGCGAACGCGCACCGTGAACGTTCAATTCTTAGCTTTTCCAATTTCATGTATTCTCTGCGAAAACTCACCTCTTGGATTCCGTTCCTCTTTCTCTCGGCGAGCCCTGCCCTGGCTCAGATCGAAGTCCGCATCGAGCCTGAGACTCGGACTTTCGTCGCCCATTCGGCGGTGAACATCAAAGTGACGATCATCAATCGTTCAGCCAAAGCCGTGACTTTGAAAGGGCCGAGCCCCGCTGCGAGTTGGCTTAATTTCCGTATCACCAACAACAAAGGTGATCTTGTCACAAGCCGTCCCAATTCACCACTGGCGGGTCCTTTGGCCGTCGCCGCCTCCAAATCTGTGAGCCTGAAGGTGAATCTGAATCGCGCCTATCCTGTCGACCGCTTTGGCAACTATCAGATCACCGCCAATGTCTATGATCCCAGTGCCACCCGCTATTCTAGCTCGGCTCCGCAAATGATCACCATCGACGAAGCCAAGGCGATCTGGCAGCAGTCAGCGGGGCTTTCCAACGGGAGCAAGTTTGAATACGCTCTGCTCTCCTACCGCGCTTTCGACAAGACGCAGCTCTATTTCCGGCTGAAAGACGCCAACACTGGCTTTGTTAAGAAAACCTACCAGTTAGGCGAAATGGTGCGTTATCGCCCCCCTCAAGCGGCCATTGATCAGAGCAAGCAACTTCATGTCCTTTACCAAGGAGCCCCTCGACAGTATGTCCATGATCGCATTGGATCCGACGGCAAATTCATCAAACGCACCCTCTATGATGAGAGCAAAGGCAGTCGCCCGGAGCTCCTGCAAGGCCGCGATGGCAGTGTCCGCGTGAGTGGTGGTGTCGATCCCAAAGATGAAATCCGTGAGAAGCGGAAGAAGCTGAAGGACTTGACCCGCATCCGCCTGAACTCAGATCGCCCACCCGGCTATTAAAATAGGATTAGGGGGCGCCTAACGCCATTCGGTTCCGGCACGATGCTGGAAAACCGTGGTTGCTATCCAAGACCGTTCGGCAAAGGATCGCCCCATGAAGTTTCATCTCTTCCTGGGTAGCGCCCTTCTGGTGAGTGCGCTCACGTCCCTTCAAGCGGCGGACAAGCCGAACATCCTCTTCATCATGTCGGATGATCACACGGCGCAAGCTGTGGGAGCCTACGCGACGGTCCTCAAGCCACTCAATCCAACGCCTACCATTGATGCCCTGGCCAAGGAAGGCATTGTCTTTGAGAATGCCTTTTGTACAAATGCGATCTGCACGCCATCTCGCGCCTGTATCCTAACAGGGCAATACAACCACATCAATGGCGTTCCAGATCTGGTCGGCCGCGTGGAGCCGAAGGATCAGGCTTTGCCCATTCTCATGCGAGAAGCGGGCTATCAAACGGCCATGATCGGCAAGTGGCATCTCAAGGTCGAACCGAACTTCGATTACTACAAAGTGTTGCCTGGCCAAGGGAAATACTACGATACGGAGTTCCGCGTGCAAGGAGACGATCCTTGGCCCAAGAACGTGGTGAAACACAAAGGGGAACATTCTTCAGATGCCATCACGGACTCGACTCTCGAATGGTTCAAGACCAAGCGCGACCCTTCCAAGCCCTTCTTTATCTGTCATCAGTTCAAGGCTCCACATGACTACTTCGAGAATGCACCACGCTATCAATCTTACCTTGAGAACGTGACGATCCCCGAGCCGGCGACGCTGTATGATGTGCCCAAGAGCTTCGGCTCCATTGCCACGCGAGGTCACCAGGATGAACTGATGGCCCACATCGGGACCTCGATCGGCAAACGCAATCCGCGACGTTCTTATGCGGTGAATCTCTACGATTTGTATCCCGAGGAATTTCCGGTTGGTTATGATCTGGAGGCTCTCTCCGAAGTGGAAACCACTCGCCTAGCCTATCAAGCCTACCTGAAAAAGTACTTGCGCTGCGTGAAAGGCGTCGATGACAATCTCAGCCGACTCTTTCACTATCTCAAAGCAAACGACATCTACGACAACACTCTGATCATCTACACAGGCGATCAAGGCTTCTGGCTTGGAGAGAAAGACTACCAAGACAAGCGTTGGGCTTATGATGAATCCCAGCGCATGCCCTTCATTGTTCGTTATCCAGAGTCCATCCCTGCGGGCCAACGCACGGATGCGTTGATCGAGAATATCGATTACCCGGCTTTGATGTTAGACTACGCAGGGGTGAAAACGCCAGCGTCCATGCAAGGACGCTCTTTTCGCGCCATTTGTGAGACGGGCAAAGAACCTGAGGATTGGAAGAAGTCCGTCTATTATCGCTATTGGATGCACCTGGCGCATCATGATAATCCTGGCGAAATGGCCTTTCGCACCAAGACACACAAGCTCATCTATTTCTACGGCTGCGACTACGAAGGTGAGAATCAATCTCCTCCTGCCTGGGAACTTTATGACTTGGTCAAGGACCCATCAGAGCTGAACAACGTCTATGACGACCCCGCCTACACCACCGTGCGTGATGAATTGAAGGCCGCCTTTGCCATGAAACGGAAAGAGATTGGCGATGACGACTCCGTCTATCCCAAGTGCGAAGCCGTAGTGCAGGAATTCTGGGACTATGACGAAGCAGATCGTGCCAAGGCGGTGAAGATCTCGCACGAATTCCTCAAGAAGCGAGAAGCCTTTCTTCAGCGTAAGAAGCCCAAGCAATCCTAGCATCGCCACAGGCGACTTCTAGCCTGTGTGGGCATGCCAATGACACGCCGTAGCATGCTGACACTGTTCCAAATCCTGGTCAGCCTCGGCTGTTTGGGTTGGCTCTGGTCACGCCCAGAGATTCATCAAGGACTCCTCTCAGCGCTGAGCCAAGCCAGTCTCGCGTGGATCCTTGTCGGAATCGTCTTGGCCGGACTTGTGATCGGGTTTGGCATTGTTCGTTGGCGACTCTTTCTCCGGCTTCAAGGCATTCACATCAGTTGGTGGGATAATGCGAAGCTCAGCCTCATCGGAGCCTTCTTCAATCTCATCCTCGTTGGCACCGTCGGCGGAGACGCAGTCAAAGTCCTGTATCTCATCCGCCGATTTCCTAACAAACAGCGAGAGGCCATCGTGAGCATCTTAATGGACCATCTCTGCGGTCTGCCCGCCGTCGTCGTGATGTATGCCATCTTCTGCCTGACTCGCTGGGAATGGTTGGCCGGTTCTGGCATCTCTTCTCAACTCGCCCTCTTTGCGGGCGTCTATTTGGGAGCCTCCGTCATTGGCATCACCCTCCTCCTCTTACTGGCCGTTTCGGGATTGTGTGAGCGTTCTCCGGAAGGCTTGCCACTGCGTGATCAGGCCATCAAGTTTTCCAAGACGCTCGTCCTCTTCATCCGACACTGGCCGATCACCCTCAGTGGCGTGGCGCTTTCATTTGTCATTCATTGGCTTTATTTCGGGACTTTCTTCGCGGCGTCTGAAGCCATGCGAGCCCAGGTCGCGCTCTTTAATATCTTCACCATCATGCCCGTGGTCGACGTCATCACCACGCTCCCCGTCTCTGTCTCAGGCATCGGCATTCGGGAGACGCTCTTTGAATCCTTTCTCAACCAATTGTGCCAAGTCAGCTCGGAAATCGGTGTCATGATCTCCCTGCTCGGATTCGGATTCAGTGCCTTCTGGAGCCTCCTTGGGGGACTTCTCTTTCCTTTCTACCGTCCTGCCTCTCCAGACGGCACGGAGGTCGGACTACGCGACGTAATGACCGACGCGCGCCATGCCCGGGATGACGACGATGCGAGGGTAGAGGTTGCTTTCACCGAGGAGATGCCTGACCCTCCGCGATGATCTCTCAGAAACATCGTGCCAGAATGCTTCGCCTAGCAGCCTGTCGGACTTAGGGTGACATCTACGGCGCGAGTCGCTAAGGTGATACATGGCCGCAAGATTCGTCAACATCGACCACGACACCCCGCTACTGCTACCGCCCGACATCCGCGACTGGGTCGGCCCCGATCACATGGTGCACTTCATCATGGACGCCGTCGAGGCGCTC
>JBLHHN010000050.1:0-24971 GCA_047616785.1 Verrucomicrobiales bacterium
CTTCACGTTGCTTCCCACCCCGCCTCTTGGCGACGCAGTTACGCTTGAGTTATCAACTTTCTTCATGGTTTGTGTTGTGCTGGGTCTCCCACCCAGCGGGGTTGTGCTGCTTGACGGCGCACGAGTGTCAGAATCGTTCTGAACAAGCCTGTCGCTACGCGGCTGGCGTCGGCAAATCTATTTCGTGCCAATCGGCTTCGAGCCTGAGCGAACGGATGGCCTCGGCGCTTCGCGAATGTGCCAGGCAAGATGCCAGGGCTACTCTGACCCGCGAACCGCTTGACACGCACACCCCCACATCTCTACCTTCAACATCATGAAACACACCTGGATCATCGCCTCATCCATCACTCTACTCATGGCCTCCCTCCCTGCGGCTGAGAATTGGCCTCAATTCCGTGGCCCCGAATTCAATGGCTCCTCACCTGAAGCCAATTTGCCGACAAAGTTCTCCAAAGAAGAGAATGTGAAATGGAGCGTGGACATGCCTGGCACAGGTTCCTCCACGCCCGCGATCTGGGGGGATCATGTTTTCATCACCTCCACCGATCCTACGGACAAAGCGCTCGAAGCATTCTGCCTCGATCGCAAGACTGGCAAAGTCCTCTGGAAGAACACTCTCAAGTCCGAGATCCAACAGGATGATCGCAGCAACTACGCCGCGCCTTCTCCTTCCACAGACGGCACGCGCGTCATCTTCTTTTATGGCACAGGTGACCTGTTAGCGTTCGACATGGATGGCAAAGAGATTTGGAAACGTAACATTCAGAAAGACTATGGCACGTTTGCCTTCCAATGGACGTTCTCGACAAGCCCCGTCCTCTTTGACGGGCATGTCTACATGCAAGTGTTGCAGCGTGATGTCCAAGCCCGGGGTCGAGGTTTCGAGGACAAGCCTAACGAAAGTTACGTCCTTTCACTCGACGCCGCCACCGGCAAAGAAGTCTGGCGCCATATACGCCCATGCGAAGCCGTGGCTGAATCGCGCGAAGCGTTCACCACCCCCATGATCTTCAATCACGATGGCAAGACCCAGCTCGTGATCTGTGGCGGTGATTGCATCTCCGGGCATGACATTGATGCTAAGGGCGAAGAGCTCTGGCGTTGGGGCACGTGGAATCCTAAGAAGATCGGCCATTGGCGATTGGTCGCCTCCCCTGTGGCAGGCGAGGGCATCGCCTTGGCATGCGCACCCAAGAAAGAGCCTATCTACGCGGTCAAGTTAGGCGGCAAAGGAATGTTAGACGACTCAGCGCTTGCTTGGGTCAGCGAAGAGAAAGCGATCACTTCAGACGTCCCTACCCCGATCTACTACGGCGGTCGTTTCTACATCCTCAATGGGAACGGGCCCAGGCCGACCTTGAGTTGCGTCAAGCCTGCCACGGGAGAAATCGTTTGGAGCGAGGTCATCGGACGGACGACCTTTGAAGCCTCTCCTACGGCTGCCGATGGGAAGATCTATCTCATGAACCACAAGGGCGATGTCTTTGTCGTCAAAGCAAGTGACACCTACGAACTCCTTCACGAAACATCGATGGGCGAAGAAGATGCCCAATTCACCCGCTCTACCATTGCCATCGCCCAAGAGAATCTCTTCATCCGTACGAACGAGAAGCTCTACTGCATCGGCAAGGGATAGAGTAAGGCCAGAGCGCCGCCAAGCGGCTCAAATTTGGAAGAATGAGATTTATTCGAAGAAATCTCAGTGTTTTCACGTCGATCATGACATGTCACTATGAAAACGTCCACTACCCTCTCTTCAGTCACCTTCATCCTGCTCGCAGCGGTCCTTTCCATCCCATGGCTCATCAGCCTGAATCGGACCTCTGTTGAACCGATCGCCGGACCTGTCGCCCCGGACCCAGGCACGCTCATACCTCCTGTCGACCCTGCCCCTCCGGCGCCGGTACCGATTACGGCCCCACCTCTTCCAAACCTGCATGCGCAGACGGCTCCCATCACTGTGGTGCCCGCCATTCTCGTGGAAGATCCTACCATCATCGCCGCCGAGGAGGCCATCCTCGCAGCCCAACAGGCAGAATTGGACGCCCTCGCTGCGGAACAAGCCCTTTGGGAGCAAGAGCAGCAACTAGACGGACTAATCCTCACACAACAGCCCGTATTCGATGATTCTCCCATTGTCTATGGCGAGCCGCCGGTGGTGATCGAGGAAACCATCTACTGGGAGGAAGAACCCTACTTCCCGGGATCGTCTATCATCGTGGTGAACAACCACATTCCTCGCGGAAAAGGATTCCATCCCAAGCCCGCGGGCAAGCCGCAGGGCCCAGGCAAAGGTCTCGGACGGCCACACGATCCTAACAAAGGTGCCTGTCATCCAAATGATCGACCCGCAAGCCACGTTCCAAAGAGCGATCCTGAACCTAAAGTCACACCTCGACGAGAATCTCTTTTCGCTCAACGTCAGGCACAAGCGCTGCGAGATCGGCAGAACGACACCGAGACCGCTCGCCAGCGAAAGACAACCCAAGAGCGCCAGCGAGGCCTCGCAGAGAAACAACAGCAACAACGTGAGATTCAAGAAGGTGCAGCAAAGCAACGCCAAGTGACGGTGGCACAAGAGCAGGCCACCGAACAGCGACGCCAGAAAGAGGACGCCCTCAAGCAAAGCCGTGCCGAAGACACCGAGCGCAAAGACGCTCTAGCCGAACAACGTCGGCAACAGATGGTAGCACGAAAGCGCCAAGAGGAAGCGCAAGAAGAGCAACAACGTCAGATCGCCGCCCAGCAAGCGCAGCAACAGCAGGCCAAAGAAGAACAGGCACGAGAGATTGCGCAGGCGCGTCAGCAAGAAGCCGATCAAGAACGCGCTCGTCAAGCTGCCGCTGCTCGTCAACAAAAGGCTGAACAAGCACGTCAAGTCGCTGAGGCGCGTCAACGTCAAGCCGATCAAGAGCGTGCTCAGCAAACTGCCGCGGCTCGCCAACAACAGGCCGATCAAGCACGTCAAGCAGCCAATGCGCGTCAGCGTCAAGCCGATCAGGACCGCGCTCGGCAAGCTGCCGATGCGCGTCAAGCCGATCAAGCTCGCCAGGCTTCCGAGTCGCGCCAACGTCAAGCCGATCAGCAAAGCGCTCGGCAGCGACAAGCGGATCAACGGCGCTCCAGCAGCTCTAGCGGACGTTCCGGGCGGAGTCGTTAGGCTCGTTTGGACGCTTCTAAACTCTCGCCCTCAGGGCGAGAGCTGGGGTTGATTTCACGGGGCGAGATACGCCGCCATTTGAGAATTGCACAAATCTCGATAGAGTGTCCGTATCAACCCCTTCCAAACCCTATGAAACGTATTCTCATACCCCTCGTATACGCCCTCGCAATCGCATCCCCGGCCCTTGCTCAAGACTTCGCCGAACTCTGGCTCCTGGGAGATGCCGAGAATGGTAATCAAACCGAATTCAGCCAAGAAATGGGCATCAGTAACGCTCCAGGTGCTGCCGATGCCCAGGACGATGATTTCTATTTCGCGGGCACCTATGATGATCCCATTGGAACCGTCGCTGAAGACGAACCCTTTCTCAACTACGACCGCGCCCTCACCCCAGGCGATACGTTCAATCGCATTCACTTTAATCTTGATAGCGTAGGGGCAGATCCAGGCACCCAACTCCGTTTGACCATGCAGCTGTGCTGCTTCGGAGCTGCCGATGGCGGAGAAAGCATGCACGATGTCACCATCCGATTCAACGGGAACGAGATCTTCACGGAAGAAGGTATCGACGCCGATGTCCTCATCGAAGAAACGGTGATCGCCAAAGACGTCGACGCGACGCAAGGTGCGAATGTTATTGAAATTGAACGCACCAATGGCAGTCCCAGCGCTTGGGTGCAGTTTGACTACATCCGCTTAGAGTCGGGCGCTGCCGACTTGGACGGTGATGGGATGCCAGATTCCTTTGAAGATCAATACGCCTTCCTCGACCCTAACAATGCCGCTGATGCCACTGCCGATGAAGACGGCGATGATCTAACCAATCTGGAAGAATTCCAAGCCAGCGCCGATCCAAGCAAAGCAGACACGGACGGCGACACCCTGACAGACGGCGCCGAGGTCAAAACCCACCAAACGAACCCCTCTCTAGCGGACACCGACAACGATGGCTTGGATGATGCCGCCGAAATCAATGTCGAGAAAAGCGATCCCAACGTCAAAGACACGGATGGCGATGGTTTGAGTGACGGCGACGAAGTGACCACACATTCCACCAGCCCGATCCTAGCAGACAGCGACACGGACGGAGTCGATGACGCCAGCGAGATCGAGCTGATGACGGATCCTAACGATGCCACGGACATACCTGTCCTTTACACCGAGCTATGGCAGTTGGGGATTATCGATGGAGGTCAAGGAGAGTTCAGTCAGGAAGTTGGTGCCAATGACCCTCCAGGCAGCCCCGACGAACAAGACGACGACTACTACTTTGCCGGGACCTACGGGGAAGTCGGAGCCGTCGCTGCTGACGAAGCGACGCTCAACTACGACCGTGCTCTCACGGCCGGAGACCCGATCAATCGCATTCACTTCAATCTCAATGACATTTCTGCGAGCGAGGGTGCTGAGTATCGAGTCACAGTCAGGCTCTGCTGCATGGGACCTGCCGATGGCACAAGCACCCATGACGTGGTGATGCGCCTCAATGACCACGAGTTCTTTTCTCAAACGGAGATCACGGAAGATACGCTCATCCGCATGGTCGTTTCAGGAGCAGATGCCGCGACGAAGGTAGGAGAGAACGTGCTCGAAATCGAGAGGACTGGAGGCGAAGGATGGATCCAGTTTGACTACCTGACTTTGGAATTCCGCACGGACGATACGGACCGCGACCGTTTGCCTAACAGTTACGAAGCCAAGTTTGCCTTCCTCAATCCGAGCAATCCAGATGATGCTGGAGAGGACGAAGACAACGACGGCTTGACCAATCTCGAAGAATTTGAGAACAACACCGAGCCCGCCGTTGCGGATACGGATAGTGACGGCCTCAACGATGGACCGGAAGTGAAAGAGCATTTCTCGAAGCCACGTGTGCCAGACACTGATGGTGACGGTCTGTTAGACGGAGCTGAGGTGAACACGCACATGACAGGCGTGCTCGACATCGATACCGACGACGATGGGCTCAAAGATGGCGACGAGATTGCCGCAGGCAGCAGCCCATTCGAAACGGACACAGACCTTGATGGTGAAAGCGACAATGACGAAGTGCTCTATGGCACCAACCCTGTCGATCCCAACTCCACACCTCTGCCATACGAACAACTCTGGCAAGTTGGCGAAGACAACGATGGACAAGCCGAATTCTCTCAAGAAGGAGGCGGTGCTCAGCCTGGCCCCGGCGATCCCATGGCCTTGGACGACGATTACTATCTGGCCGGTGAATATCCAGATCCTATTGGCATCGTTGCCGTCGATGAAGATACGACTGGATTCGAACGCGCTCTCACCAGCGGTGACCCATTCAATCGCATTCATTTCAATCTTGATGAAGAACTCATCGAAGACACCACCCAGATGCGCCTCGAGATCGACTTTAGAGATCTTGGATCCGGCGGCCCTGAGCCGATTCATGACATCGTCATCCGAGTCAATGGAAACGACATCTTCGCGCAGACGGATATCATCGAAGAGACCATCATCCGCGCGAGTTTCCTTCCAACTCAGGTCGACGCCTTGGCTGGGGCGAACACCATCGAGATCGAACGCACCGGTCAGAGCGACAGCAGCTGGATCCAGTTTGACTATGTGCGCTTAGAACAGCGCATGATCCTCACAGATGATCCAAACCTCCTCGTGCGCACGAAGAACATCTTTGGCGAACTGCCGAATGCCTCCTCGCAAACGCGCACTTTGGAAATCACGAACACCGGCCAAGAAAACGCCCTGACCATTTCCAATGTGACCATCACAGGCGATGATCAGGATCACTACTCGGTGACTGACGTTCCGGTAACGCTAGCGCCACGTGAGAAGGACACGTTTATGGTGAGCTTTGATCCTAAAGGAGAGGCAGGAGGCTTCACTGCCTTCCTCGAATTCACGAGTGATGATTCGGGCGATGAGAAGGTCGTCGTCGATCTCTCGGCACTAATCAACAACGCGAATGGCCTCGTGGCCCACTACACCTTCGATGAAGCCGATGGCGACTCCGCGTTCGATGTCTCAGGACGTGGACGTCATGCAGAATATCAGGCGACCGGTGAAGGCACCTTTGAGCCTGGCCAGGCGACGTTCGCTTCTGGCCAATCTGTCAGGATCTCTCACGGCGCGGTCGGAGCGGCTTTTGGTGAGGTCACCGATACCTTTGACCCGTTCGTCGATACCAGTATGTCCATCTGGTTCCAAGCAGCCGCTGGGGATCCAGGAGTCCTCACACTGCTCTCGAAGAACCTTGGTGGGGATTCTCAAGGAGAGCCCTTCGCCATTGTCTACAACGACGAGAACATCTTTGTCTTTGCCGGTGGCGGCCTCACAGACGCTGCCGCAAGCGGTGTGACCGCTGGTGAACCTCATCATCTCGTGGTCACCTTCGACAACACATCGGATGCCAAGTCGATCGTTCTCTATGTGGATGGTGAAGAAGCCGGCTCGGCGGATTCTGATGGATTCGATGACACGGCCAACTCTGCGCTCGTCATTGGAGCCATGAGCGGCGCCTTCGGATTCGAGGGATTGATCGATGATCTGCAGATCTACAACAAGATCCTCTCGCAAGACGAAGTGACCTTCTTACAATCGAATCCTGGCGAAGAACTTGAGGGCGTTGTGGTCGCCAATCCCGATGCCGATGCAGACGGCGATGGCCAATCCGACACTGCCGAAGGAATTGCTGGCACAGATCCGAACGATGCCACCTCCTTCTTCAAGCTGGACGATCCCGTCCGCACCGATGCAGGCGTCAATCTCACTTGGCCTAGTGTCAGTAGCACCGCTTATGTCATCGAATATTCCAACACTTTGAATGGCGATTGGGTGGAGGTCATGACCGTGACAGCAGCCGATACCATGAGTCAGTTCATGGACAGCGACGCCGGCCGAACGAGCGATGCCGCAGGCTACTACCGCCTAACCATCCGCTAAGCCCAACCGCTCGGACACCATGTTTCGCCGCCAGAAGAGATTCCTCCTAGGGACTCTTCTGGCGGCCTTTTTATGCCAATGTTCCCGCGAAGCAACGAGCATCAGTGAAGCCGAGTCGGCAGCTCCGCCGAAGCCACTGACAGAAGAACAGCGACTGCAGAGGATGGTCACCTCTGAGGAATGGATCCTCGATCAGACGCCATTGCTCAAACTTCTTCGCGAAGGGCTAGCGCAACGACAAATCCCTGACGCCCAGAGCCGATCTCTCTTTCATGATCGGCTGACTTGGAGCGCCTTGGAAAAGAGCAGCGACACCCACGCTGTCGAGGGATTGCCCTTTGTCCAAACCGTCAACTTCCATTCGGCCGCGAAGATCGAAGTCACCGCGACTTCTGAGGGGCTTCTTTGGAATGCTTTGCTCCAAGAAATCACCGAATTCGGCCGTGCCAAGTTCTTCTTCTACTCTGCAGATCAAACCGACGAAGGCGGGAACGTCATGCGTTCTTTGGTAGGATTCGACGGCAACGCCAAACTCACGAACGGCGACCACGGCTCCATCACTTCCCAGCAGACGCTCACCTGGGAACGCCAGAACGGCGGCCCCTGGCACATCACTGCGTGGGAACAACATGCGCTCAAACTTCAGCGATCACCGATCGAGTTCTTCCGCGAAACGCTGGGTGAAACCCTGGCCCACGAAGAGGATTACCAACGCGCGCGCGCCTCCTATCACGAACAGAATCTGATCAAGCTCTTCACGGACGGGAAGTTCACCACCACGGATCCTGTCTATGCACGCTATCAAGACATCGAAACATCTCACCAACATCCCGGCCTCGCTGTGGTGGACATTGACAATGATGGCTGGGACGAACTCTACGTCATGGGCCGGTGGGGCAAGAATCAACTCTTCCAACGGCGCCAAGCAGATGGTCGCTATGAAGATGTCGCTTCTAAGTTAGGGCTTGATCTCGATGGCTATTGCAATGCGGCCATCTTTGCGGATTTTGACAACGACGGCGATCCCGATGCCTTCATCGGTCGCAGCCTCAATCGAAGCCTCTACCTTGAGAACGTGGACGGCACATTCGTCGATCAATCCAAAGCCAAGGTCGCAGCTCCGTTGCCCTACTTGGTTTCCTCAATCTCCGCCGCCGACTTCAATAATGACGGCCTGTTAGATGTCTACCTTGGCCTGTATGGTCCCACCTCGAAGAGCTCGCCCGTCGCCACCTGGGCCGACGAGTTCTTTCCGCCAGCCATGGCCAAAGAGCTCAAACGTCGAGCCGACACCTCCCATCGCTACTTGGAGATGCTTGGACCACCGAACCTCCTGTTAGAGAACAAAGGAGGGGGACGTTTCGCCATCTCCAAGTCCGCTGGTGTTCTTGCAGAATGGCGAAACACCTATCAAAGCGTCTGGACGGACTACGATGACGATGGCGACGTGGACCTCTACGTCTGCAATGATTTCGCGCCCGATTCGATGTTTCGGAATGAAGGCGGCACCTTCAAAGAAGTTTCCAAAGAGATCGCCGGCACCGGCATGATGGGCTTCGGCATGGGCGCTTCCTGGGATGACTACGACCGTGATGGCAAGCTCGATCTCTACGTTTCGAACATGTTCAGCAAAGCCGGCCGTCGCATCACGTCCCAGATCGAAGGCCTCGATCAGCGCGTCACCTACTCTGCGCAGGGCAGTCTCCTTTTTCACAATGAAGGCGACACCTTTCGTCAAGTGGCTGGCCTAAGTGACTCTGACATGCACGTGGCCAAAGTCGGCTGGTCCTTCGGTGGGCTCTTCGTCGATGTCGACAACAATGGTTACCCTGACATCTACGCGGCCAGTGGTTACTATTCCGCCCCGCAAGTCACCCACTCGAAACAAGACTTGTGAAGTTGTCTTTGGCGTGCGGTCGTGCGCAAAGATCCCTTGAAAGGAGACGATCTCGCAGCGTCGCCATCCTTCGACGAATCAACCAGGCAAGCGGTCGCCAACTTGGACAACTCCTCCGCTGGTGAACACTCTCTGAGCGGCCACGAGCCTAACCGATTCTTCCTCAACCTCGTCGGCCAACAATTTGAAGATCTGTCAGGACTCTCCGGCATGGCGCACCTTGGGGATGGCCGCAGCGTTGTCCGGTGGGATTATGATCACGACGGCTGGCCAGATCTCGTGAGTATCAACGCCAATGCTCCCAAACTCGTCTGGTATCGCAATCAACTCGGTGATCGCTTGAAAGATCAGCACTTTCTGGCACTTCGATTCCAAGGGAGCGAGTCCAATCGCGATGGCTACGGCGTGCGCATCCGCGCCGAGATCGGCGGCAAGCTACTAGTCAAAGAAACGCGGTGTGGCGAAGGCTTCTCCGCGCAGAACAGCAAGACGTTGTTGTTAGGATTGGGGACGGCGAACCAAGTCGATCGTCTTCACATTCGCTGGCCAAGCGGAACGGAGCAAGTGATCGAGAAGATCGCCGCCAATCAGCTGGTCTCCATCCGCGAATCCGGCGAGAATGCCTGGACCGTTTCGGAGTATTGAGAATCCGCGGCTATCCCATCTCAACCAACGACATCCCGGAGGTCGTCTCTTCAGAAATGAGCGGCGGCGGGGTATCATCTGGCATGTATTGATCGATATTCAGATCTTGCAGGGCTTTCTCTGACAAAGAAACACTGTCCGCGATACCGTCGATCTGATGACTCAAGTTCGAGGGATCGCGATTTGTCATGCCGACCTCACAGAGATGCACAATCTTCTGCTCCGTGTTATCAATCTCTGCCGACAGGACGTCGAAATTCTCCTGCGCTTGATCGTAATTCGCCACGCGGCTTTTCAAGATCGCTCGCTTCTCTTGCAAGGAGCTGATCAGTCGTTCACTCTTTCCATGATCCGTCGCTTCTGCCACCTGATGCTCTGCCGTGTCTAACTGATCGCCAAGTTCTCGCCGATCGGTTTGGGCAAGGAATCGCTCCACACCAGATTTCTGATAGAGCAGTTTGAGAAAGAGCCAGAGCAACTTGTCCAACGACTCCGTGCGAAAGGTAGCGTTCGCCTCATCGTGGCGCTGCGTGTCGAGCCGTTTCTGCAATTGAGTCAGTTCCTTACACTGTTTCTGCAAGTTCTCAAACCGCCGACGATCTTCAACCGAGAGGAAATTCACCAAGCGATGCACGCGCATTTGGTCTTCTTGCTCTTTGATGATCCGCTTGCCACGCAGAACGTTCTGGAAACGATCATTCAGCCCGAGAAAGCCAAGGTAGGCGAGTTCACCCGCAGCCAAGGCTGGCAAGATGACATCTGGTGAATCCGAGAGCAATCCCACCGCCGCACCAGCTCCAAGAAATAGGAGGTTCCAGTGCCACTTGAAGGCGCGCTTCAGTCGGGTGCCGAATGTGTCAGCCATGTCCTCTAATCGCGCCCTTCCTCCAATTTGTCCAACAGCTCACTGATCTTATCCACGGAATCGCGAAAAGCGGTCTCGCGGCTCATCTCCTTGGCTGGCCGATCCGGCGGCATGACTTTCATTTCGTGAAGGATCGTTCCAGGTGAATTGCTCAGAATGTAGATTCGGTCCGCCAGATAAACGGCCTCTCCCACATCATGGGTGATGAAGAAGACGGTCGCTTCCAAATCGCGCCACAGCTGCACGAGCAGATCTTGCATGCGATGCCGCGTGACCGGATCAAGCGCTCCAAAGGGCTCATCCATAAGGATGATGCGAGGTTTGAGAATGAGCGTCCGCGCAATGGCGACTCGCTGTTTCATCCCACCAGAGAGTTCATGCGGGTACTTGCTTGAGTCATTGTCAGGATCGAGCCCCACACGCCCAATCCAATCCCGAGCCTGCGCATAGCGTTCACTTTTAGAAACACCCTGGCATTCCAACCCAAAGGCCACATTATCGATCACCGTGCGATTGCTGAAACTTGTGTAATCCTGGAACACCATGCCACGATCAGGTCCAGGTGCCGTGACCGGCTCTCCATGAAGGAGCACCTCGCCTTCCGTTTGCGGAAAGTGTGGGGACAGCCCCGCGATCAAACGGAGAATGGTGCTCTTGCCACAGCCGCTTGGTCCAAGGATGCCAATGAACTCCCCTACCCCAGGCAGATCATCGACGCAGAAATTCACATCCTTGATCGCGGTGAAGGCCTTCTTCGTGCCTGCAGCGAAGGTCTTGGTCACACCGCGCATCTCAATGATCGGCTTGGTCGCAGCTACCACCGGCTCCTTAGGAGCTTCCAGCAACTTCACTTCACAGGCGATGACCTCAGGAGGAGATTCAATTCTCGACATGATGCACGTAGGGGAAAAGACGATGTTGCAACCAAAGCGCCACGCGATCAATGACGAACGCTAACAATGCGATGATGATGATACAGAGATAGACGTGCTCACGCGGGCCGCGTTTCTGACTCATGTTAATGATGTGGCCTAGCCCGGCCTGGGCATGGACCATCTCTACCAACATGATGTAACCGAAAGCCAAGCCGAAGAGAAGGCGCAGGCTATTGGTGATGTTAGGCAAGGCCAAGGGAAGCATGACTTTGGAAATGACTTGGTGTCCTAGAATCGGGAACCAAAGCAGGAATCCAATCACCCATCCCACGCCTGCCGTGATCCAGAACTTACCCGAGGCGAGCCGATCTCCCAAGCCCTGATCACTCGTCGATAAAAGACTAAGTGCGAAGGCCACTAATAAGGCGTAAATCACCCCAATCACCGCCGCTTTGATAGCTCCACCGCGCGTGTCCTTCTTCGCTCCTAATGTGTAGGCAGTGTCGAGAAAGCGATCCGATACCCCTTCCACCGCATGCGTGGAATCGAAGAGAATAAAGGCCGCCGTGGCCATAAACACAAACATGATCTTCTGCGTTTCTCCAATCCCGAACCAGAACATCGCCAAGCCAACAAGCGCCGCGATCGGCACGTTCCGTCCCAGGATGCTGACAGGACGTAGAAAGGCATTGATCATGGGGTAAGCCCCCGAAAGCACACCTAACGGCAACGCAATGATCGAGGCCAGGAAGAAGCCTCCTAACACCCTCCCTAGACTAACAAGAGCACCTCGTGACAGCTCGCGCTCGAACCAAAGCGAAGGAAAAGACTGAACGGTCTCCTTAATGCTCGGCAAAGCAATGGCGTTCATGATCCGCTTTTCCGGCGGTCCCATGGTCAGGACGTGCCAGATCGCGAGCAGGACAAGCACCCCCACGACACTACTGATCAGGCTTTCGCCCTTACTCGGGTGTTCTCGAATAACTCGCCATCGATGCCTGAAAATGTTCATACGCTAGGCTGCCATCCATGAAATGATCATTCAGGATTCTCCAAAGCAATGACACGAATCTCAACTCGACGATTCTTCGCATGGTTGTCAGGATCACTCCCACTGGCGGGACGATCCCAGCCGACACCTTCCACGGTGAACTGATTCGGATTGAGGCTCGTGTACTTGGTCACAAGAGATTCTTTCACGGAGTTCGCACGGTTCTCTGCCAATTGCTTGACCAATTGCGCGCTCACTTGGCCGCGCATGCTAGAATCCGTATGTCCTTCGATGACGATATTAGCCGCGCCGTATTGTCCTGCCAGAGTGGCGATTTCTTCCATAGTGAAGACCACATTGGGATCGTAAGGAACCTCCACATCTTTGCCTCCCTCACGCTTTGTCACAGTCTTGGCCAGGTCCCAGCTATTGGGGAAGAATTGAATCGTCACGGTCTTGGTGAGGATCTCATTGCCCTCCGCTTTGATCGTTTGCACGGTCTTTGGGGCAAATCGGACCTGATACTCATTCTTGCTGCTCTTGTAAGGCTCTTCTCCCGCAAGCTTCTGCAAGATCGAGAAATCCATGACCTCCTGGAAGCTCACCGGCGCGCCCGCTACTTTCTGCATCTTGCGGTAGAGCAAGTAAGCGGTGTCCCAGGTGTGCTCGAAATTCGCAGGGTTGTTCTGATTGAGGAAGAAATCACGATTCTCCGCGTAATTCGTAGAGTGCGCATCACCTAACATTGCGAGACATTCATCCGCAGGAATGCCGTAGAGTTTCGCCATCAATCCCGCAGCACTTTGGCGTCCCGCCGTGGTCTTCATTTCTTCCATGCCCCCGAAGATGCCTCGCACGAGGCCTTCGCAAATATCTATGTGATCGCGCGCGAAATCAGCTCGGGCAAACCACACATCCGCGATCAACTTGTTCGCTGTCGCCGTGCTCACGAGGAGACTGTTTCCCTCCACGTCGCTCAGGTTATAAATGTCAGGCGCCCAACTCACACAAGCCGCAATGGACTTTTCTGCATTGAAAGCGGCGGCGGCTTGAAAGGCATCTTGCGTGTAGATGAATTCCACTTCACCTGGCTGCACACCGGCATTGACGAGGGCATTGAGCAAGAAGTACTCGCTTGGTGAATTCTGTGCTAATGCAACCTTCTTTCCTCGCAGATCCGCCACCGTGGGACTCTGAGGGTCACGCGCCATCTTTCGACGGAAGACAATGCCATCGCCACCGTTCGACCAATCCACCTGTTGGAAGATGCGTGGCATCATGCGGCTGTCTTTCTTCAACTCGTCCATGAACAGCGGCACCATGTCGAGCGTGGCCCAACCGATGTGCACATGGCCCGCCGCATAGGCATCACGCATCGCGACAGGATCATCGATGAGAACGAGCTCGACTTTGAAATCTTCACCACCCGGCGTCGTCCAGACCTTGCCAGGAGCAGAACCACCATTGGCCAGAATGATGGGAGCCCAACCGGCCCACACATTGAGCGCAAACTTCACCGTGCGCGCTTGCAGCGGCTGGTAGTCACTTTTCTCCTTCACAGGAGGAAGCTTCTCCATGGCCACATAGTTGTATTCTTTCACCGTAGTCGGGACATTGGCGTCCGCCGCTTCCACACTCGCATCTGCAGCATCGCCACCTTTGAGATCTTCTTTCGTGATGACGACATCTGGCTTGCCTGAGCCATCGTCCGCTTTGGGAAACAGCGTCCCCCGGAGAGCGTAGGCAAGAAGCGCGGCCACGACAAGGCCGAGCACAACATAGAATAACGGTTTGGGCTGGTGATCACTCATAGGTCTATCAGTAGGTCGATGTTCCTTAGTGTATAGGGAAGCCAGGGACAATTTCCAATTACAATCGCGCCACCAATTTGCACCTGTCCCATTGGGAATCGTGACAAATCTGCAAATTTGTTCTACCTCATGTAGTCTATGATGAGATCTCCGATTCCATTCCTTGTGCTGCTTGTATGCTCCGCGCTCTTCCCGCTCCAAGCTCAAGAAATCAAGAACGTGCTCTTCATCGTCTCCGATGATCTGCGGGCCAACACCCTAGGATGCTACGGTGACGCGATCTGTCAAACGCCTAACATCGATAAGCTCGCCAGTCAGGGCATGGTCTTTGATCGAGCTTATTGTCAGGGTACCGTCTGCGGACCTTCCCGTGCTTCCTTCATGACGAGCCGGTATCAGGGAAAAGGCAAGAAGACATTGGGTCAGCATTTCAAAGAGAACGGCTTCTACAGCGCACGCGTGGGCAAGATCTTTCACATGCGCGTGCCCGGCGATATCATCGCAGGCACCGATGGCGATGACATAGAGGCATGTTGGACGGAGCGATTCAACTCCCAGGGAAATGAAGCGCACACTCCAGGTGACTATGCCTGCCTCAACCTTAACATCTTCACCCGTGAACTCGAAGGTCGCCAATCGACCAAGATGCCGCATCGCATGTTCGTTTCCGTGAAATACGAAGGAGACGGCTCTGATCAGCCGGATCACAAGACCGCAACCAAGACCATCGATCTCCTACAGAAGCACAAAGCCAAGCCGTTCTTCATCGCCGCCGGGTTCGTGCGACCACACTATCCCATGGTCGCCCCTCATCGATACTTCGAACCCTATCCTTGGAAAGACATGACCGTTCCCAAACTGATCGAGAATGATCTCGATGACATTCCCGAACTCGGAAAGGGCAAGAGCATCTCGGCGATCAACGGCATCGACAAATTCCCCGACAACCAGAAACGCATGTGGGCGGCTTACTACGCGGCCGTGCATTTCATGGACGAGCAAGTTGGCCGCATCCTAACAGAACTCGACCGACTCGGCTTGCGAGAGACCACCGCCATCGTTTTTACCAGCGACCACGGCTATCATCTCGGCGACCACACCTTCTGGCAGAAGGCCAACGTCCATGAACAAGTCACACGCGTGCCCCTCATTCTTTCCCTTCCCGGCAACAAGCCTGGCCGTTCGTCTTCCATCGTCGAACTTGTCGATCTCTATCCCACCCTCTCCAAAGTGGCCGGGCTCAAGATTCCCGAGCATGTCCAAGGCACGAGCCTGCTCCCGATCTTGAAGGACCCTACCGCCACGGTCAAAGAAGGCGCGCTATCATTTGGCAAAGGGCATTCTTGGCGCACGCCCAACTGGGCTTACATGCGTTACACAGATGGCACGGAGGAGCTCTACGACATGCGGAAAGATCCGGAGCAATTCACCAATCTGGCGAAGGATCAGAAGCATGCGGACCGAGTGAAAGCGATGGCAACCAATCTCGAGACCAAGCTGCAGAGTTTGTCAGGTTGGCAGTAGTAGAACTTCCGAAGGCCTGTTCTTGACGGGAGAAAAGCCGTTCCGCATGATCGTCAGAGTTCACTTTGAACAGACTAGAGGCCCGTCCTACATTATTAAACATGAAATCAATCGGTCAAGCATTGGCAGGAGGAATCCTTGGTGGATTCCTTGGTTACCACGCCTTCTTCTGGGCCTACAAACAGGGCTTCTACGCCATGATCTTACCGGGAGCGCTGATCGGATTTGGAGCATCCTTTGCCTACTGCAGGCACCTGGCCATCCCCATCGTCTGTGCTCTAGGAGCGCTTGGGCTGGGCTTGTTCACCCAGGGGCAGATCACCAATGGCAGTTGGTCCTACTTTATTTCAAACTTAGCCAAGCTGAAAACGATGACATGGGTCATGATCTCACTTGGCAGCGCTCTAGCATTCTGGCTTCCGTTTTCCAAGCGCGGATTCGCCTCTCCACCAAGTCAACAAGATGTCTAACCAAACCCTTGAACAAGCCCTGAGTAAAACCTTCGGGTTCTCAGAATTCCGTCCCCATCAACGAGAACTGGTCGAAGCGGTCCAGGCAGGACGAGATGTGTTCGGGGTGATGCCGACCGGTGGCGGGAAATCTCTGTGTTACCAACTACCCGCCGTGATGACCCAGGGCTGCGCCGTGGTCGTGAGCCCCTTGATCGCGCTGATGAAAGATCAAGTCGACGCCGCCGTGGCCAATGGAATCCGCGCGGCCTGCGCGAACAGCGCCGTCTCTCAGACTGATCGTCAAGACGCCGCCAACGCCTATCGCCGAGGCGAACTTGACTTGCTCTACCTTGCTCCTGAACGCCTAGCGCTCGAAGGCATGTTAGACCGGCTACGCGATTGTCCAAGTGGTGCCCCTGCCTTCTTCGCCATTGACGAAGCGCATTGTATTTCTGAGTGGGGCCACGATTTCCGGCCCGATTACCTCGCACTGAGCGGCCTCCGCCAAGCATTTCCTGACACTCCCATCACGGCCTACACAGCCACCGCCACGGAGAAAGTCGCGCAAGACATCGAAGCACGTCTTTCTTTACGGCAACCCCTCAAGGTCCGCGCCTCCTTTGATCGTGAGAATCTCTTCTACGAAGTACGCGCCAAGAAGGATTGGGAAACACAGATCGTCAGTTTCATCAAAGAGCGCCCCGGTCAATCCGGCATCATCTACCGGACGACTCGTAAGAGCGTGGAATCCACGGCCACCTTACTCCAAGCAAACGGCATCCCCGCGCAAGGTTACCATGCCGGCATGGAACCCCAAGATCGGTCACGGACTCAAGAGGCCTTCATCCGTGACGACATGTCTATCATTGTCGCCACTATTGCCTTCGGCATGGGCATCGATAAGTCAGACGTCCGCTTTGTGGTTCATGGTGATCTCCCCAAGAATATCGAATCGTACTACCAAGAAACAGGTCGTGCCGGGCGCGATGGAGAACCCTCCCATTGTCTCCTGCTCTACTCGTCGGGAGACGTCGTCAAACAGCGACGATTCATTGACGAAATCACAGACAAAGCGGAGAAACAACGCACCCTGAAATTGCTCAAGGAGATGGAACGCTTCGCTGCCGTTCCGAGCTGCCGGAGGTGTTCCTTGTTAGGCTACTTCGGCGAGATCTACCATTCTGAGGCCTGCGGAGCCTGCGATTTCTGCGCCGGAGAATTCCGCTCCGTCGACGCCACCCGTGACGCCCAGATCGTTCTTTCTGCGATCACTCGGACTGGAGAGCGTTTCGGTGCAGTCCATGTTTGCGATGTGGTCTGTGGCGCCAACACAGCCAAGGTCCGGCAGTTCGGCCATGAATCTTTGAAGACCTACGGCGTCGGAAAAGATCAGCCCAAATCCCATTGGCGCAGTGTGTTAGACTCGCTTATTGCAGAACGCGTCGTCGCCCTCGCGGACGATGGGTACGCCATTCCCAAGCTCACTCCAGACGCCTGGGAGATCATGCGAGGGAATCGCACCTTCTCACGGCAAGAAGACACCCGCATCGAGCCGGAGAAAGCAGCGCGAGGCGCGGCAGCCGAAGATGCTCCCTGTCATCCCGGCCTGTTCGAACATCTCCGCATCGTCCGCAAACAGATCGCGGATGCCGAAAGTGTGCCACCCTACGTCGTTCTCTCCGACCGCACCCTGCGTCAAATGGCCGCGCACATGCCCTCCGAAGACGACGAACTCTTGCAACTGCACGGCGTCGGTGCCCACAAACGCGACAAGTATGGCAAGCCCTTCCTAGAAGCCATTGCGGCTTTCCTCACAGAGAACCCAGAAGCGAGTGAGAGCCAAGTCACCCTCAAGACCATCGCACGCACGGCCCCAAAGCCAGCGGACGTGAATCGCCCGCTCGGCCAAACCTTCGCCACGACACTGACATTGCTTCAAGAAGGTCGAACTCTCGAAGAGATCGCCGAGCAACGTGACATGAAAGTCTCTACCCTGCACGAGCACATCGTCCGAATCATCGAGGATGGCCAAGAGGTGGATTGGAAACGCCTCATTCCTGAAGATGTCGTCACCCTTCTTCACACTCTCTTTGAGAAACACGGATCTGACAGCGTCCTCAAACCCATCATAGAAGAAGCCAACGGAAAAGCCGATTACGGCCAAGCCAAGATCATCCGAGCGGTGATGGCACGGTCTTAGCTCAATAGCGTACCTCCATCAATCCTGGCGGCCCTGCCAAAGCCTCCTATCAGAACCCTCTGCTTCTCCCCGCCTCTGCGGTGCCTCTTCACCTTCATTGTTAAAGCGTCCCCGGCGAGCCGCCTTCAGCGTCGCAGGGACGCCAATTGATCAGGTCATCCCAGAGCTTCACATCTGCCTGGAGATCGATGATGGTGAGGGAACGGCCGCCCCCATCCGTTTCGGAATACCATTTGTCGTTGTATTTGAATCGCTGGATCGCCATGTTCGCAGGTTTCGGTAATGATAGCTCGAGCGTCTCGCCGCCATTGGAGAGTTTGCCAGAGTAGGTTCCGGCAACCGAAACGGCTTTTCCGTAGTGTGCGCCGAAGGCTTCGGGGTTGTTGGCCAAGACGACACAGGCTCCAGGCTCTAACGTTCCGTCAGTGAAGACAAATTCGATCCCCGCGGTGAATCGGACGCCCGTGAGTGAGAGCGTTTCCGAGCCGGTATTGGTCAGCTCGATGAACTCCAAGTCAGCATTCTGAGGATGATACATGATCTCGGAGATTCGCAAGCCTAACAAGAGACCGCGCACGAGTGATGACACTTCCTTAGCCGCCCCATTGGCAGCACCGGGAGTCGGCACAGTCAGATAGACCATATTGTCAGAGCTGTTCGGCAAGCGACCTTGCGCGATGTCTGGGCGCTGACACACATAGTGGACCTTATCGATCTCGGTGCCATTCGCTCCGACCAACCGGATCCAACCATGATGAGAAGGAAGCCGAAAAGGAAGGTCACAGGCATGCCTGCGCACGGATCTCTTTCCAAGCGATTCAAGAAGCAGGTAGCTCTGCGGTCCAATGAAGCTCAATGGCGCAAGGCGATGAGCGTCCGGCACTTTCAAATAATCACCTGTCACACCCACCCCACCAAGAGCCACCGGCTTGTCTCCAGCATTGGCCAACTCAATGAAGTCATTGGAGAAACGAGCCTCAAGGCAGGCCAGCCATTCATTGATACGCAGGCCACTCACATTTCCAACAGGGACCGAGACGTTCGCTGCGCCAAGCGTGGGTTTCGTAAGAGCCCATATCACATTCCCCTTTCCGCCTCGCCCAATCGAGTGATCTGGAATCTGCGCACCGAAGGCAACCGAATCGAGGCGATCGCGCGGCCCATCCGTCTTGGCCGAACCATAGAGAATGAGCGTTTCTCCCTCCTGCTTGAGTGAAAAGCCCGTGTGATACTCTCCCTCGAATGTTTGATCATCCGCATAGACGAGAAGATATCCGCTAGGCTCAATTTCAGTGCCCTCCGGGAAAATGAATTTGCCCGGCATTTCGACATTGTCGGTGAGACTCATGCCCGCCATAGACACGCTCGACGAACCCGGATTGTGGAGTTCGATGACATCAGGAAACGTCTTCTGATGTGGATGAGCGCTCGTGTTCGCCGCAAGCACTTCGTTGATCACCACCTTGCTTGTTGGGCTCTGCCAAGAAGAAGCCGATGTGGGTGATGGCTTCTTGGCAGGCGTACCAATGGCTCTGCGAATGACTTGCGTGGCGTAAGCAGAGCGCAAGGCCATGAAGTCTTCCAAGCGTTGGATGGTCGACCGTGGAGCCCACCCACTCAGATGCGTGTCTAACAAACGCTTGAACTGGTCATTAGAAAACGACGTTTCAATGAGTTCCGCCATGACCGTGAAGTAGCGTTTGCGGATGTCAGGCCGATCAAAGAACGGCACCAGCGGATTCAAGCGCGAATTATTCTCGACGAAATCAAAGAGTGTGTGGTGAGGGTTCGAGGTGCCTCCGTCACCAATGGTGAGGATCGTATCTAAATCATGTGGCAAGGCTTTGAATCGCGTGTCTGTGACGCCCCGATACATGGCGTAGTCATCATCGACGCCCGTAGCGATGCCGCCTTCGCCATTGGCCAACAAAGCCATCACAGCGAGATAACGCAGCCACTGATCGACATCCATGACTTTCTCGACTTGCTCAAGATAATCAGCATCCCGATCCGCATTGTTCATCACGCCTAGAAACCGATCGAGATCGGACCAATCATTGTCCGCACTATTTGTCTGCTTCAACCAGCCATCCCTTTGGTAGTCATCGACATCGCCATTGTGCCAGGACCAACTGTTATCAGGTCTCACTTTCTTATACACATTCCCGCCGCCATCCTCCGGAAAATGTTGTTCGGCAAAGACTCGGGCCAGAGGCTGCACATGCACAAACGCGCCATAGTCCTTGCTCCGCTTGCTCGTGGTGTTCTGACCGTTGCGACGAATCTGCACGGGAAGGGTGTTCGGCGCTGGCAACCCGGCGGATTGAAAGATCTTCATGCCAATGTACTGCAGCCAGGAATTGACGCTGTTGAGATTCATCTTGGCCGCGCCATTCCACGGTTGATCCCGAGGGATAGTCAAGCGCATCGGAGGTGGCGTGTTGTTGCGACTATTCGCGCCTCTCACACGCGCACCACAGAGATAGCGAATGACGGGACCACTGCCATCATCCAGAATGAGTGTGGTGTTTGATTGCGCATTGCTACGGCGACTGTTCCCGAAACGATCATTCTCTTCCGACGTCATGATCAAACGGTAGAATGCCATGGCCGTGCGATTCGTCTCCGAGTCTACTTGATAGAGAGCATTCGGGCGCTTTGGATCGCCTTCCTCGGCCGCAGGCCAGGTGCGAGTCACGTTGCCATCAGTCGCCCTGACATAGAACTCAATGATCGTCTTGTCCGGCTGCGCGGGGAGCACCGCAGCGTAACGCCCACTGGCCAGAGCTTTCATGGGAGCTGCTTCATACTCGCCATTCCCACGGCGCCCCGAGACTCGCCAATAGACTTGGGCCGCCACTTTGTCAGGCTCTTCGTCATCGATCTCTGCCAAGACGAGAACTTTCTGATTCGGCTGCGGCACGGCGGGACGATGATTCACCTTACTGATCAGCGGCGGGATGTTCGTCGCCCGCACCGAGTTGACCGTTCCTGGAGTGCCACCACGGTCCTGACTTGAGAACCAATTTGATCCGTGGTTATTCGACAGGCGAGGCGTGATCAATTCAAGAGACGAGCCTCCGCCATCGGCATCACATTTCCATATCCAACCGACGGAGTTCCTCGAGTAACTCCGTCGATTCGAGAACATGGAGCGCTTGGGCGGCGGAGTTCCATCATCTCCATTGATGCGACGCGCCCAGTCGCCTTGATCTGCGTAGACGACCCGATCAACCGTTTTTCCCTCGGCGTCTTCCAGCCGTATCTCTTCGCTAGAGTTGCTGAGCCGTCCCGTCCAGTTGCCCACGATCGGAGCCTGAGTGCGGTAGTTCGCTCGAAAGGCATCTTTGTCAGGAGTGACTATCAAATACCCTCCCTGCGCTAAAATGGCTGCGGGAAACGTGAATTTCACCCCACTAGCTAGCTGATAGCCCTCCAGAGCGATGGGGGCATCACTTGGGTTGTAAAGTTCGATGAATTCCAGAGACACGGGCTCTGGATCACGCTCACGCTCACGTCGAGGAGCTGGATAGAACATGATCTCATTGATCACAACCGAGGACACTTTCTCCGTCTTCCCCGAAGTCGCTGGAACACTGGGAATCTCAGCCGTCACGATCTCCTCGAGTTCCGGCTCCGACTCTTCTGCGGCGGCTTGCTCTTCGGCCAACAAGATCTCGATAGGATCCACTTCAGGCTCAGAGGCCAATTCTGGCAAATCCTCCGGCGTCACCGGCTCATCCCACGCGGGAGGGTCCAGCGACGGGACCGTATCCGTGGATTCCACCCACGGTGGCGGATCTGGAGTCGGGAGCCGCTCGTCTACCCGCTGCTCTTTCCTCCACGCACGCCGGTCGTCTCGACGATCAGCCGATCTCTCCACGAAAGACTTCAACATGGTCATCGCGACAACCACCAGGATGCAGAATAAAAGAACGCGTTTCCTCATCAGTTCGACTTAGGACGTCATTCTAGGCCCGTTTCTTCGGAATGAGAAGGAAATGCTTAGTCGACTTCGTCAACATTTTTCATCAGCCAATCCGAGCATGCAGCGATTGCGGACTCGCTCTGATTCGCAAGAGGGTAGGTCTTCTCGGGCATGCCATAGTGACCCGTCCCGGCAGAGCCATAGCGCTTGTCATAGTGCTCTGTTAATAGCCCATGGATCAACGGTTCCCATGCGGCATCCTGACACTGCCTCTTCCATTGATCGATCTGTGCCGCGCTGTGAAATGGCCGCAGGCGCTCGATTGTCGCCAGGATTCTGTCAGAATCCATGATCCAGGAATCATAGTCCCCATAAAGGTAGTGCGCACGCGCCTCGACGGGCGAAAGGATCTCTGTGACAGGCCCATTGCGAATGGCGTGCCACAGCGCAGCCGGGATATTTGCATGACCGATCTTTGGACTCTCCGCTTCGACGAAGATCAGACGATCTGGAGAAAACGATCTCAATTGATCATGAATCAGTGTTTCAAAACGTTTCTGCAAAGGCTGCGGACACTCCAGATCACCTCCAAAAAGTGAGCCTTTGTGATTAGCGAGGCCTTCCAAATCTAACACTTGAGCGCCACGAGCCATCAGCGCCTTCAAGATCAGCGTCTTGCCAGATCCCGTGTATCCATTCAGCACATGCCATCGGAACTGAGGAGCCATTGTTTCGATGGCCTCGATCACGTGCGACCGGTAATTCTTGTAGCCACCCTCGAGGACGATGGGGCGCCACCCCACTTCACAAAGAACGGTGGCCAAACTGCGCGAGCGCTGCCCGCCGCGCCAACAGTAGATCACTGGCCGATAACCTTTAGGCTTCTCGAAGAAATGCTTCTCAAGATGCATGCTGATATTGGCCGCGACCAAGCCTGCGCCCACTTTGCGAGCATCAAACGGCCCCTGCTGATGATGCAAGGTTCCTACGCGCACCCTCTCCTCGTCTTGCAACACCGGCAGATTGATCGCCCCGGTGATGTGATCGATACCATATTCCTCCGGCGCCCTCACATCAATGATCTCATCAAAAGTCATCGCGTCTAGCGCTGAGAAAAGCACGCGTTCAATCCGTTCACTCATAGTCTCCGAGGGCGTAACCACGCGACGAGCCATTCGTAAAGCTTGGATTTCCAAGAATGACCGCCAAGCTTCATTGATCTAGCAAGACACTGAGCACCATCTCGACGTCCGAGAGATCATCGAGCAAATAGTCAGGATCCCACGACCCCAGCGCCGCTTTATCAAATCCTCCCGTGGCCACAGCGACTGTCTGCGCTCCCACGGCCTTGCCGCAAGAAATGTCCTTCGGTGTGTCCCCGATGACGAAGACTTGATCACTCGAAAACCCGTGAGCTCGCTTGGTCGATGCTCGCTCGACGGCCACTGGGCCTAACTGATCTCTGTCCCAATGATCACACCCGTAGGCCCCACAATCAAAGTCAAAGTGGCCTGCTAGACCGTAAGCTTTCATCTTCACGTCCGCGCCTGCACGCGTGTTCCCCGTGAGCAAGGTCACGGTGACGTCTGCTTCCGATCCAAGCCTGTCTAACAGATCCTCCACGCCAGACAAGATCCCCCCGGGCGGGGCTTGGCCGATCGGCGATAGGCGCTCTTTCAAAACGTCAATATAAGCCGCGAGAAACTTATTCTCGTTCTCTTCTGAGTGCGGCACTCCGAAATTCTCGAAAAGAAAGCGGGTGACTCCGCCATCCGTCGTCCCGCCCAGATCGAGGGCAGGCATCTCGCTCTGCTCTGATTCTTTAGGAAACGCGACTCGCATCCCCTGCTGCAGCGCGCCACGTCCAATGCCGCCTGTGTCCACGAGGGTGCCATCGATATCGAAGAGGAGGAGTCTCATGCGGGAGCTTTGCATAACTGCCATAGATTACGACTGTTATTCTAACAAAGTCTGAGCCCCTTCGGTTTTCGTTGACCTGGCACGAAGCGATGACCTAACTTGCCCTTTGAACCATCCTCAAGGTCATGATCTGCATACTGGTCGCCCTTCTCATGCTCGGCCTCTTCGCCGTTGCGCTCAAGCTTCCGCTCCTCATCGCCATCATCCATGGCAACCTTCCTGATCCGCACGAGGTCGCCCTGGAGCGATCAAAGATGCATGCACAGACACCGAGCACACTGAAACCCGTCCCCAAACGCGAAACACCCGCTTCAACTATTACTTCGACAGATGTCCCTAGCCTGTCCTATTCACCTAGGATAGCGTGAGGGGTGTCCGAGCCGTTCAAGCAATAGTGCTCGTGTTAGGGATTGTGCCATGGCCAGAAATGCGGCTGAGAAGGCCACTTAGCCCTAAAAAAGAGCGATGGGCGCGCCATCAGGACACACCGGTGGACACCCACCCCCTCCATTTTTTAACGGCTGGAAGGCTCAGCCTGGGCTGGTTCTCACTGCAAAGCGGGCTGAACGCAGCGTTCCCAGATCACTCGGTGCGATGCCTCCAGTGCCGTTGCCAAATGGAGCCGCACTTTCGTCTGCATTACTTTGAGCCGTCCGGCGATCTTGAACAGTCTCAGCCGGATCTCCGCGAAGGTCTTCCGTTCCCACTTCGTTCCTTTCAACACGGTGCTCCGAAAGCGATGCAGGATCGCGTAGGTCACTGCGTGCAGAAGC
>JBLHHN010000051.1:0-24720 GCA_047616785.1 Verrucomicrobiales bacterium
GGACACTACGCCAACTTCACGACCATGGACCGTAAGGGGTTCACCTGGGTCTATCGCGGACCTCACGCGCTTTTGGTCACCGACAAGATTGTCCGCATCACAGTCACTAACAAAGGCAGTAATTACAGCTCCGCGCCTACCGTGGCCATCATCGGCGGTGGAGGGACAGGGGCGACTGCAACCGCCATATTAGAAGGTGAGATTGGCAACATCTCGCTGTCGAACGGCGGCTCTGGCTATACCTTCGCACCGACCGTCTCACTTTCCGGCGGCGGTGGTTCCGGAGCCACTGCCACGGCGGCACTGGATTTTCAGGTCAGTGGCATCTCGGTCGACGTCATAGGGGGCGGGGGCTCTGGTTACACAAGTGCCCCGACCGTCACCATTTCGGGTGTGGGCTCGGGTGCCACAGCAGAAGCAACTTTGTCGGGGGGGGCTGTGACGTCGGTGACGATCCTCACCCCTGGGACGCGCTACACCTCCATTCCGACGGTGTCGTTTTCAGGCGGGGACGGATTCGGCGCATCGGCGACGGCATCCACAACGGGTGTGGTCGGGGCGATCACCGTCACAAGTCCGGGGACGGGCTACACAGCACCAACGGTGACCTTTTCGGGCGGAGGCGGATCAGGCGCACTCGCGACAGCAGCCAACTCTGGACTGCTCGCATTGATAACCGTAGACACCGCCGGATCCGACTACACATCGATTCCCACGGTGACTCTAACTGGAGGCGGCGGCACGGGTGCCACGGCAACGGCAGAGTTGTCGATCGATCCGTCTCTGGGCATGCAATTCTATTACTCGATGAGGGAAGGGTTCTTCGTGCCGGGTGTGACGAGCCAACCGGCCGTCGGATCGGTGCTTCCCTATTTGCGACCGTTGACCGCGGGTGTGCCACAGGGCGATCCGGTGACGGGAACGCCCCTGACCGTGATTTACCGTCCGGTGTGGCCAGATGCCGCGCCGGAACTACGCGTGGCCGAGACGCTGACTTTGGCGAAATTCGGTTTGCCGCAGGTGCGGGGTCAAAGCAGTGCGGAGGTGTTCTACCAACAATCTATCGCGATCACAGGAGCCGCCGCCCCGAGCGTGACTCTGCATGATCCCACCCGGGCGAAGAAAGTGCCGCTCGCCGAGATTCCGGCCAGCATTGCCACAACGATCTACAACGGGCGCACCTATTTCCAACGCCTGCCGCCTCATCTTCAGCAGCGCATCTATGTTCAGGGCGGGGAATTGATCTTCGAGGGCGAGTTTGTGGATGAAATCGCTGGTGAAGATTATCTGAATCTCAACGTATTATCAAAAAGTGACGTCGACGCGCTGAAGGGGCTGACGGGTGTTGCGGTCACGACCTGGAACAATGCCATCGATGGATTGGTCACCGCGGTTCAGACCTTCATCGAGAACCCCGCCAAACGAGGCACTTACAAAGTCGGGAGCAGCGTCAATGTGACCGGTACCACCCTGGCGGCGATCGGCGATTCCGACACCGCCGTGGACAGCTACGCGCTGACCGCCACAGGCCATGGCACCGGGTATGTCTCAGTCTTGTTCGGGAACGGTGAAGCTTTCACCCCCGAAGGCGATCCAGTGAGCATCGGCATCATCAAGGTGGCCCCACGTCTCTACGTCGGGGACATGAAAGTACAGTATTCGAGCAACGCGCTGGACGAGCAAGTTACCCTGCGTCACAGCGGTGACTTTGCGGCCAAACCGGACGACTATGAGTTCGAATGGCGCTATGCGTCATTGGTTGGCGGATTGCCTCCGGCCACCTATGCCTACAATGCTCCAGCAGGCGTGCTGGACAATGCAACAACCTGGAAGCTCGTTCAGAACCCGTCGGCCAACCGTCCGACAACAGCAGAGTATGCGGCTGGAACCAGCGTGCCGGTGCCGCGTACACTCACCATCTATGATGCCGGTCATGGCGGCGGTGATCTCCCAGGGGCCGTGATGAAGAGTGAAAAGAACGTGGACTTCACTAGCGGATTGCCTGCACAGGTCATCCTGAGCGCGGATCTCTCAAATGATCTCGATGGTTTTGTTGTGTATGTGGATGGGAAGGAAGCCTTGGCCTTCCGCGCGCCAGTACCCTTTTTGAATACCAACCCGACCAGTGGCCTTTCGACGACCGGGCTGAGTCAGCAGTTCGATGTCAGTCCGAACTACTTCGCGAAGGGAATCAATACCATTGAGGTGGCGCTCTACAGCAGCGCTGATCTCTTGGTGGCATCACAGGTGGACTTCCGCCTCGAAACCGTGAATCGAAATGATCAGGTGGACCCTGCGATCTATGCTAGTTCTCCCTGGTTGCAACCCAACGGCACGCTTGAGAACATTATCACTTTGGGAGGCTCGCCCACGGCTCCCCTCGGCGATCCCCTTCTGCTGCTACAAGACAACGCTTTCACCGTGCGCTATCGGCCAAAGATTAACAAAGGCAACGTGCTCGCTTCAGGCACCGATCAAAACGCCGTTCCTTGGTCGGACTGGATGGAAGCCCAGGGGGTTCCCGGTTGGGTAAAACGGGTGCTGGATGCCATCAATCCCTACAATCAACGCATGACGGATCTATTCAACAACGCCGTCAATACCGATATCAGCGTGCTCACGCAGGCAGGCACACGCTGGGAGGGTGACATCGCGCTGAATCTCGAAAACATCAACGACGCCGGCCTCATTGAGATCTACGAAACCGTGCTCAACCGCGCTAAGCTCTTCAGCATCGACAACGGATACGACGTTCCCGGCGTGAACGACGCGCTGCTCCTAGCCGCGGGTTATTTGAACGATCTATACACCATCCTGGGCAACGAAGCTTATGCTGACGGCGTCAATCCAACGATCTCGTTGGACGACCAGGACACGATCACGGAGGTGAATACCAGCCGTTTCTCCTTCGAAGGCCAGGTCGCTAGCTCGCTGGAGGAGGAACTTGCCTTGCTGCGTGGTCGCGATGATTTCCTAGCCACTAGCGTGGCCACTGCGCCCGCCTACAATCGCCTTTACTGGAACTACACCAACGGCATCGACAGCGGCGAGGTGCTCTATGCGGTGAACTACAACATCAAGGAGAAGGCAGGGAGCAGCACGGCGAATGGGATCATCGATGCCGCCGACGCCCAGCGCATGTTCCCCCAGGCCCATGGAGATGCTTACGGGCACTACCTGACAGCTCTGAAGGGCTACTACCGCCTGCTGACGAATCCAAACTTCACCTGGACACCGCGCAGTGAAGTCGTGTTAGTACTTGGGCAGAATGTAAGTGTTGATTACTTTGACGAACGTAAGTTTGCCTCCGCAGCTTCCAACGTTGCGCGTTCTGCGGAGCAGATCCTAGCCCTCACCTGGCGCCAATCCTATCAGGACGACAGCTCGACGGGGTGGTCCCATTTCCGCGACAATAAACTGAACAGCCGCACCCTTGCACGCCGACAGTGGGGAGTCGACGAATGGGCTAGCCGTGCCACATCAGGCGCCTACCTGAACTGGATGGTTGGGAACGCCATGCTGCCAGATGTGGACAACAATCCCCAGCATACCGGCATCCAAATCGTGGACCGGACAACCGTGCCGGAACTCGCGCAACTGGCCGGCCTTGGTACCAGTTTCCAGACCACGCTCGACAACGCCAATGCTAGGCTGAACCCGCTAGGGCTTAGCCCCGATGCCATCGCCTTCGACATCTCTCCGGCTGGATTGAAGGAGGGCGATTCCCACTTCGAACAAGTTTACGAACGCGCTCTCAGTTCGGTTCTCAATGCGAAGGGTGCCTTCGATCAAGCGGGACGCATGACCGGACTCCTGCGCAATCAGGAGAACCAGGTGGACGACTTCAACACGGCCCTAGAAGAGCAGGAGCGGTCCTTCAACTACCAGCTCATCGACATTTACGGAAGCCCTTATCCTGGAGATGTCGGGCCTGGCAAGACCTACGCGCAAGATTACGCGGGTCCAGACCTCATCAACTGGTTCACGGTGGATCGGCCGACAACTCTGGTCGACACCTCCGAACCGCTCACGATCCAAGCCCGCGTGCCGGTCAACATTCCGGCATTGGCAGGCTTGGACATCATGCAAATCAATGCCTCTGCTACCAGTACCCGGGATAGCACTATTAGCGTGATTAAATTCGACCCGCATTCTGTGGTCCAGTTCTCCGACCAATGGTTCCTCGGAGCCAGCCCTGGGCAGAGGCGCGTGACAGGACGTATCCAGCAAGCACTAACCGATACGCAACTGGCCTTCCTTGCGGTGAAGGACGCGAAGGATCAGATTGAGAATGACTACCTAGCGTTCAACCAGAAAACCAAACTGATGAGGGAGTTGCTCGCCTACCACCAGCGGATCCTTGCAGCGAGAGACGCCAGCAAAGCGCAGCAACAGAGACTGAGTATCGCAAAGGCCAGCTTGGAACTCGTTAGCGTCGCCGCCAATTCCTTGGCAGAATATCTCTCTGAAACCGGGATCAATCTTAGTGAGTTCCTTCCCAGACAAGGTGGGTTTTCAAATGACTTCACTTCTGTCACCAGAGGAACCATCAGGACCTCGCTGAGCACGGGAGGCTACGTTTCTACGGCGCTATCGATTGCGGCAACCGGAACCGCAGCAGTTCTTGGAGGCCTCAAGGAGACGGAAGCGTTGCGGCTCTTGAGTGCATTGGAGGGGTATGGATTCAGCTACGAGGAAAGGCAGGCTGCCTATGAGTTTGAACTGCAGTATCAGTCAATGCTCGACCGATACGTCGAGATTGCCCAACTGTTGCTACACTATCAGAAAGCGGCCGAAGAGTTCCGCAATGTGGATGCCTTGGGAGACCGGCTGCAGCTCGAGCGCGAGGTCTTCCGTCAGCGTGCCGCGGCCGTCGTCCAGGGCTATCGCACCAAGGACGTGGCCTTTCGCACCTTCCGCAACGAGGCGTTGGAGCAGTATCGGACGTTGTTCGATCTCGGGGCGCGCTACACTTACCTTGCAGCGAAGAGCTACGACTATGAGACGGGACTGCTAGGCACTCTACAAGGGCAGGCGGTGATCAACAAGATCGTGGCATCACGCGCCCTCGGTGACCTGACGGGCGGAGTTCCGCAGGCCACGGTGAGCACGCTGGGTGATGCCGGACTCGCGGGAACCATGGCGCAGATGAAGGCGGACTTCGCCGTGGCAGAGGGACGGCTTGGCATCAACAACCCGGATCAAAACGGCACGCTCTTCTCGCTGCGTCAGGAGCTGTTTCGCCTCGTCGATGATCCGAGTTCGACGGCTGATGATGACGCCTGGCAGCAAACACTGGAGCAGCACATTGTTAGTGATCTGTTGGAGGACAGTGATGCCGCCACCTATTGCCGCAGTCTCAGCAACTCGGGCACCAACGGTCGTGTTCCAGGAATCATCATTCCCTTCAGCACCACCATCCGCGATGGCTACAACTTCTTCGGTCTCCCCATCGCTGGCGGAGATCACGCCTACTCGGAGACGAACTTCGCTACCAAGGTTTACGCGGCCGGCATGGTCCTAAATGGCTACGTCGGCATGGACCCCTACGTCATCGGAACTCCCGGCGCGGGTGCCGCGAACGGGGACAGCCCGAATTCACTCAGCGCCACGCCTTACCTCTATCTGATCCCTACCGGTGTCGACTACATGCTGGCTCCCGCCTTCGGGGACACGGGTGTCATCCGCTCCTGGAACGTGGCCGACCAGGCCCTCCCCCTGCCCTACAATCTCGGCGCGACCGATTTCAACGGCACCCAGTTCTTCCAGACCAACGGCACCCTCAGCGAGCAACCGTGGATCATCCGCAAGCACCAGGCCTTCCGCCCGGTGAACGACCCCGCCTTCTTCTTCAGCACCCTACCCCAGGAGTTCACCAGCAGTCGCCTCATCGGCCGCAGTGTCTGGAACAGCCAATGGAAGATCGTCATTCCCGCCTACACCCTGCTCAACGATGAGGAAGAGGGCCTCGACCGCTTCGTCCGCAGCGTGAAGGACATCCAGATCTTCCTGCGAACCTACTCACACTCGGGGAATTGATGAAAGCGTTCTATTCTATTCTTCTCCTCGTGCTGCTAGTCGGTTGCGATGTCGAAACGGACGAAATGTTAGTCGACGATAAGGATGCCATCGAGGTCTTTCAACGCGCCTTTTGGAAACGCCCGACTCCTCACGACAAAATCCTCCACGCGGAGCGCCGTGAGTGGTCTGATAGTGATGGGACGGAACAATGGCAGTGGTTCATCGTCGTGGAGCCGTCGCCTGAACTCTTGAAGCACCTGCGTGAGGACAATGCCTTCGGTCTCTCCGTTGCGGGCACTGCACCCATCCCGTCCGCAGCGCCTTCCTGGTTCACGTTCGAGCAGGATGATGTCGACATTCTGCAAGCGCCGCGCGGTAATATGCGGTTGTTCTTTAGCAAAGCCAAAGACCTCCTCTATGCTACCGATACCGGCGGTGTATTCCGTCCTGGAGTTTCAGAACCAGCCCTCTCACAGCAACCAGATCCATCCTCACAATGAATTGCTTTCTTTCTCTAGTGCGCTGCTTTGCGGTATCGATGTCCCTGCTATCGGTAATCCAGGCCGTTCCTTCGTTGATCAACTACCAGGGGCGCGTCACCGTGAATGGCGAGTTCTTTGACGGCATCGGCCTGTTCAAGTTCGCACTCGTAAACGGTGATGGCTCGCAGACTTATTGGAGCAATGATGGCAGCAGCAACGCTGGCAGCGAACCTACCGTGGCTGTCTCCCTCACGGTAAACGACGGACTTTACGCCGTATTGCTCGGAGACGCGGCTCTGAGCAACATGGCCGCCCTACCGACGACCGTCTTTGATCACGATGATGTTCGCCTGCGGGTGTGGTTTAACGACGGCCCCCTCGGGTTCGAGCAATTACCCCCGGATCAACGCCTCGCTGCCGCGCCGTATGCACTCGTTGCCGCCAAGGTGAGCGAGGTGCTGCTCTCTGACATTTTAGCCCCTCCGATCAAACCGGTGGTGGCCTGGGGACACAACGATGACGGCCAGATCACCGTGCCAACGCTGGCCGACGTCGCCGCCATCGCTGCGGGAAACACCCACAGCCTAGCACTTCTAAAATCCGGCACGGTCGTCACGTGGGGCGGCGGCCCTGCCGTCCCTAACGACCTCGTCAACGTGATCGACATCTCCGCTGGCGCATCGCACAGTCTCGCTGCCAAGATAGACGGTAGCGTCACTGCGTGGGGGAACAACGATTCCAATCAGATCGACGTTCCTACGCTTAGCATCCCTGCGCTGAAGGTTGCTGGAGGGGCACTTCACAGTCTCATCCTCTTCTCGGACGGTACCGTGACCGCTTGGGGCAACAACTCATTCGGCCAAACCACGATCCCCCAAGCACTCACCAATGTCATCGCCATCGCTGCTGGCTACGATCACAATCTTGCCCTCAAAGCCGATGGAACCGTGGTTGCCTGGGGACGCAACGAACTGGGTCAAACGACGATACCTGGCGGATTGGCTAACGTTACCGCTATCGCAGCAGGCGCGCATCACAGTCTTGCGGTCAAGGCAGACGGCACCGTCGTCGCGTGGGGATGGGATACCGGGCTTCAGAGCACGGTGCCTCCGGGGTTGACCGGTGTTGCCAAAGTCGCCGGTGGCTACAACTTTAGTGTGGCGCTCAAAACGGACGGCACTGTCGTGACCTGGGGCGACAACACCTATGACAAGACCATCATACCGTCTGGCACTTCCCAAATCACCGCTATCGCCACGGGAGCTTCGCACGTTCTCGCGCTGCGCTCCGACCTGATCCCCGCCCAAGTGGCGCGGCTCGATCAGGACAACGTCTTCACCGGCAAGATCGGCATCAATCGCACCGCGATAACGAACGCGCTCGAAGTCGAAGGCCAGGCTAGCAAGACCATCGCAGGCAACTGGGTGGCGCATTCTGATCTACGCATCAAAACGGAAATTCAACCTCTGACCAACGCTCTGCATAAATTGGATCAAGTGCGCCTCGTAGACTTCCGCTACACCGATGCCTACCGAGCGGCCCACCCGGGCATCGCTGATAAGCGCTATCTCAACGTCATCGCACAGGAGTTCGCTAAAGTGTTCCCAGAGCACGTCCAAAGCAGTAGTGAAAAGCTTCCGGATGGTTCCGGCATTCTGCAAGTGGACACCTACCCGCTCACCATTTACTCAGCCGCTGCCGTGCAGGAACTGCATCGTGAGAACCAGGCTTTGAAGAAGGCAGTGGCCGAGCAGGATGAGCGCCTGCGCAAACTCGAAGCGGCATTGCTAAACAGATGAAGCACTACTGTATCACCTTAGTCGCTTTGCTAGGGGCGATTGCTGTCATCAGCGCTAACTTTCACACGAGTGTGAACTACTCCATCAGCGACACCATCAATGCCGGCGGTACTCAGACTGCTGGCGACAACTACGCGAATCAGGGCAGCATCGGCGAGATCGGGGGAACTGGCAGTATCACTGCCGTTGGCGCGTCGGCGAAACACGGCTTTATCGGTCAGCTTCACGCGGTGGACATCACGGTCATGCTGTCCGAATCCGCCGATCCCATTTTGGCTGGCTCCAGTCTCACCTACATTATCACGGCCACGAACACTGGCCCGGATGACGCCACGGGCGTGACGGTAAGCCAAGCGCTCAACTTACCGCCCGGCGTGAGTGTGGACTCCGTCACCACAAGTGCAGGGGCGAGTTATGCCTCGCCTACTTGGACCATTGGTCAACTCGGCAATGATGCCAGCGCCACCCTAACTGTCGTTCTAAACGTCGCGCCAACGGCGATCTCTGGCATTGATGTCATTGGTGATACCGCTGCGGTGATCGCCGTCAGTGGATCCGATTCCAATCACGCCAATGACAGTGTCATGGAAACCACATCGATCGACGGAAAGCGTTATTATGACTGGAGGAGCGAACATTTCTTGGCCGCCGATCTGGCGGTTGCGCTCAAAGAGGCTAGTGTGTGGGGCGCACAGGCCAATCCAGATCGGGATTTCAGGCCCAACATCTTTGAATTTTTCCACGGTTCTGATCCGAACATGTTTGACCCTGATCCAGCCGTGAGCCTTGGCCTTCAGGGTCAAAAGACGACCTTCTCCTTCAAGCAGCGCGATGACCTGGGAGGGATCACTTTTCAGTTCCAAACCTCAGGAGATCCGAAGACCGGGTTCACCGAAATCCTAACACCCAACGCATCCGAGCCGGCTGGCGGAGCCGCAGGTTTCTCTGATGTGGTCTTCAAAGACACGGACGATGTTAGCGCTGGTTCGCCGCGTTTCGGTCAGATCGTGCTCGATGAGGAATGACCACCAGGATCATGATGAACCACTCTAAAACAGTCTTCTCTAGAATGCAGATTCTGCTAGTAGCATTCAGTCTCGTCCTTCTCCGGCCTTCCCTGGCCGGACTCATCACGGTCGATCTAACAGCAGGAATCGATCAGCGTTTCTTCGCCGATTCAGGAGGTTTGGGTCTTGTGGATGGGGAACAGGTCCGCATCGGTCTCTTCACTGATGGTTTCGATATTGCCGCGAACGCATCAAATCTGACCACGCTCGGCTTGAACTTCACGCTATTTGGTTCTGGACTGGTGAAAACCATTGGAAGTGAGGCGGGGCGTTTCGGCGACAGTGATGGGCTCCAGGCGCAGGATGACGACTTCTTTGGGAAGCAGATCTATATCTGGGCCTTCAATACCGCCGATAATGTGGCTCCTGACGTGTCATTCTCCAATGTGTTAGGACACGGAATCTTTACTAGTACTAATGCCAATTGGATCTATCCTCAATCTGGTAACTCTCCTCCGACGACGCTCATCAGCACGAGTGATTCACTGATCACGGCCCTGCTTGGCACGGTCTCGGGCACGAGTATGACAGGAAGCTTGCGAACGGCTGCGATCCCCGAGCCGAGCTCGCTCATTCTCTCGTTGATCCCGCTCGCCTCGCTATGGATGGCCTCGCGCAGGCGAAGTCACAGGGGCAGAATCCCACACCAACGATTCGATGCGAGTTAGAAAACCGATTCTAAATCTTTTAGAGAAATGTTTCATGGCGAGCCTCTGTCAGGGTTCTCTCCTGGTGGCTGGTGTGATAGATCCAACCCCACCGGTCCTTTCGGAAACGCTGGGTGCTACCATCGTCACTCTTGCCGGGCATGCCGGTAGCGGGTCAGAGAAATTGACCTTCATCTCCCTTCAATTGATCCGACAGGGCGCGGCGCAAGGCGTTCTCACATCTACGGGAACGATGAGCCTAACGGATGCGGCGGCGAACGGCGATTGGTCCAATGACCAGTTCAATGGTGCCAATGGGAGTTTCTTTGTGGAGATCACTTCGGGCGCTGCGTTGGGATCAATGTCAGACATCGCGGATACGGCTGACACCGGGATTCTCACGACGTCGGACGATCTCAGTGCGCAGGCAGCGCCGCCCACAGTTGGCGACACCTATGCCGTGCGGCCACACGTGACCTTTGACGCGCTGATTCCCAATGGTGGAGGTTTGCTCAAGGATCCTGATGTGAACGTGGCCGACAATGTGTTGGTGGTGACCTCAAGTGGCACGGTGGCAACGTTCTTTCACAATGGCACCAACTGGAGGCAAGCAGGGGCGGGAATTGCCGCCGATGACACGACGCTCATGCCCGAGAAGGGGTTGATCTTACGGCGGCGACAAGCGCTCGCTGTGGATCTAACATTCTTTGGCATTGCCAAGGAAGGGGCAACGGTCGTTCCCGTGGAACAGGGATTTAATCTGTTGGGGGCATTGCGGGCAGCGTCTGCAGTTGCTCTGAAAGACCTTGGCCTGTATACGGGAAGTGATACTACGGGCGTGGTGGCGGGCTCCAATCCTACCAAGTCGGATAATCTCCTTATCATTCAACCAAGTGGAGCCGTTTCACGCTATTTCTACTTCACAGGTTCACAACTTCTGGATGGCTGGTATGACCCCGGCTATACGGCGGCGGGAGAGGTGCTCATCCAGCCCGGCACCTCGTTCTATATCGAGCGTAAGTCGGGTGGGTCATTTAACTGGAGTATCCCAGCACAGTAGTCATGGCGCGGTTTTTTATTCTATTGCTTGTGTTCGTAACGCCTATGCCCAGCTGGGGAGCGACGAGGGTTGAGTATTCCGCTCCTGCTGGACTGCCTTTCATCGCGAGCGCTAACAGAATCTCATTGCCGGATGGGAACGAGGTGCGTCTTGGTTACTTTGATATCGGATTCGATCCATCAGCTCAAGCGAGTGACTTGGTCGCGCTTCAGAGTGCGTGGAACCCATACGCTGGCACCGTCATTGGAACGAATGCGACCGAACCGGGCAGATTCGATATGTTCGCCGAGCAATCCGACGCTCATTTTGATAACAAGAAGGCCTATTTTTGGATCTTCGAGACATCGGATGACTCTTCAGCGGTCATCGATTTTTCTAACGTTGTTGCCTACGGTTTGTTCTCGGGAGAGGACTGGAGCTTTCCCGTTCAAGGTTCACTCCCTTCTCAGGCAACGTTGACCATCAATACTGGGACGAGTAATCGGGGAGTGAGTGAGGCGATTCATGGAACCATCGAGGCGGACAAGCTCAGGCTACAGACCGCGGGTAGCGTGACTGCTCTTACTTACGCACAATGGGCTACAGATCTCATGGTGTTTGAGGGAGGGATCAGTGCGATTGACAAGCTGCCGACCGCCAATCCCGACGGTGACGAGTTGACGAACTTGGAAGAGTATTTCCACGGACTCAGGCCGACGATCTTTGACGTTTCCCCGGTAACAGGCAGCCCTTCTATCGTTGGTGTAGACGACGTCTTCGACATCACGTTCCCTAGAAGGAAGAACTTGGAGGCGGTGACGTATTCTTTGGAGACGGCGACGCACTTCAGTCAGTGGGAACGGGCGACCATCTTCTCTGAGACCGTCACAAGCGTCGATGCACCATCAGAAACCGTGCTGATTCGAGTTCAGATTACGGACGACGTCAGGCGATTCTTTAGGTTAACTGTCACCAGCCTGTAATCTCGGTCAGGCGTGCGGTCGTTGTCGCCTGACGCGCACGAAGGCCTCAACCGTTTCGTTGCCGGCATCACGGACATCAAGCTCCACCTGATTCATATTCAGGCAATGGTCTGAAGTTAGATCGCGTAGGGTGAGAGATCGTGCAATCCAAAGCGCTGCCAGGTCAATCAAAGCCACGCGAGGACGCGCTGGCCTACAGCGTTTACTGAGATTCGACGATTCAACGGCCTTTCGTCCAGTTTGAAAGCCATGTCTCTTTGTCAGCACGTGGGTCCTCTATCCAGAGGTCGAATCGCGCCTTGTTATGAGTCAAATCACTCTCATCCCCTCGAATGTAATGATAGGGCCGCCCCCAAGGATCCGTTAGGTAATAGTCTTCGTGGACGAACCCAGATTTCTTACTTCCAGCAAAGGCGGCCTCTAGAATCAACTTACCGTCAGTGGCTGGATTGCCGTTCGAAGAGGTCGGCTCGATGACCCCGTCTATGAAATCTGAGCCATCACCGGTCAATGCTTGATAAAGCATCTTCGACTGCACGATAGGATCCGTGGAACCACCGACCGGCCTAGGATACTTCCCATACTCGACTCTGTACATTTCCAAGCCTTCTTCCATGGCCTTGATCTGACCCGTGGCTCTGGCACGATGTGGCGGTCTGTCTGACATCTTGAAACGCTGGAGAAGTCCCGGACCAAAGAGGGCGGCCAGGGTCATCACAATGATCCAGAAGAGAACCGAGCGGCGACGAAAGATAGGACTCATCACCAGTTCTTGATCCACAGGTCCTCATTCTTTTCAGTTTTGGAAGAGCCTTCAGACCAAAGATCGAATGTGGAATTGTTGATGGTTTGGTTGCTCTCATCGCCTCGCTGGTAGTGATAAGGCTGATGCCAGGGATCCAAGAGATAATAGTCCTCATGAACAAATCCGGACTTTTTCCTGCCAGCAAAGGCTGCCTCTATGATCCGTTTACCATCGGTCTTGGGATTGCCATCCGATGCGGTAGGCTCAACGCCATCGATGAAATTAGTGCCATCCCCAGTCAGAGCCTGGTAAAGCATCTTCGCCTGGATGACAGGATCCGAAGCGCCACCGACTGGCCTTGGATAGACACCATTCTCAAGGCGATACATTTCGAGCCCCTCCTCCATCGCTTTGATCTGTCCTAGAGCTTTCTTCTGGAATGAGGCGGACCGGGCTCCCCCTGCCGTCGCGGTCACAAGGCCAGCAAGCACAGCGATGATAGAAATGACTACGAGGAGCTCGATCATGGTGAATCCACGATGAGTCTTGGCTTTGGCTTTGGCTTGAATGGTATCGAGTTTTATTAGCGTTGTTTTTATAGCGCTTAAATCACTATAGGTCCTCTCAAATGGCTTGTCAAGTTTTCACCCTACCCATACAACACAAGAACGCCGCCCTACGAAGATTCGCGGGCGGCGTTGCATGAAAATGGTAGGACTAGCCTAAAGCGAAGTCCTTTACTGCCAGTTGGAGATCCAGACGTCTTCGTCGTCTTCGGGCTTAACGGAAGCTTCTGTCCATATGTCAAACGTGGTCTTATTGAAAGTCTCATTGCTCTCATCCCCGCGCATGTAGTTGTAGGGCCGATGCCATGGATCTGTTAGGTAATAGTCCTCATGGACGAACCCAGACTTCTTACTTCCAGCAAAGGCGGCCTCTAGAATCAACTTACCGTCAGTGCCTGGATTGCCATCCGAAGAGGTTGGCTCGACACTGTCGACGAAGTTGGTTCCATCACCTGTCAATGCCTGATAAAGCATCTTGGCCTGAACGATAGGATCCGTAGAACCACCGGCTGGCCTAGGATAGGCGCCGTACTCCACCTTATACATTTCCAGACCTTCTTCCATGGCCTTGATTTGGCCCTGAGCTTTCTTCCGCTTAGAGGCGGCATTCGATCCACCCGCCACAGCGGCAACCATACCAGCAAGCACAGCAATGATAGAGATGACCACGAGCAGCTCGATCATGGTGAAACCTCGACGGCGACTGATCTTTGATTGAGAAATGTTGATTTTCATAAACGTTAATCTAATAGCGATTCTATTACTTTACCGAAGAAAGCCTTGAGAGTCAAGAACCCAACTGATGTCTAGCCGCTGTTCAGAGTAGAGATGATCTTCACAAGCGGTAGGAAGAGAGCCAAGACGATCGTGCCCACTACCAAGGCGAGCATGACGATCATGATCGGCTCAAGCATGGAAGTCAGTGCGGCCACCGCATTGTCTACCTCATCATCATAGACGTCAGCGATCTTTAGAAGCATCTCTGGCAGCTGACCGGTCTCTTCACCCACGTCCACCATACTGATCACCATGGGCGGGAAGACTTTACTCGCTTCCAGCGGAGCCACGATGGATTCACCTTCTTTCACACTCTCGTGCACCCGATCGATGGCGTTTGAGATCACGACGTTACCAGCGGTGTCACGCGTGATGTTCAGAGCTTGGAGAATGGGAACACCCGAGGTGACCAAGGTTCCAAGGGTTCGAGCGAAACGAGAAATGGCACTCTTACGCTGAACGTTTCCAAAGAGCGGCATCTTCAGTTTCAAACTATCAATGAAAAAGCGGCCCCCTTTCGTCGAAGCGACGAACTTGTAGATGAGGAAGAGGACGATGATCGCCAAAGCGACAGCCCACCAATACTTGGCGAAGTTGGAACTGAAGTTCGTCACGACCTCGGTGAGGAAAGGTAGCTTCTGACCACCTAACATCTCATCAAAAATAACCTTGAACTTCGGCACGATGAACAACATCAAGAATGCCATGATGGCCACGGCGATGAACATGACGATCGTCGGATACACCATGGCAGCGACGATCTTGTTCTTCAGCTTTTGAGCTTTCTCTTGATACTCTGCGAGACGATTGAGGACGACCTCCAACACACCTCCAAGCTCACCGGCTTTCACCATATTGATGTAAAGCTTGTTAAAAATCTTCGGGTGGGCGGCTAGACTCTCAGAAAACGTGGAACCCGACTGCACGGAATCTTCTAAGGTATTAATCGTATTCCGAAGAATCGGATTCGGCTCCTGCTTGCCCAAGACAGTCAAGCTACGCAGAAGCGGGAGACCCGAATCAATCAGCGTGGCCAACTGACGCGTGAAAATCATCAAGATCTTCGTCTTGATGCTTCCGCCCGTCTTGACCTTCACCCGCCTGGCTTTCTTACCTTTCTTACCTTTGGCTCCGACTCCCTCTTCTAGGACTTGAGTCGGGTAGAGACCATTGCCTTTCAGCATCTCGATGGCTTGAGAATTCGAGTCGGCCGAGAGAACCCCGGTCGTTTCGTTGCCTTGACCGTCGATGGCGGTGTAATTGAAGTTAGGCATGGGTGTGTGTCAGGTTGGTTAGCGTTAAGAATTTAGTATACAGCTGGTGTTCTTCGATGCAAGCGTCCTCAAATCAGATTAGGTGTATTTCAACACCTCCTCGATGGTCGTCAAGCCTTCGTAGATATTCCGAAGACCATCCTCACGAATGGTCCGCATCCCCATTTCGATCGCTTTCTGGCGCAGAACGATCGTTGGCGAGCGTTCCGTGATCATGTCTCTCATGGTGTCATTCACCTCAAAAAGCTCGTAGAGCCCCTTACGGCCTCGGTAACCAGAGTGCCCGCACCGGTCACAACCACCTCCAGTATAGAAGCTCTTGTCTCCCAATTCGTGGGCTGATAGGCCAAGCTGAGAAAGAATCGCCTCGTCCGGCTCATAGGATTCGCGGCAGTCTACGCAGATGGTCCTCAAAAGCCGCTGGGCAAGAACAGCCAGAAGGCTGGCCGAAAGTAAGAATGGCTCCGTGCCCATGTCGAGCAAACGGGTCACCGCTCCCGTCGAGTCATTCGTGTGGAGCGTGGACAGCACCAAGTGACCGGTGAGCGAAGCCTGAACGGCAATCTGCACCGTCTCACCGTCTCGCATCTCCCCGACCATGATGCGGTCTGGGTCCTGACGAAGGAAGGCACGCAGGATCTTAGCAAACGTCACCCCAACGGCGTCGTTGGCGGGCACCTGAACGATCCCGTCCATGTCATACTCGACCGGATCCTCTGCCGTGAGCAGCTTGGAGTCGATGGTATTGATCTTGCGAAGGCACGCGTAGAGGGTCGTCGTTTTTCCCGCACCCGTCGGCCCAGTGACAATAAAGATCCCATTCGGCTTGAAGATCGTCTCGTCGATGAAGTTGTAGATGTCCGCAGGAAGCCCAAGATTCTCCAAGTCGAGATTGACCGAAGAACGGTCAAGCACGCGAAGCACCACACTTTCCCCATAGACCGTCGGCAAAGTAGAAACCCGCAAGTCACAAGTCTTCGAACCGATCATCTTCTGGATACGACCATCTTGAGGAAGACGGCGTTCCGCGATATTCAGATTCGACATGACCTTGACGCGAGAAATGATCGCCGTCGCTAGGTGCATCGGAGGCGGAGCCATCTCGTAGAGCGCACCGTCCACACGGTAACGAATCTTGAAGTCATCCTCGAATGGCTCGAAGTGAATGTCAGAGGCGCGCTCCTTCATGGCTTGCAGAAGCACCAAGTCGACATAGCGAATGATGGGAGCCGCATTCGCTTCCTTTTCCAGATCCTCTGCGGAACTGCTCTCTCCATCCGAATCACCACCGAATTCTAAAAGGATGTCCCCCATGTCCTCTTCGCCATAGACCTTGTCGATGAGGTAGCGAACGCGATAAATATCGCCGACAACAGGCCGGATCTCCTGCTGGAGAGCAAAGCGTAAATCATCAATGTTCTGCGCGTTTAGAGGATCGATGAAGGCAACCTGAAGACCGCCTTCTCCGATAGCGATCGGCAGAGCGCCATGAAGATGCGCAATGTCCCCCTTGACGATCTTCATCAACGCTTCGGGAGGTTCCCACCCTGATAAATCTAAAAAGTCAGCGCCAATCTCGGCGGCCACGACTTGGTAAAATTGGGTGCGATCCATCACGCCGAAATCCTGAACGGCATCAAGGATGTCTTTACCGCTCGAAGTAATGCTGCTCAGCATATCCTCCGCTTGATTCGCATCGATATAACCTTGTGATTGTAGGAGATCGAGGACGTTCTGTGTATTCATAGAAGGGAAAGGAAGAAAGAATAAAGTGTGGGTGAGACCTAACTTAAGTTAGTCATTATCGCCCATGGTGACACGGATAACCTCCTGCGCCGAGGTGATGCCTGCGAGCATCTTTCGGATACCGTCTTCTCGCAGAGTCCGCATGCCTAACTCTCGAGCTCGGCGTCTTAATTGCACGGTGGTGAGATTCTCTGTGATCAAGGTCTTCACTTCATCATCGATCTTGAAGATCTCATAAATACCCTGCCTCCCCTTGAAGCCCGTCATCTTACAGACTTCGCAGCCCTCACCACGCATCACAGTCGACTCCGAAAGACGCGACTGATCCACATTCAACATCCGCGCCTCTTTCTCGCCAAGCTCGCCAGGGACCTTACACTTCCCACAAATCGTTCTAACCAAACGTTGCGCCATGATCGCTCGCACCGAACTCGCAGTCAGGAATGGCTTGATCCCCATGTCCGCCAAACGCGCGACCGCTCCAGGCGCATCATTCGTATGCAAAGTCGAGAAGACCAAGTGCCCCGTAAGACTGGCATTGATCGCAATTGTCGCGGTCTCTTCATCTCGAATCTCTCCAAGCATGATGATGTTAGGTGCTTGTCGCAACATCGAACGAAGCGCGGCTGCAAATGTCATCCCAATGCTCGCTTTCACCTGCACCTGATTGATCCCGCTCAACTGATACTCTACCGGATCCTCTACCGTGATGATCTTGCGGTCTGGCTTGTTGATATAATTCAGACAGGCGTAAAGCGTCGTGGTCTTTCCAGAACCCGTCGGCCCCGTGACGAGGATGATTCCGTCCGGCAAGCCCAGCATGCTCTCCATGATTTCCTGGTCATCACTGAAGAAGCCCAACTGCGGCAGACCTAACAAGAGACTCGATTTGTCCAAGATCCGCATGACGATACTTTCGCCATGACCAGTCGGGACACTAGAGACACGTAGATCGATGGCTTTGTCCCCCAGCTTCACACTGATACGACCATCCTGAGGAATACGCTTCTCAGAGATGCTCATCGTCCCGCTCATGATCTTGAGCCGACTGACAATAGGAGCAAGCAACTTCAGCGGATGCTCTTCTGCGACATGGAGCGCACCATCAATACGAAACCGAACCCGCAGAGACTTCTCCAAAGGCTCGATATGAATGTCACTCGTCCGCGTGGTGAAAGCTTCAGACAAGATGTTAGACACCAGCTTAATGATAGGAGCATCTTCGTCACCGTCAGCACCTTCACTACCCTGGACGGTCATCGACCCCTTGATCTCATTCTCAGCCTTGGTCGGTGCACCGTAGAACTCCTCCAAACAACGTTGGATCTGTTCTTCAGAAGCGCACTGGAACTCTACCTCAATGTTCTTGAGTAAGTGAGGGATCGAATCGAGCGAATCGAAATCCGAAGGATCAGCGATAGCGACACACAGACGATCATCCTGAAAATATAACGGAATGCAATGATACTTGATCGCCACTGTGTCAGGCACCGCGGCAACGATCGCCGGATCAACATGCACCGCGTCTAGATCGACAAACACCATGCCGTTCTGTTCGGCAAGAAGCTGGGCGATCGCCTCAGAAGAAACGGTGTTCTGATCGACAAGGAAATCGATAACACTTCCGGGCTTCTTCTTGGCAGTGGTCACAGCCTCCTCGCTGACGAGTCCGGCTTGTATGATGAGTTCGAGAATGGCTTCTTCGTTTGAGAACACGCTATTTTAGAGGGCTGACTTGAGTAAGAGGGCGTAGACTGGGAAAATCGTTGGGGGATGTCAACGCCTTCGTCGCAGGTTTTTCAAAGGAAATATGACCGCCGCTAGCGGCCATTCTCACCTTCGTAAACCTTCCTGCGAACTGGCGGCAACAAGATCAACGTTTCTCCGGGTTTGGCGGAACGTCGGGAGCTACTTCGAAGCTCCTGTTCCATGTAATCGACATCGTGCTGGAGATGCTGGAGCCGCAATTGCTTCTGCCGAAGGAAACCATTCGCAATCTCCACACGCTCGGTCTCCAATACAATCCGTTGATCCAGTTGGCGCGACTTTTCTAGCTCTGGGAAAAGGCCCACGGCGGAGCCTGCCAAAGCTAGTATCACGATCGCCAAGAACACATAATCCGCCGCTCGCTGGAACCCACGCGCTTTGCGTTGGGCACTGACGTAGATACGGAAACGGTCTTGGTCCACAAGATGCTTAATACTTCTTAAAATTTCAACTTACCACCGAAAACAGCATCCTCTCCGAGAACCTCCTCGATTCTCAAGAGCTGATTATATTTGGCGATCCTGTCGGACCGGCTCAGAGAACCTGTCTTGATCTGCCCCGCATTGGTGGCCACCGCGATGTCTGCGATGGTGGAATCTTCCGTCTCACCGGATCGATGACTGATCACCGCTGTGTAGCCGTTCTCCTTGGCGAGTTCGACTGAATCGAGCGTCTCGGTCAACGAGCCGATCTGATTCACTTTGACCAGGATCGAGTTGGCCACGCCAAGATCGATGCCTTTCTGAAGGAAATCCACGTTGGTGACGAACAAGTCATCCCCGACCAACTGGGTGTTATGCCCAAGTTTCTCGGTCATGATCTTCCAGCCGTCCCAGTCATTCTCCGCACAACCATCCTCAATAGAGATGATCGGGAAATCCTTCTGCAATTCTGCGTAATAGTCGACGAGCTCAGCAGCGGTGCGTTTCGAACCATCTGACTTGCTGAAAATGTAAAGATTCTCCTCAGCCGAGTAGAACTCACTCGAGGCCACATCCAGAGCGATCACAATGTCGTCACCCATCTTGTAGCCCGCTTTCTCCACAGCTTGAGCGATGACTTCCAAAGCATCCTTGGCGGAATCCAAGCCAGGAGCGAATCCACCCTCATCCCCGACAGCCGTGGAAAGTCCACGATCGTGAAGCACTTTCTTAAGAGCATGAAAGATCTCTGTGCCATATCTCAAGCTCTCGGAGAACGTCGGCGCACCACGAGGCATGATCATGAATTCTTGGAAATCGATCGGAGCATCCGAGTGTGAGCCACCATTGATGATGTTCATCATGGGCAGAGGCAGGACCTTCGCATTCGGTCCACCAAGATAACGGAAAAGGGGAAGTCCAAGCTGCGCGGCCGAAGCATGTGCCGCGGCAAGAGAAACTCCGAGAATCGCGTTTGCCCCGAGGTTCTTCTTGTTCGGGCTGCCATCCAGCTCCCGCATGATCTTGTCCACCGCGGTCTGCTCCGTCGCATCGACCCCGATCAATTCTGGGCCGATCTTCTCATTCACAGCGGCCACCGCTTTAAGCACGCCCTTGCCCAAATAGCGATCCTTGTCTCCATCACGCAATTCCCAGGCTTCGTGTTCGCCCGTGCTTGCGCCACTTGGAACCAACGCGCGCCCATAAGCACCGCCCTCCAAAGCCACTTCCACTTCTACTGTAGGATTGCCCCGCGAATCTAAGATCTCACGGCCGATGACTTCGATGATACTCGTTTCTTCTGACATGTAATTACTGGGAAAGCACTGCCGTTAGAGGCAATCAACAAGGCTGTCCAGGCCTTTTCTGGGAGCGGAGCTTTAACGAAATCCTAACTAAATGCCAATTATCGTTATTGGCATTATGATATTTATATTGAAAACTCAACAGAATCGCCGATGCTTAGGAAGCTTGAATGAGAACACACGACACCTGGAAGTCAGAGATCCTGGACAGTGCCGCAAAGCGCGGTCCAGAGGGCTATCCCAAGTCACGATTTGGCAACGCCACACGTTCAAAGGTATTCAGAGAAGCTCTTGCGGCACTCATAAAGGCCGACCGCATTCGGGTCCAGATGGTTGGGAAGTCTCAGGTGCTGTTTCTCCCATGCGGCACACCTGATCCAGAGAAAGCAGCCATCACCCTGGAGAGCCATTTCTCCGCTCATCCTAATGAGATCTTCACAAGGAATGACCTGAAACGAACGATACAGATCAACCTTCGGCCATTCCTCAACCACGCGATCGAACTCCTCGTGGCTGACAAGAGATTGGCGACGGTATCTCACGGGAAGCGATCGTATTTCGTTCATATAAGTTCGTTCGGAGTCGTTCCAGCCGATCACGAATCGGATCTTGCCGCCATCCTAACAACACATCAAGAACTGCGCCAAGACAGCAGATTCGCCGCCGTTGCCATTGCCACCCTCATCGACCGGACCGGAATACGAAAAGAACAAATACACGACATTCTGCTAGATGAAGCGAAACACGGACGGGCCACCCTCAGCATTGGCGATTGGTCTCTCGCATCGGCCGAAACCAAAGGCGGCGCCTTAGAGGTCGGAGGCGAACGTTTCTTGCACGTAATCCTACACGAACGATCGTAATATGAGCCCCGCTCCTATCATTGCTCAAGAGGTCAATCCATTCGCCAGTCAATTCGTGGCCCAGCCCAGAGAAATTGGTGACTCTGTTAAAAGCTATCACCAGAAAGCCCTCGAACACTTGCTCGCCAAAGTTGAGCGCGCAAGAACAAGCTCACGCCAACCCGCCACACTCGTCGCTTCCATCGAGCCTGGCTGCGGGAAGTCTCATCTCCTCGGGAGACTCTTCACAGAACTCCACGATCTGGCCACGCCCATCTACGTGCATCCTTTCGGTGATGAGACCAGCGCATGGACGTCACTTCTCCATCAGACAGTTCAGGAGATGACTACTCCACTGAGCGCCGGGGGCGATGCATTTGACACTTTGGCCAATGGCATCCTTGGCCACATCGCTGCTGAGTATATCTCTCAAGACCCCAGGTTTCCTCCCAGTTCAGATTTCATCCAAAGACTTCAAACAGATCCGTCGGGCACAATGGGTTTGAAACTACCCTTTAGTGACGCCCGTCATTTTTTCGAGAAACGTTTCGACTCGATCGCATCCAATGCCTCACGCTATCTTAAGAAATCTAACATCGCCCTTCCCAACAATCATAGCGTCAGAGCATGGCTCATGATTCTCCTTCATTATGCCACGGCACAGCCCGGCTCGGAGATCCGCGAGCGCTGCCTCGATTGGATCATGATCCGGTCAAGGCCAGAAGACGCCAGTGAACTCGGAATTTCTCCTGTCGACTGCGAGCCTGCAACCCTCACCGCATCACAGAGCGAAGAAAGATGCCGTCTCCGTCTTCGCGAACTCTGCGCCTTCGCTGGCTTCTACCGACCGTTCGTCTTCTGTTTCGATCAGACCGAAGCGTATGGCTCCAGACCTCCCTTGGCCCGAGAACTTGGCCGCGTCGTTGCAGAACTCGCGAATAGCTGCCTCAACCAAATCACCATCCTGACTTCTAACATTGACGTTTGGAAACAGCGCCTTGAGCCACACATGGAGAGAGCCGATCTCGATCGCATCTCGGACACCATCGAGCTCGAACTCCTTCGAAAACTCCAAGGGACAGAACTCGCCAAGCTACGCCTGAAAGCGATTGGCAAATCGACAACATTCCAGGACGATTTCGTCAACACCCCGCCCCCCATCCGAGAAGCCTTCGACACCGGCCCCATGAGTCCCCGTCGGTTCCTAAAGTTGTGCGAAAAACAATTCGGCACCCACTCTGAGCCAAGCCTTGAAGCGCTATTTCAAGTCGAGAGAGAACGCTTACTCGGAGATGCGAAGTCGCTCCGCTACAATGCTGAAATACTCAAATGGTTCGTTAGTGACTTACCTCCCGAAAGCGTCAGTGCAGAGAAACTCCAAGATCCACACTTTGAACGAATGTGGACTCACCCCAACAGCGGTCGGCAAGTCTTCTTCGCTTTCGAGTCGGGATTCCACTGGGCAAGATGGCTGACTACTGCTGAACGGGCCGAGCGACTTTGCCAGGACGATCCGGCGGCGAAAGGCGTCGCTCTCCGCACCGATGAACTTCCACAAATCCCACCTGATCTCCCGAGGTGGCCCGAAGTTGGCCATCTGATTCGGAGGATCGAAAAATTGTGGCTTGAGGTACGCGTCCTTACCAAAGGTGAAACGGCCGATATTTACGCGAGCTGGAGCCTCTATACCCAAGCCATGCAGCGGGATATCACCAACTCCGAAGCGGAGGTTCTGACATTTCTCCAGAAACGCTCAGCCTTGCTTTGGAAAGATTTGCAGAAACCGCTTACTCGCCCAAGCCTCACTCCAGTGCAATTGGCAGCGAAGATCGAGCCCATCATCAGGAAGAACAGGCTCATCGGTTTCAAATCACTCCAAGACGCATTGGGATTTCCGGTCACTCGTCAGATGATCGATGAAGCCTGCGCTCACATCAGCAATGTAGAAGTGACGCGTCATCCCATAGACTCGGTCTACCAATGGAAGTCATGACGGTATCCGACCTTGCTGAACACTGCCTCCCGAAAGGGCTTCCTCGAGTGGTCGTCGATGGGAATCTGCCCGGTACTATCTTCCACAATATTGTCGAGAAATTCATCAACGTCCTTACCGGCCCAGACGGCAGGGCACTCACTGATGCCGAGGTACTTTGGTTCTATCTGCACGACCATTTGGCGCTGACCGAAGTTCAAGACCTCATCCATGAGAGCCCAACCCGAGCGGTTGGCCTCTGCGACGCGTTGCGGGCGTTCTGTCATCATACCGCCGCTCTCCACCTACCCAACCAGCCGTGGAGCCAACTGCTGCAGAAGAATGCGTATCCCATGCACAACGTCCAGCTCGGACAATCTCAGAACGGCCCATTTCTGGTCAATGGACGGATCGACAACCTTCGCTGCCTTGAAGGGCGGTCTCTACAACTTGTAGACTACAAACTCTCGCGCGGAACGAAATTACAACGCGATGTGATTCAGTTAGCGATCTATTGCCGCTGCCTTTTGATCAAGGATAACCTCCGAGTGGACGGTGTGCTGGAGTACTACGAACCCGAGCTGCACGAAATCATGCTGCCCTATGATCAACTCGAGCAAGTGTTCGAAGACGTGGTTCGACCCAAGATCGAAGAGCTCTGACCGACTACTTTCCTTTCTTCTTAGGTTTGCGAATGAGCGGCGGCTTTCCGGCGAGATAGTTGATCCAATCATCAATGTAGCGGTCAGAGTGCTTCACATCCTGCGCTTCAATGACGAATTGATAACTGGGTTGGCTATCATTCAAAAGTCCCGCCGTGTTGAGGATGAGATTCGTCGCCACCGCATTTGGCGAATCTTTCAGCGCGGCCATGATCCCGGGCTGAGGCTCTGCCATCATAGTCAGGCCGAGGAACTCCGCTGCCCGCATGCGCACCATGACTTCTTGGTCAGTCTGTGCGGCGATCTCGGCCTGTTGGCTGAAACCCGTGGCAGCCGGGCCGTGCGCTGATGCCGTGATGTAGCCCCAGTATCGTTCCCATGGATTCTCCGAGATGATCGCTTTCTCCAAGGCAGGCTTCGCATTTTCAAACGTCGTCAGTTGAAGATCGGCAATGTCTATCAAACGCGCGATTTCATCTTTGTGCGATTGTCCAAACGCGACGGGATCATCCATGGCGGCTTCGACAAGATGGCTTTCCGGATAAAAGCTCAAGTCTGGCATGCCTTTCACGCGATCCGTTAGTCGTTTCCGCATATCCGCCAGG
>JBLHHN010000052.1:0-24715 GCA_047616785.1 Verrucomicrobiales bacterium
GACATTGTCAGGGACATTCTCTTTGGGATCCCAAAGGTCAATATGACTAGGACCGCCTTGTAGATACACCAAGATGACACTCTTGGCCTTTCCCCAACCAGGACCACCAGCATGCACAATGCCACCTTCTGCGGCCTTGGCTTGTAACTGAAGGATGGAACCTAAGGATAGGCCTAACATCCCTGCGCCTCCAACTCGAAGCACATCTCTTCTCGTGTGGCCAAGATGGCCGTCACACATATCTCTGCCGGGTTCGCCTGGGATTCTAAACATGATAGTAGGGTTTAACTCCGAGATTACGACTTTTCCTCGAAAACGGAAGCGAATTCCAGCTTAGGGGACGACTTGAACTGTCGTTCCGGGCTCTACGGCGCTGTAAATCGCCGAGATCGCAGCCTGAGGCACGCGGATGCAGCCGTTCGACTTCGGAAATCGATGCACATACTTACTCGCATGAAGGCCGATCCCGTCGTCGGTCAGACGCATCCAGTAAAGGAGCGACGAACCGACATAGCGATCATAAGACCCGCCATATTTCCGACAATCCCCGCCATACACTTTGCGTCCATTGCGATAGAGACTATCAAAGATGTTGGAGCGCTTGTCTTTGATCTTCTCTTTCACGGGAAAGGTACCCGTCGGAGTCCGTTTGCCCGCTTTAAAGGTGCAGCATGGCGCGTCGACGGCTACCATTTGACTCACTAACAATTTGGTTCGTTGCTCGCTTAGATCGACGCTGATCTTAGCATTCTCTTGCGTCGCAGAGGCGAGCAGTTTCTCATTCTGGTAGATCTCCATCGTCTTCGGATAGTCTGCGCCCCCTGCAAACTCTTGGTAAGCTCGCGATTCTTTCGGTTCTTTGACACCGGAATCCATCATGGCGCAATTCGCCAGAAAGAGAAGACTGATTAGGAGAAGGGAAGCTCGCGTCTTCCTTAGGTAGAAAGACGAGATGTCCACGCAAGCAAGGAATGTCTTGGGTTCGCAAGGTTGATTGTGATACCACAATTCATGGCGTTTATTCTTTCTCTCGACCAGGGCACGACAAGTTCTCGGGCCATCCTCTTTGATCAAGCCGGGACGATTCACGGGGTCGCGCAGGCGGAGTTTACCCAGCACTTTCCCGAGCCCGGCCTGGTCGAGCATGATGCGAATGAGATCTGGGACACGCAGTTGCGAACTGCTCAGCAAGTGCTGGCGGATACCGGGACAGCGCCAACAGATATCGCGGCGATCGGCATCACCAATCAACGGGAGACGACGCTCCTATGGGATCGCGCCACTGGGGAGCCTATCAGTAACGCCATTGTCTGGCAGGATCGGCGAACCGCTGGATTCTGCGCTGGCTTAAAGGCGGATGGCCATGCTGAGATGATTCAAGAACGGACGGGATTGGTCCTCGATGCCTACTTCTCGGGTTCGAAAGTGCGTTGGATGTTAGACAACATCCCGAAGGCTCGCGAACGGGCTGAGGCGGGCGAGTTGTGCTTTGGCACGATGGACAGTTGGCTCATTTACAAACTAACGGGTGGCCGAGTGCATGTGACCGATGAGAGCAATGCGAGTCGCACGCTGCTCTACAACATTCGTGAGTGCGCTTGGGATGAATCGTTGTTAGACCTTTTTCAAATTCCGGATGCTATTCTACCTGAAGTGCGCTCGAGCAGTGAAGTCTATGGTGAATCTGAAGCGGAATTGTTAGGGCAGGGCATTCCCATCGCGGGGATCGGCGGCGATCAACAGGCTGCGCTCTTCGGCCAAGCTTGTCACTCTCCTGGGCAGGCGAAGAACACCTACGGGACAGGTTGCTTCATGCTCATGCACACGGGAACCAAGCCGATCCGCTCTGAGAACAACTTGCTCACTACGATCGCTTGGCAGATCGGAGGCACGACGGAGTATGCCTTGGAAGGCAGTGTCTTTGTAGCGGGTGCTGCGGTACAGTGGCTGCGCGATCAGTTAGGCTTTGTGCAGTCCGCTTCTGAGATCGAGGCACTGGCGGCCGAGGTGGAAGACAATGGTGGGGTCTATCTGGTGCCGGCTTTCGCTGGGCTTGGGGCGCCGCATTGGGATCCCTACGCGAGGGGTGCCCTTGTAGGATTGACACGCGGGTCTAACAAAGCGCACATCGCCCGCGCTGCATTAGAGAGCATCGCCTACCAGACGCGCGACGTGCTCACCGCGATGGAAGCAGACTCGGGCATCAAACTCACCGAACTGCGCGTGGATGGGGGCGCCTCGATGAATGATTTGTTGATGCAATTCCAAGCAGATTTGTTAGACGTTCCCGTGGTTCGACCGGCTGTCTCTGAGACGACAGCGCTCGGCGCGGCTTACCTGGCTGGGCTGGCCGTGGGTTACTGGAAGCATCGCGATGACATTGCGACGAATTGGCAAGAAGCCAAGCGATTTGAGCCAGCGATGAACGACGAGACGCGTGGCCGATTGGTACACGGTTGGAACAAAGCAGTGAAAGCCGCGAAAGGCTGGGCGGAGTAGAACTGGCCTACAATCCCATGGCCTTCATGCGGGTGCAGACTTCTTCGACGTTGGCTCGGCTGTTGAAAGCCGAAATGCGGAAGTAGCCTTCGCCAGCGGATCCAAACCCAGACCCTGGCGTGATCACCACACTAGCTTCAGCTAGCATTTTATCAAACATCCCCCAACTGTCGATCCCATCAGGACATCCGGCCCAGATGTAGGGCGCATTCACACCCCCATAAACGGTCAGCCCGATCTCGCGGCAGGCCTCGGATAGAAGCTTGGCGTTGCCCATGTAATGACTGACCAACGCATCGACTTGAGCTTTGCCTTCTTCAGAAAACAAAGCTTCGGCGCCACGTTGAACAGGGTAACTGACACTGTTAAACTTGGTACACATGCGGCGATTCCACAAGGGATGGAGCGCCTGCTCTTCGCCTGAAGCAGTGGTGCCTTTCAGGGCTTTGGGCACCACAGTGTAGGCACATCGAACGCCGGTAAAGCCACCGTTCTTCGAGAAACTACGGAACTCCACTGCGCATGTGTCTGCCCCGGGAATCTCATAGATGGAGTGAGGCACCTCAGGATCACTGATGTAGGCTTCGTATGCGGCATCGTAGAGAATAATCGCATTCTGGCTGTTGGCATACTCCACCCAGGCAGTCAGTTGCGCACGAGACGCCGTTGCCCCAGTGGGATTGTTAGGATAACAGAGATAGATGATGTCCACATCCTCCTCGGGAATGGACGGCACAAAGTCGTTGTCGGCATTGCATGGCAGGTAGACCAGACCTTCGTAGGCGCCATGATCATCCGCGTCCCCGGTGTTTCCGATCATGACATTGGTATCCACGTATACTGGATACACGGGATCTGTGATGGCCGTACGATTTCCATGCCCAAGGATGTCCAGGAAGCTACCTGTGTCACATTTCGAGCCATCCGAGACAAAGATCTCGTCATCGGCAATGTCCATGCCGTTCGCCCTGTAAGTGTTCTCTGCAATTGCAGAGCGCAAGAAATCGTAACCTTGCTCGGGACCGTATCCACGGAAAGTCTCACGTTCTCCCATCTCGTCGATCGCGCGATGCATCGCCTCGCGGACCGCTAGCGGCAAGGGCTCCGTCACGTCGCCGATCCCGCAGCGGATGAGTTTCGCGGAGGCTTCTGAGTTCGCCCGGGAAAAGGCGTTCACGCGTCGGCCAATCTCAGGGAAAAGGTAACCGGCTTTGAGTTTAAGATAGTTTTCGTTGATCCGTGCCATGGCAGAAGAGCTGAGCTTTTCCCGAGCCTACCCAAGATTGCCTCCTCGCCAAGTGCGAGATGTGGTAAGTTTCCTCCGAGGTAAACTTCGCGAGAGTTGAGAGGATAAAAGTCGCGCAGTGTACGCAAGAATGGCTAGCCCATCTAAGGCTAGCCATTCTGAAAACTTGTTTGGAGTCCGACTATCGACGCCGACGGACGATCAACATGCCCAATCCGAGTAGGCCGAGCATCGCAGAAGACGGCTCAGGAATCACAGGTGCACTACTCACGTTGAAGGAAAAGTAGCCATTTCCAATACCACCTTGCTCAGCAGAAGTTGACGCCTGTAGTATAATCTGACCGTTCGCATCTGGCGTCAAAGAGCCCACGTTGATGATATTCACACCTTGGCCTGCCGACGCATTAGGAATTTGACTAGAGAAACCAGCCACAAAGTTGCTTCCGCTGCCTGAAGTCACCGTAACACCCTCATCTCCACCGATCGCATTTGCATCAAGGTCATAGAAGGCAACAAACACCGAACTTGAAGGAGCACTGGAAAAATCTAATGTCACCGTATCGCCAGGACCCACAGCGAGGTGCCCATCAGGAAAGCTCGCAACCGGCAAAGACATCCCGCCCGTACTACCCGAATAACCACTGTTCTCCGAAGTCCCAGGATCTTGACCAATCGAGTAGGTAATTGTCAAACCCACAATCCCAGTCGAATCGGTGTAGGTGGGAAAAGAACCACCAAGGTTCGCCATATCGAGCGTGGCGGCGAAACTAGAAAAGCCCGTAAGTCCCAGGGCTGCTACGATGAGTGTTAACTTGTGTTTCATAGGCTGATACATCCGCATCATAGTGCAGAGATTGGGACTGTAAGTCAACGACAAATTCTTCGTTATTGAGCTCTTCAGCAGATTTTCTCCTCTAGGGAGCTGATCTCTCGTCAATAATCCAGATTGGAGAGACAAATCTTACCACTCTCAACTGAGGCTCATAGGATTTGCCAACCACATCAGGAAACTCCACCTCAAGCGTCATGGGCGCCCAATCTTTGACTTGGGGGAGCCAATGGCTTGGATCCTTCATCAACTTCTGCGAGTTGATCGGTAAATTGCCATTCTTCTTCTGCCACAGAGTCAGAACTCGCCGAACTTCCAACCAATCTGGCGTGCCCACCTTGATATATCCGTAAGCAACCTTCGTACGATCCACATCATAGAGCTGCAGGGACAGATCCTTCTCTTCATCGTCGAACAGGTAGTTGTAGTAATTATCCTTGCATCCGTATAGCCGGAAGATTCCGCGGCTCCCAGGGCGGCGGGCCTGTAAGAATTCAGCCCACCCGACGTCCTCGTAGTTCACGAGGGTTTCCCAATCGACCACGAAATAAGGAGCCTCGGCCTTCATACGCACGATCGGCACCTTGAGCTCGCTTCCGTCTTCCATTTCACAGGTGAACACGAACCCGTCCCCGCCATCCAAGACATTGTACTCTGAACCAGCCACTTTCTTTATTGCAAGCGCCTGATCTTCGCCTGGATTAGCCGCGTAGTATCGCTCCATCCGAGGCCCCGCGAATTCTGGTCGCCGGACATACTCAAGCTTGGCCTGCCAATTGGAAGCCGAGAGAAAATCAACCAATGATCTCTTCGCCTCAACGACGCCGACTGCCTCCAGTCCAGGAGCCTTCCTTTTTTCCGCGAGCAGCTCGCCATCCTTGGCATCTTGGGTGCTCTTGATCGCAATTCTCACTCCCATCACAACAAGGAAGCCGGCCAGCATGACGAGCAACGCCTGCACCAGGTAGATCGGTAAGTTGAAACGCCTCTGAACAAGCATCTCTTCTATAGCCGCGTCATCATCCTGATCCCAATTTTCGTGCTGCTCTTTCTCCTTCATTTCAGCGCGAACCTCGGCCGCTTGCCGCCGACGTCTGCGATCCATGACCAAGTCAGAATGCTCCTTCAACGGAGCATATACCGCTTCAGGCAAAGGATTCTCCATGTCGAGGTCATCGATGGACAGCTCCCTGCGATCATCACTCTCTTCCTGCGATTCTCCCTCGATGGGATCTTGATCCGTCCCAAACCGTCGCTCTGCCGAAATCTGCTTCTTGACCCCCGTCTCCACTTTCTTTTCGCTCCGAGTCCGCTTGCGCTCTTCGCGCTTAGATTTCCTTTTAGATTCTCTCGGTGGCTTGGGTCCTCTCTTGGGTTTGTCTGCCTTGAATTCAGTTCGCTTCGCGCCCTTGATCAGGTTTCGAGCCGAGCCAGGCTTTGGATTCAGATCGGTGACAACTCCGACTACAGGTAGCGGCACCCCGGAATCCTCTTCCTCGCCAATCCCCATAAACAACGGTTCAAGGGCCCCACGCGGAGCAGCCCGATGGACGGCCCCCCGAGTGACATTGGTCGGATCTTCCAGATCGCTCAACCATTCGTCGGCAACCGTCGCGTCTTTCCCCAGATTTTCAGTAACAGGCTCATTTTTAGAGTGGTCGATTGAAGCCTCTAAAGTCTCCATTTCTGCTTCAAGACCCGCCAAAACCGCGCGCAATTCTTCGAGATCTTGAGGGACGCCCTCATCGGAAGAGTCAGCGTCCTTGGATGATAGAGAATGAGACATGAACGATTCGAAAAGCTGCAATTTCACGCTAGCAGAATGAACATGACGCCATCACCTCCAAGACGCAAGTCTCCCCAGAAATGAATTCCTGGGTTTCCCGTGAGTCAGGGTGAACACCATAAAGAACACGGAATATTACGAACCCCTCCTTGAAAAAACCACGTTTCTTGCTATGAGAGAAATCTTGGGTTTCCCCCCGAAGAATCATGCCCACAACGCTCCAACATCCGTGACCGACCAAGAGAAACAGCCGAAGAAGTTATTTTATTTCACATTCTGGATAGCTGGATTGCTCATTCCTCTAGCAGCAGTCATGCTCTGGGACAGCATGCCGCGCTATAAGGCAGTTCGGAAGCTCCGTGAAGCCGGGATCAAGCAGCTCCCCGTAAGCGTGCATCAAGCAATCGACGGGAATGACCTGCAGACCCTCGAGCTTCTTCACACAGCTCGCGTTCCGTTCGACAGCCTGAATAACAATGGGCAGACCCCTCTCATCGCCTCGATCGAAGACAAGAACCAAGACATCACGGACTTCCTCACAGGTCAGTCAGAAATCAATTGCGATCAGCCTGACGAGAATGGCGTCCCTCCGCTGGCTCATGCCATCATGTTAGGGAATCTCGATTCCGTCAAAAAACTACTCCTACGCATTCAAAATCCGAATGTGATGATCAAGGATCCTGATGGAAAAGAAGCACACGCTTTACTCAAAGCGACCCAAGAACGAGACGGCACCCTTCTGAGACTCTTGCTGACTCATCCGAGCATTGATGTGAATGTGAGAGATGAAACCGGTCGCACGCCCTTACACTACGCGATTCGCCAAGATGATCTTCTCTTCGTTCGAGCGCTTCTTTCCGGCAAACAACAGCCCGATCCTAACCTCGCCAGCAATGACGGTGAGATTCCTATCGACTTTGCTGTGAAATCTAGGCGTTCAGGAGCCGTAGAGCTTCTTCTCGAGAATGGCGCCAATCCTGAGGTCGAACATCACGCACGCTACCTCCTCACAGCAATTGACCAAGGAGACACTGAAACGGTTCGTCACTTGTTAGCTCATGGGGCCAGCCCAGAAGCAAATCATCCTAATTCTTCGATCACCTTGATGAACTACGCTATGGACCTTTCTGAGGTTGGCAGTGTTGTAGAGTTCCTCAATGCCGGAGCAAGACCCAGTGGCACCCTCCGCCGCGCGATTCAATGCGGCCAAGGGACGGGTGCCCAGATCATCGCCGCTCATTACCATAACAGTGACAAGAAATGGGCGCACAAGGAAAGCCTTCTTGAACTCGCCATCTCTAGTGGTAGTCCCGATTGCATCGATTTGCTCTTGAATCATGGCACGGATCCCAATCAAATCACCTCTTTCGGACAACGCGTCCTACCTCTTGCGCTAGCTTCACGTCAAGAGCGTGTGTCAAAGCGTTTGCTAGAGCTCGGCGCTGATCCCAACCTCCGGCTTGAGTCTCCACCGAGCAATGAATTCTTAGGATTCTTCGAAGGAGATGCCAAGACCACTTACTACTTAAAACGCGACCGCAATCTTACGCCATTGATGCTCGCCGCCCTCACTGAACAGCAGGATTCTGTTCACCAGCTCATTGCGCATGGTGCTGAGCGTAACGCGTCTTCCGATCGCTATCGTCGCTACGCCGTCGCATTTGCTGCGGAGCGGCACAATGTGCCTATCATGCAAATGATCCTCGGACGCGAGGCGAACGATGAGACACGTAAAGTGATCATCTCAATCAAAAGCCAACGAGCCACCATGTATAAGAAAGGTGAAGCCGTGAGCAGTTCACGTGTATCGACCGGCAAGCGAGGCAACCGGACGCCAAAAGGTGAGTTTGTGATCACAAACAAGTATCTCCATCACAACTCATCTCTCTATGGGTCATCCATGCCCTATTTCATGCGCTTAAGCTGTGGCGACTTTGGCATGCACTACTCACCAAGTGTTCCAAGCTATCCAGCATCTCACGGGTGCATTCGCATGCCCATGGGGAAGGTCCGAGAATTCTACGGGGCCTTGCAAGTCGGCGACATCGTTGTCATCGAGTGAAAGCATTTACCCCACTGGAGCTACTTACGCTTCTTGGATGGTGACTTCTTCTTGGCCTTTGAGGCCTGCTTTTTCACAGAGGCTTTCTTCGCCGTCTTCTTCTTTGCTGCCAGCTTCTTCTTAGCGGCTTTCTTCGCAGCCAAGCGCTTCTTAAGCTTCGGCCAATACTCTTGCGCTACAATGTAGCCTATGCAATTCGGGCTTCCACACCGGCAAGGATGGTCCTCGTAGTGATCCAAATCAAACCCGTAATCAAATGTTAGTTCTTCGCCTTTCTTGATGTCCTTGAGCGCCACGATCCAGATCTCATCATCAATGATCTGAGCCTCGCAATTTGGCGAACACCCGTGGTTGATCAACCGAGCGGTGTTGTGTGGCAAGTTCCCATCGATGTCATAGTCATCATCTAAAATGAACATGTAGACAGAGGCATCGCCCGTTCCCTCACGTTCTTCAGCCAAGGCCGTGGCCCGAGAATCACCTTCCTTCTTACTGATCTTTTCACCCACATATGGGATGATCTCCGTTTCCTCAGGGATGTTCCGTGTCGCAAAGATCCCTTGCTGATGGATCCTAGAACCATCGGGTTTGCAGTACAGGGAAGTGACCGGCTTCGGTGTGCCCTTCTTAGAATTAGATTTCGCCATCGCTGGTAGGGCCTATGACCTACGAACCGGATTGGCAAGAAAGATTAGGACCGGGGGAGGCGATTCCACTCCTGCCCGCCAACAACTCGTTGCCAGGCCATCGCCCCCCCCCAAAGACCTAAAAGGGTTCAAAGCTGTTTAAAGATACTCCCAATAAATCCATGCTCAATACATTTATTGTAATTTTCACATAAAATGAAGCCGTCTCCGCTCACCATCTTTGGTTTCGCACTCATGAAATGCACCTCTTACCGCTTTGTGCAGCGATGACATTCAAAGTCACGTATTCAGCGTCGAACAGGCCCCTTGATCCTGATCATTCGATCCAAAGACCATCCACCTCCGCCAAGTATCATCGCCAGCACAGGGCCCAACAGAAGGGCCAAGATGACTTCGACCGCTGCTCGATCATGTTTCAAGAACCAAAGAGCCCCAAGCAACACGACGATGACAGCAAACGCAGCCATACGCGTGAACAACCCAATGATCAGCGCTAAACAGGCAAACAACAGAACTCCGCCCACCACAGCCAGAGTGATGGCTGAACTAGGAATCCCCAGTTGCTGAGCCACATCGACCAGAGCCCAAGGTTCTTCGCGCCAAATATGGCCCCATCCGCCGGAAACGGTATCCAGTGCGTGAAAGATCAGCAGCAGCCAGCCCGGCCACCATCGGGCGACCAAAGTTACCGCGTCCTGAATCAGGCCAGTTTCGCGGTATGCAGGAGTGTCCCTCATGTGGCCAATAGCATCATCCCTTCAAGACAGTGCTGCAACCCCAACCCATGAACGACTCTTTACACTCCCATTCACCATCCTTAAGTTCAGGTTCAGGTTCACCCCTTTACCTCGCCTACATGAAATCACTCTTCCTCTTACTATACCTCTTCCTCACGGTTGGCCTCGCTCATGCTGAAATTCTTGCCGACTCCGAAGCGGATTTCCCATCCACGTCCGAGCAAGGCGTCAACGGATGGACCTATGGCTATCGACTGGTCGATCCAGACAGCGACAACCCTGAGACTTATGATGGCGAAGCTGATTTCATCGCTTTCGATGAGGCCGACGGTTGGATCTGGAACGGAACGCAATGGGATTGGGGAAATGGAGATGTCCCATGGACCGCTGTCGCAGCTGTGAGCGGGCACCCCAACGGGACAAATAGCGGTACCATCAATGAGGAACATTGGGTCATCCGACGCTGGACCGCTGCCGTGGGCCCCAAACCTCTCGCCTTATCCTGGCATTTACATAAAAACAACACCAATGGTGCGGGCACTTCCGTCTCGATCAACTTGAATGGACAACAAGTGGACTACGGCGCCGTCGAGGGAGGCGATGATGTCGGCATCGACCAGACCGTTTACGTCAATGTCAATCCAGGCGATCACATTGACATTGCCCTCACACCTGTCGGACCGACCGATGACCGTGGCGATGGCAGCGACGGCTCATCTTGGTCTGCCGAGATCAACGACACCATCCCTGCCAATCCCATGCAACCTGACGGCACGCCCTTTGTGGCAGTCTCCTCTGACGACAGTGACAACGACGACTTGCCAGATGCTTGGGAACGGCTCTTCGCGGAAGACTTAGGCACACTCTCCGGCTCTGCGGATACCGATAGTGACAACCTAACAGATCTTCAAGAATTCGAAGCAAGCCTGGATCCCACCGATCCAGACTCAGACAATGACGGGCTCTTAGACGGAGACGAAATCGCTGGAGGCACGAATCCTCGAAAAGTAGATACCGACGGAAATGGTCTTTCTGATAGTCAGGAACTCATTGTGGACGACATCATGGCGGCGAAAGTGGGAGATTCCATTGAAGAGTTTTCCGGAGAACAAGGCCTCGATGGATGGCTCAATGGGTACCGTGACTACACAGCTGACGGCGGCGGTGAGAACTACGATGCCGAGTCAGGCTTCATTCCATACCCAAAATCCGCCTGGACTGGTGGCGGTTGGGACCTCGACGAGGGAGCCAATGGAGCCCCGTGGACCTTCCATAGCGCTGAAGGCATCCATCCCAATGGAACGAACAATGGCCCCGAGCATTGGGCCATTCGACGGTGGACTGCTGATGAGATCGATCAGACCACACCACTCAGCATCCTTTGGAAAGTGGCAGAGCAGAATCTGGACGGCACGGGCGTCACCGGATCTCTCCACATCAATGGCGTGCAGGTGGACAAAGCCACCATTCCCGGTGGGGACGAAGCGGGTCTCACGCGGCTCTATTTCCTCAACGCAGCGCCAGGTGATGTGATCGATCTAGGGCTCACGCCAGAAGGCGCTAATAATGATCGCAACGACGGCGCAGACGGTTCATTCAGTTGGATGATTGTCAGCACCTTTGTTCCAGAGAATGCCATCCAACCCGACGGCTCAACGTTCATCCCAGCGACAGGAGACGATTCTGACAATGACAAGTTACCCGATGCCTGGGAGCGTCAATTCTTTCCTAACGATCTGACACAATTAACCACAGGCTCAGACCTGGACAACGATCGTCTCAACGATGAATCCGAGTTTCTGCTAGGGACCAACCCCAACCTCGCTGACACCGACTCCGATGGATTGCTCGATGGTGCAGAAAGTGGAAACGGCAAGTTCATAGACGCATCCGCTGCTGGGTCCAGCCCTTTGATCGCGGATACGGATGGTGATGGTCTGTCCGATGCCGAGGAAGCGAACGGAAACCCAGTCACGAATCCTAACAAAGCAGACTCCGATTCCGATGGATTCAGTGACCCTGAAGAGATCGCCGATGGATTCGACCCCAACGATCCTGACAGCAACAAATTTGCCACACTCATCGCCGATTCCATCGCAGAGTTCTCCGAGGTACAAGGTGAGAATGGGTGGACCGATGGCTACCGCGATCTCGGCGAACTGCCCGAAGAAGCCCCCGTCGACTACGACCCCGTGGCCGACTTCATCCCATACCCACAAGATTGGTGGTCTGGCGTGCAATGGGACGAGCCCAATGACGATGGCGATAACATTCCATGGACATCCCAAGCAGATGAAAGCGCTCATCCTAACGGAACCAACAGCGGAGGATTCGAACATTGGGCCATCCGACGTTGGGTGGCGGAAAAACTCTCCGACCCCCAACCTCTCGCCATTCGCTATCATCTGCGAGCAACCAATGCCAACGGAACAGGCACCACGGTCCAACTTCATATCAACGGTGAATTGAAAGACGCGATCCTGAATGAGGGAAATGACATTGTCGGTGAAGAGAGAGTCTACTACGCCAACGTCAATCCAGGGGACTTCATTGATCTCGCACTCACACCAGTCGGTGTTGATGACAATCGAAGTGACGGTTCCGATGGTTCAGCTTTCTGGATGCGAGTAGACGGCACTGTCCCTGACAATGCCACTCAACCCGACGGCTCCACGTTTGTGCCTCTCACCCTCGGCGACCCTCATCTCGGTCTGCCCTTCAAATCGCCCTTCGGTCTCCTCGGAGACAACCCAGGCGTTCAAGAACGCACCATCACACTGAAGAATTCCGGCAGCGCCAATGATCTGACCATCACAGCCGCCACTCTCACCGGTTCTGACAAAGATCATTTCACTACCGATCTCACATTGCCACTAACACTGACCACAGGAGTGACTCAAGACGTCACCATCACCTTTGATCCGCAAGGCCAAGATGGAGGATTCATCGCCGCACTGGAAGTTGCCAGCAATGACGAGAACAAGCCAACCAGGACGCTCGATCTGACCGCCAGCATCCCTGATCCTAACAAACTGGTCGCTTGGTACAAGATGGACGAAACCACGGGCACCCGTCTCGACGATTCCTCTGGCAATGGCAATCACGGCACCTACCTCGACAACGGCGCTACCATCACGCTTGCCCAGCCAGGCATCGCAGGTGGCACCGCCGTGCGATTCGCCCCTGACGGAGACACAGCCGCCTATGCTGAGATTCCCAATTTCCCTATCATCGAGAATGGATTCTCCATCAGCTTGTGGTTCCAAGCCGACGTTAACATTGCCTCACCCGCAGGCCTCATTTCCAAGAACGATGGTGCTGATGGCAATGGACGCCCCTACGCACTCGCATCTTCAGGAAACCAACTCAACTGGTTCGGCGAGGGTATCCCCGACATCGACGGGGACAACAGCCCAGTCACGCCGGATCAGACACAGCACGTTGCCGTGACCTATGATCCAGCAACGCTCACGGTGAACGTCTACCTCGACGGCTTCCTCACAGAGACACGCGAGAAAGCCTCCGAGATCACTGATGTGCGCACTGCCCTGCAGATCGGCGCCGTGAATGGGAACTTCGGATTCAATGGGCTCATTGATGACGTCCAGATCTACGGAAAGATCATCTCCGCTGAAGAGGCCGCGCAATTGCAGGCCGACCCCGGCAGAAAGTTAGGTGGAGGCGATCCTGTCGCTCCTGAGTCTAACAGTGACTTCCGCGAAAGCCCAACCAGCATCACGAAGACGGGTGCTCGCGTTTCAATCAATACCAGCGCAGCCGCCTACAACGTCGAGTATTCGGAAGACCTCGTCACGTGGGAGGTCATTGTATCCGACGCCTCTGCAGCATCCTACGAAGACTCCGATGCTACGCGGACAAGCAAATCTTCCGGCTACTACCGTTTGCGCGAATAGTGAGCGCCGATCGTCCATTCACCTTCGCCCTCATCGGGTCCGGCAACATTGGCGGCACCTACGCGAAGGCCATTGCGAATCTAGATGGGGTCGCCCTCAGCGGCCTCGTCTCTCGCAGTGGGCGTTGCCCTAACTACTTGCCCGCCGGCATAGAAGTCGCGGCTTCTTTGGCTGAACTAACACGACCCCATGACGCCGTCATTCTCTGCACACCTAACGGCACCCATCACTCGCTGGCTAAGGAAGCAGCTTCGTTAGGCAAACATGTTCTCACGGAGAAAGTGCTCGATATCAACCGCGAGAACATGGATACCATGACGCAAGCGTGTGAAGACGCGGGCGTCACCCTAGCCGTGACTTTCCAACGCCGCATGAGCCCTGACAATGCCGCAATTAAGCACCTGCTAGACTCGAGCGCTTTAGGCAAAGTCTTCGCCGCCGACATGCGCGTGAAATTCTTTCGCGACATGGACTACTACAACTCCGGAGATTACCGTGGCGGTTACACCATTGATGGAGGGGGGCCATTCATCCAACAAGCCGCGCACAATGTCGATATCTTCGCCTGGTTCTTTGGCATGCCCAAGAAAGTCGTCAGTATGCTAGACACCTTCACCCATGACATCGAGGCAGAAGATCATGGCGTCGCGCTTCTGCGCTATGAAAACGGGATGATCGGCACCATCACCGCCTCCTCCGCCACGAAACCAGGTTTCACGCCTGTGCTAGAGATCCATTCGGATCGCGGCAGCGTGATCATGGAGAATGACGAGATCACGGCCTGGCACATCGATGGCGTCGCTCAACCTGAACGAGCCGCCGATTTCGAAGTCCACAGCGGCGCCGCCAGCGCAGTAGTCTCCGACACCGCCGGGCACGAAGCCATTCTGCGAGACTTTGTCGAGGCGGTCCGAAATGGGACACCTCCCGCCATCCCGGCCTCCTCTGGCCGACTCGCCACAGAACTCGTACTACAGATTTACGAGGCGAATGTCCGATAGATCCAATCGGAATCTAGACCATCTTCATGATCCAGCCAAATTTTAAGCGGAAACTTGCTAGCGTTTGGAAACCGCCGAGCCTTGAACGACTTTTCTCTGATCGCTAAACTAAAGGCGTTGGATCGTCATGCCGCCGTCGACCATGAAGACTTGGCCGCTGCTGTAGGGGAAGTCTCCTTTGACGAGAGCGAAAACGGCTTTGGCCACGTCTTCGGGTTCGCCCCAGCGGAGTTGGGGGCAGAGGCCATCGGCGATGAGGCGGTCGTATTTCTCGACGACTCCGGCGGTCATGTCAGAACGGATGACGCCGGGGCGAACTTCGTACACAGGGATGTTGTCGGGCCCTAACCGAACCGCGAAGAGCTGAGTGGCCATGGCAAGGCCCGCTTTGGAAATGCAATACTCGGCGCGATTGGCGCTGACCATGGTGGCGGAGACGCTGTTGATGTTCACGAGGCATGCCGTGAACCCGGGCGTGCTCTTGCGTTGTTCGAGAAAGTAGTTGGCGACGCGTTGGGCGAGGAAGACGTTTCCCTTGAGATTGATCCCCATGACCCGCTCCCAGCTTTCCTCACTCATTTCTAAAACGTCTACGCGCACCAAAGGGGCCACGCCTGCGTTGTTCACGAGGATATTGATCTGGCCGAGTTCTTTCACCGCATGATGGATCATGCGCTCATGAGACGAGAGGTCACTGACATCTCCCTGACAATAGGCCACGCGGACTCCCGTTGCACGGAGTGATTCTATCACTTCACCGACAGAGGCTACGTCGCGCACGCCATTGATGGCGAGATCATAGCCTTCGGCGGCAAGTTTGTGGGCGATGCCGAGGCCGATACCTCGAGATCCTCCCGTGATGAATGCGACGCCAGCCATGGCCTAACCGATGTCTGGAATATCGATCCACCGACGCTCTTCCCAGCTTTGAATTCCGAGCTCAGCAAGTTGCACGCCTTTGGCACCTTCGAGTAATGTGTAAGGGAAGGGCTCATCGATGACCACATGCCGAAGGAAGTGTTCCCATTGCACTTTGAAGGCATTATCAAACTCCTCTTGCTCCGGCATCTTGGACCAACCTTCGTAGAAATCGATGGGCTGTGCGACGTCTGGATTCCATGTCGGCCTTGGAGTATTCCCGCATCCCTGAGTGTAGACGTCCCGCAGGGTCGCGACAGCGGAGCCTTTGCTGCCATCAATTTGCAAGGTCAAGAGATCATCACGGCGCACGCGGACGGTCCATGAGGAATTGAAATGAGCGATGACGCCATTCTCTAACTCAAAGGTGGCGTAGGCAGAATCATCGGCGGTGCATTTGTAAGGGTTGCCTTGCTCATCGACGCGCTCCTTGATGTGGGTGGCTCCAAGACAGGAAACAGATTTCACTTTGCCAAAGAGATGATCCAGCACGTAGCGCCAATGACAGAGCATGTCCACGATGATGCCGCCATCGTCTTCCTTTCGATAGTTCCAAGAGGGACGTTGTGCGGGTACGGTATCGCCTTCGAATACCCAGTAGCCGAACTCGCCACGGACAGAGAGGAGATCACCAAAGAAGCCATTCTCAAAGAGCCGCTTCACCTTGAGCATGCCAGGCAACCAAAGTTTGTCCTGAACGACGCCGTTCTTGATGCCGGCGTCTCTGCAAAGCTGATAGAGTTCTAACGCCGTGGCGGAATCGGTCGCGGTCGGTTTCTCGCAGTAAACGGCTTTTCCGGCTTGCACGGCTCGACGCACGCCTTCGGCTCGACGGCCGGTGGTCTGAGAATCAAAGTAGATCTGATAGTGATCATCTACCATGAGAGACTCGAGATCCGTGCTCCACTTCTCCACGCCGCTTTGCTTGCAGAGAGCTTGCAGTTTGTTCTCGTTTCGTCCGACGAGGATCGGGTCCGGCATGATGACTTCGTCAGGCCCGAGCCGGACACCGCCTTGAGCGATGATCGCAGCAATGGAACGCATCAGATGCTGATTCGTCCCCATGCGTCCGGTGACGCCGTTCATGATGAGACCTACGGTGTGTGTCTTCATTAGACTATTCGTCGTCCTCTAGCGGAATGATTTTAATCTTACGCTTGGGTGCGGAATCCGTTGGGATCGCGTCGACCAGGCTTGCCGCCAAGGATCCCGTCGCGAGCATTGGTTCTTTGGGTTCCGAAGAAAGGGCATCTTTCAAAGCGCTCTCAACAAGTTGACCACAATGAATCTTCATCGGAGGCAACGGCCCTAGAGATTCTGATAGTTCGGTGGAATCCATGGCCAAGGCTTGGTCAACGGTCTTGCCCTTGATCATCTCCGTGGCGACGCTGGCCACCGCGATGGCCGTCTGGCAGCCAAAGCTCTGAAAGGTCGCCTTATCGATGACTTTCTTGCCGTCCTCTTCGCGAAATTTCACCCACATGCGCAGCATATCGCCGCAGTCGGGGCTACCAACGGTGCCGATCGCATCGGCGTTCTCCATCTCTCCCAAGTTCTTGGGATCACGAATGGCGGCTTCTAGCTTATCGTTGGATTCGGGCATGGTTAGGCTCCTAGCTTATCGTACGCTTCTTTCACCATTGTGACCGTGGTGTCCCAATCAAGGCATTTGTCCGTGACGGATTGTCCATACGTTAGATCACTGAGGGGACCGCTGAGAGATTGATTGCCAGCTTCCAGATTGCTTTCGATCATCCCGGCAACGATCTTCTCATTCCCGGCGACTCTCTGGTCGATCACGTTACGGAAGACTTCCGGCTGCAATCGATGATCTTTGTTCGAGTTGGCGTGACTCGCATCGATCATGATTGCCTGAGACTGTCCGGCCTTTTCCAATCGCTCGATGGTCGCAGCTACGGAGCCTTCATCGTAGTTAGGCCCTTCTGAGCCTCCTCGCAGAATGATATGGCAATGAGGATTCCCATGCGTGGTCACACAGGACGCCACACCCTCGCGATTCACCCCAAGGAAAGTCTGTGGTTGAGTGGCGGCACCAATGGCGTCCACCGCCGCACCGACAGATCCAGACGTAGCATTCTTAAAACCAAGCGGCATCGAGAGTCCAGAAGCCATCTGGCGATGCGTTTGCGACTCGGTCGTACGAGCACCGATCGCGGACCAGCAAATAAGATCCGCAATGTACTGAGGCGTGATGGGGTCTAACAATTCGGTAGCTGTGGGCAAGCCAAGCTCTAACACCTGACACAGAAAGCGACGCGCTTCACGTAGGCCCGTTTGAATATCGGCGCTGTTATCCAGATGCGGATCCATGATCAGGCCCTTCCACCCGATGGTCGTCCGCGGCTTCTCAAAATACACGCGCATGACGAGAAGCATGCGGTCTTTCACTTCTTCGCTGAGGGCGGCAATACGTTCGGCGTATTCTTTGCCGGCTTTGACGTCGTGGATGGAGCAAGGGCCGACGACGAGAAGAAAGCGTTTATCTTCTCCCTGGAGAATGGATTGAATGTCTTCCCTGGCCTGAAAAACGACATCAGCATGAGCGTCCGTACGCGTGACCTCCTCGAAAAGTGCAGAGGGCGAGGGCAATGGAGAATTCTCCGCGATGTAGAGATCGCTCACCCGGCGATCAGTAGACTCATTGGCCATGCTGCACTGGTATAGGCACGCCCCTTCTCTTGGCAAAGAGAAACTGGCCACTACTGCTTAGCGTCGGCGAAAATGGAGCATTGCATTGAACGCCCAAACGGATAGACTCCTGTTTGAAATTCAGAACCCATAAACACATCCTACAATGAAGAAATTTGCTCTTTTATCCCTCAGTTGCCTCACGGCCGTTCTCATGAACGTCAGCGCTGAAGAAGCCGCCAAGCCAGTCAATACGAAGTGCCCATTCAGCGGCAAAGACATTGATGCAGAACATACTCAGACCTACGTCAAAGTCGTCGGCGTGTGCTGTGAAAAGTGTCAGGCCAAGATCACGGGCGATATCGCCGGTAACATGGCGAAAATCGCAGAGGTCAAGGCGACCCACGTTAATACCAAGTGCCCGGTGAGCGGCAAAGCGATAGATGCCGAGAAGCTCGTCGACTTCAAAGGAGCCAAAGTGGCAGTCTGCTGCGAAAAATGCCAAGCGAATTTCGACGCCGAGAAGCATGGCGCGAAAGTCGTGATGGACAACGCGGGCAACGACAAGTGCGTCTTCAGTGGCAAAGAAATCGATGCCGAAGCCAACGCGGTGGTTTCTATCAAAGTGGGTGTCTGCTGTGGCAAATGCGCCAAGAAATTCGCTGAAGATCCAAAGAAAGCTATGGCCAAGGTCGAGTTTTCCAAGGCTGGCTAGTCTTTGGAACCTGCTAACCTACAACACTGTACATGCAAGAGCCGCCCATTAGGGCGGCTCTTTGTGTTTGGTCGTCAGCCATTCCGCTCAGATGTGAGAATCAGAGAAATAGTTGGGTCTCAGAACGTGCAGACTATGCCACATAAGCCCACACAGGAAAAACCATAATATTGATGTTGAACATAACTAGGGTTATGTTGATAAGAACCTATGGAAAAAGTCCTCCCAACTTTCCATTGTCCCAGCTGCAATCATGAGTTGGTGCTCAATGTACATCCCACGGGCAAAATCTCAGGTCCATGCCCATGCTGCTCCCGAAACATCGAAGTCAGCCTGGCCGATGGTGATTCATCCATCCCTGAAGCTCCTTCCACCTCAAGAATTCCACCTCCTAGCAAGGGACTCTCGGAACTCCAGGTTTTAGATCGCCGAAGCCGCCGCAGATCACAGCCGATGTCCGAGCAAGCTGACGACGATCGCAGCCTAATTCTGCTTCCAAAGCGGATGCGGCTACCTGACGAAGAGAATTTGGAGCCTTCGCAACCACCACGCCGACACCCCCGGTATCGAAGGATCGACTTTGATCTAGGAAGTATCCCTGACACAGGGGAATAGAACCCGATCGCCCGCAGACGCCAAGAACGCGCCGATGGGCTTGATCAGCAAGACTCTGCCGCCAAAGTGCTGGCCGCGCGACGACGTCAGCTCACGGGATTCTAAAAGGGGCCATCGCAGCCTTCCGGTCGAGCCAGGCTTGGCTTGTCACTTGCTTCAGGGTGAGAATGACGACAAGATCGGGCTTTCATGAACCTGTTCGCTCCAACCAAGATCCTTCGGTTCGCCTTCATCGCGATCGCGATCGCTTTGGGGATCACAGCGTCGGCTGGCCTGGACGCCCCGAAGCTTGTGGGAGCCCTTGGAGGTGGCATCTTTGGAACCCTCGTGGTTTTCCTGGATCTGGCGTGGAAGAATCTCTCCTTCCGCCAGTTCTCCAATGCCACCGTGGGCCTGCTCGTCGGGTTGCTTTGCGGTGTCTTGGTCAATTACGCGTTGGATGAGTTCTTCATCCTAGGAGGAGTGACAGCAGAATTCGGCTTTGCGACCGCGATCACACAAGTGGGCATCAATTTCGCGCTCGTCTACTGGGGCATGTCTCTGGCCATCCGCGCTAATCGCCAAGAATTCTCTTTCATCATCCCCTACGTGCGTTTCCGCCAAGACTCGACCCAGGACTCACCACTCCTGGTTGATTCTAACATCATCATCGATGGCCGTGTCGCGAAACTCTGTGAAACAGGCTTTCTCAGCGGAGCCCTCGTCGTTCCCCGGTTCGTCCTGGATGAGATGCACGTGCTCGCTGACTCGTCCAACCAGACCAAACGCGAGCGCGGCAAGCGCGGGCTGGATTACCTTCGTGAAATGCAGGAATCTCCAAGCTTGGAAATCACGGTCCAGGAAGACTATCATTCCACTGAAGAACCGACGGACACCAAACTGATCCAGTTGGCGAAACGGGTCGGTGCCCGTCTCCTGACGAATGATCGCAACCTCGGACGAGTTGCGCAGCTCCAAGGAGTGACCGTGCTGAATCTCAACGATCTTGCCCAAGCCATGCGCCCTAACATCATCGCCGGAGAGCCCATGGCGATCAAGCTCCTCAAGGAAGGCAAAGACGATCACCAAGCGGTAGGATATTTGGAAGATGGAACCATGATCGTGGTCAATCATGCCATCAAACACCTCGGTGAGACCGTCAATGTGATCATTGGAAGCCCCTTACAAACAAGTGCTGGTCGACTCATCTTCGCCGAATTGCCAGAGAACGCGGCCGGACTCACAGAGTCCAAACGGTAGACACCACTGTTTGACGCTTGTCATCCGACGGCGCTGACCGCCACATTTCGTCTATGGCTCCAAAGCGTCTCATCGCCTATTTCTACTCCGACTACGGCATGCTCGCCGTGCTCCTCCTGCTTGGATTGGTCATCAGCCTCGCCACGATCAAAGTGCAGTATCCGGAAGGACGTGGTGCCGCCGATCAGTTAGGCAAGCAGATCGCCAAAGCCCAAGGGGCCAACGCGCGCGTCCTCATCGTCGCACGCCCCACCGAGGGCGACCAAGCCTTTTCCGATCGCCTTAGCGAGCGGATCACAAAGGCGGGAGGGCAGATCCTTGGGCTCGTGCATGGCTCACCACAGGATGCCCGACGCGAACTGGAGCGCCTCAATGGTCTCGGCAACGCCCTGACTAACATCGCCACAGTCCATGCCACTTCGGATTGGAAAGTGCTAGAAAAACTCCCCTCCCGATTCCCTGCTCTGGGCCAACCCAAGCTTCTTTCTCCTCGTGGCTATCGGTGGCCTACGTTTCTCAAACAAGACAATCTGATCAATGTGGCCAACCAGATCGCTGTCATTGCCATCATGGCCATTGGCATGACCATGGTCATCATCACGGCGGGGATCGATCTTTCCGTGGGCAGCCTCGTCGCGCTCTCTGCGGTGGTCGCTGCTTGGCTGATTAAGAATGTGACAGGCGGCTTGGAAACTTCTGCCTTTGGCCTTCTCCTCGCGATGCTTGCCGCCATGGCTCTGTGCGGCAGTGTGGGCCTTTTCAATGGGCTCATGGTGACGCGATTCTCCATCCCCCCTTTCATTGTCACACTCGCCATGATGCTGATCGCGAGCGGATCCGCATTCATGATCAGCAAGGGAGACTCCATCTTCAGTGATCTCCCCGAGAGCTTCAAATGGTTAGGCGTCGGTGCAGACCTGGGCATCCCTAACGCCATCGTCTTGATGCTAGTGCTCTACGCCATCGCGCACGTGGTGATGGAACACACGCCCTTTGGAAGACACATTTACGCCGTGGGCGGAAATCCTGAAGCCGCGCGCCTCTCTGGTGTGCCCGTCAAGCGCGTGCTCGTATCCGTCTACATGATCTGCGGCATCCTCGCAGGCCTTGGCGGGATCATCGTCGCCTCTCAACTGAAGAGCGGCGATCCCAACTTTGGCAAAGAATACGAATTGAAGGTTATCGCGGCGGTCGTTATCGGCGGCACCTCTTTGTTAGGCGGCGAAGGTAAGATTCTTGGCACGCTGATCGGAGCATTCATCATTGCCTCCATCGAGAACGGCATGAATCTCATGGGACTCAAAAGCTACCCTCAGAAAGTGATGCTCGGAGTGGTCATCCTCAGCGCCGTGTTGCTCGATCAAATGAAGAAGAAGATGGCGAACACCGTGCACTAGACGGCTACAAACTTGCCAGCACCTCGATTTGACGGATATTAGCGCGTGCGTCTCGTTCCCATTCTTCTGCTCATGCTTGCTCTGTGGTTGGCGCCATTTCATGGTGGGCATGCAGAACCCGTTGCCACGCAACAAGGCACCGTGATCGTCTTTCTCGACCCAGGCTGCCCCATCGCACGCTTTCACACGGGCACCCTTCGCGATTGTCACGCCACGTTTGCGAAGCTTGGGTTCCGATTTGAAGGCTATGTGGCAAATACCAGCGTCTCCAAAGAGCACGTGAAGACCTTTGCCACCAAATTTGAGATCCCCTTCCCTGTCCACGCGGATACAGAGCAGAAGAAAGCACGGGCCCTGGATGCCAAGATGGTGCCTGAAGTGTTCGTCTACAATTCGACACACAAACTCGTCTATCGCGGACGTATCGATGATGCTTATGTGGCCATTGGCAAGAAGCGGCCAAACGCTCGAAGCCATGATCTGAAACGCACCCTCCAAGAACTGGTCAAAGGACTCCCGATCTCCATCTCACAAACCAAGCCAGTCGGCTGCCCCATCACCTACCGACAACCGAAAGAAACCCCATGACTGCCCGCACGCACATTTCCCTTCTCGCCTTCGCTCTAACAAGCTCATGCATCGCTCAGGAAATCACCTTCAGCGAGCATATCGCGCCGATCATTTATAACAATTGCACCGTCTGCCATCGGGAAGGTGAGATCGGGCCTATGTCTCTCACCAACTATGAGGAGATCTCCGCGCACGCACTCTCTATCAAAGCGGTGACTGAAGAAGGATCCATGCCACCCTGGGAGCCCGACCGCTCCTTCAGCCGTTTCGTTGGCGAGCGCGGCCTCACCGTAGATCAGATCCAATGGATCAGCGACTGGGCAGATGCAGGCAGCCCAGAAGGCGACCCCACCCTTGCTCCATCCCTCCCCGACTTCCCAACTGGCTCTGTGTTAGGTGAGCCCGACCTCACCCTCACCATGGCCGACTCCTACACGATCAAGGGCAACGGACGTGATGAATATCGCGTCTTCGTGCTTCCGACAGGACTCACAGAAGACAAAGACGTCGTCGCCGTGGAATTCCGACCGGGAAACGCACAGATCGTGCATCACGCGCTCCTCACGATCGATAGCACCGGCGGTGCCCGCAAGCTGGATGCAGAGGACCCAAATGAGGGTTATTCATCTTTCGGAGGCTTCGGCGTGTCCTCTCGTGAAGGCCTGGCCTACCCAGGTTGGGTCCCAGGAACCACGCCTCGCTTCTTTCCTGCAGGCACGGGCCTCAAACTCCCCACCACCGCGGATATCCTATTACAAATTCACTACGCTCCCTGGCAAGTGAAGGAGAGTGATCAATCTAGCATCAACCTCTTCTTTGCCGACAAGCCCGTGGACAGGTATGTCAACACGCGCCTCTTACTTCCGTCAGACCTCGTGGATGAGAATAAGGATTACTACAGACTGAACCCACTCCTTGGCCTTCTCGCCGGAGGCCTCATTGCTGAAGGGGTGCAAGATTTTCTCGGAGAGCCCGTCACCAGCGCTCAGACCCGCTCGTTGGCGCAGAACGCCACCATCGATACTGTCTTCGGAGACCAACTTGGCGGCACCGTAGCAGGGTTCCTCGCTTTCGACATTCCTAAGAACAAGACGCAGAAATTCACCGGGAAATGGGATATCAAGAAGGATATCAGTTTACTCAATGTCTGGCCACACATGCACTACCTAGGCAAAGACTGGGAGATCATCCTGGAACGCCCGGATGGATCTACAGAGAACATCATCCGCGTCGGCGAGTGGGATTTCAATTGGCAAGGCTCTTACACATTCAGCAATTACATAAAAGCACCTGCAGGTTCGCGCATCTTAGCCTCGGCGAGTTATGATAACACTCAGCTTAATTTCGCCAACCCAAATTCGCCACCCAAGGACGTCAATTGGGGCGAGAAGACCACGGATGAAATGTATTTCCTCCCATTCAGCTATGTCGATTACGAGGAGGGCGACGAACTCCTCTCATTGGATGACTTCAACCAAAGCGATCTTCCCATCTTCCGGGTCGATGCTCTCACAGAAGACACCATCCAGTTTCGTCTCCAAGCTCAGGACGCTCCTTTCGTAATCGAGCATTCTGAGGACATGCATCTTTGGCAACGCGTGACCACCACAGAAACAGGGAGCAATGCCGACTGGCGCAACCTCTCCATGCCACGCACCGACGCTTCCGCCGGGTTTTATCGCGCGGTGATCTTTCCCTAGCCTGAATTATTCACGCAAGATAAGCGCCGCACATTGTAAGTTACTGGCTTACAATGCGTTATGGATATAAAAGAGGGCAATTCGGATAAGGAAAAGAATATTTCTGTCGGTGAGAAGAATGAACTCAAGCCGCTGCCAACGACTTCGCTTTTCGGCAGAGAGTGGGACGTGAGGTTTGACGAACCGGAACT
>JBLHHN010000053.1:0-24448 GCA_047616785.1 Verrucomicrobiales bacterium
TTTGACACCGCCGAAAAGGCTATGGTCTCGAATCCGCCACGATAATTGCCGTCGCCAGGAGGATGGGAAGATGCGCTGTACACCACCGGATCGCCGCCAGGAGCGAGGGCAACCGACTGGCCGTCCGACGGATTGTCGACCCCATCATTTCCCGCGCTGCGAAAGATCAAATAATAAGGTGCCTCAAAAGCAAGCGCATCCTGATCCCGCGAACTGGAATGATACCTTCCGAAATCTTCTTCAAAGGCCGTAGACCCGGTTCCATTGCCATACCATTCCCAGACAACGGAACCGTTATTGACGAAAAGCCAGCCGCCAATGAAACCATAGCTGTGATTCGATAGATAGAGGTTGTTAGCTTGCCCCGGTGCCGTGGCACCACGAGAAGCCATCTCTGCAAGGTCGTCGTTCCAATCGTAGCTGTCGACGAGAGCCGATGGAGCCATTCCAAGAGCATTGCCGACCACCCCGGTAGCGGCCAGGGTTCCGGCGACATGGGTGGCGTGATCGATCGAGGCGGCACCATCAACGGCAGTCATGCGCCCGTCGAATTCCTGGTGGGAGATCCGACCTGAACCGCCATCCCACATCCCGATCGTGACACCGGCGCCGTTCGTCTCATAGGTCTCGCGTAAGAACTTAGCATCCGTGGAGATCGCGGCACTGGTATTGTGAGTCGAAAAATAAATCGGTTCGTCATCGTCAAATCCGGCGATCTCCCGGATGCCCCCATTCGGACCCACGATCCGCACTGGAAGTCCCATGGTCCGCGCCTTTGCGCTTGCGGTGTCGCGGCGAACCCGTGCACGTTCCCGCAGTTCTTCGACCACCCGCTCTCGCCCCTCGTCCGTCCCAAGTTCGAACCCAGGTTGATCGAGAATGCCGACCAAGTCATCCTGAGCGTTTACCGCCGTGATCCAGTTTAAAGCACAAATTGACCACAATAAGGCCAGCACACGAAGGCCCCCTTGATACTGGACGCCATAGCCACTGGTTTCCTGTGAATGGGAATGCGTTCTCCTGTTGGCTTGCATATCTATTTAGCAATGTAAATAAGCTCGCTCGGTTTTAGTGATTGTACGAAAAGCGTCAGTCTTCGTACCTCACAACAATATTAGGCTTTTAATTGCCTGTCTGTAGCCTGAGAAAGCCTGCCGAAAGGTTGGATTTTATGGTCGCTTTGATGTCTGCGATGCCGTCCCCCGACGAGACCGTCTCCGTGCTCACGCCGTCTTGTGCCCAATTGAGAAGATCAGCTGAAGACTCAATTCTGATCGGGCCTAGCTCGGCTGATTGTGGGTGGCGAATTTGCGTGATGAATTCGAAGCTCTCATTCTCAATGCGGTAGACGGGTGGCGTATAGTTCGCAAGATAGACAGGCTTCGTGAGAACTTCACCGAAGCCGTTGCTGAGGATAAGGTCATAAATGCCAACGGCATCTCCAGACACCTCACTGATGAGGAGGCTCGAAAGATCATTTCCTTCTATCAGAACCCCATTCCGACGCCAATGGTAGCTCACCTCCCCAGACCCACTAGCATCAATAGAGAATTCAGCCTTTCCCCCTAGAGGAGCCAGGACTGGTTGAAGAGCCGTCCAAATTGAGGGCATCGCTCCTTCCCGCATTCGTCCGCGGCTTCGACTGTCTTTGCGAAACCGCGGCCAAGCACATTCATAGCCCAGCCCGCTTCCAGATCCTTCGATTGCGTAGACATTACCGTCGAATCCACCGACATATAAAGTACCATCTGGTGCGATCGCGATAGAACTATCAATAATGGCATCAATCCGTGTTTGCCAGGCTTCAACGCCCCCCGGTGCGAAAGCGATGACAAAGGACGTCCCCTGGCCGCCAAAGTAGGTGGCATAAACATAGCCGTTCGCATCTATGACTGGCGAACTGTAGAAGATGTCGCCAAGGAATGCTGACCATTCCAAACTGCCGCTTTGATCGAGACAGTAAATGGAGCCGTTCCTTGATCCGAAATAGATCCGGTTTGATTGATCGATTGCTGGTGAGGAATCTACTGCCTCAGGCGTCTCATATTTCCAACGAAGAGCACCAGCAGCAGTGAGCGAATACAGAAAGCCATTGCCCGAGCCTACGTAGATGTGCCCGTCACCATCAATCGCTGGAGACGAATAAAGCCGACTCGTATCAGTGCCTGCGTCATCCACAGCATAAGCCCACTGCATTTGCCCCGCGCTGTTAAGACAATAGAGCTTTCCATCGGCTGCGCCAAAGTAGATATTGCCGTTGGTATCGATTGCGGCCGAGCTCCGCGACTCCGATCCGATTTCAAAGGACCATAGCTGCTCGCCCAACGTGTTCAACGCGTGTACGAATCCTGCGTTTGTGGTCACGATGATGGCCCCATCCTCAGCGATCGCGGGAGACGACCGAATGACACCGACAGCATTGTCTTCTGCTCCGACCGTAACCGACCATTTCTCAATCCCTGTGTCAGGGTGAAGGGCGATCAGAGTTGAATCATACGTGGCCACATAGAGCGTTCCGTCAGGACCAATGGCAACGCTCGAATCGATCCAATCATCGGCGGTGTAGGTCCACTTCCCCGCTAACCCGTCCGCCATGGGCTGAATGGCATAGCAATTTGCATCATTAGCTCCAAGGTAGATTGTGCCGTCCGGACTTAAAGTCGGCGAAGCATAAATGGGGCCGCCAGTGGCAAAGGTATCCATAATGTCGCCCGGGACTGCCACAGAAAACTGACAGCAAACGGAGCTCATCAGAAGGAATAGATGGTGAACCGTAAGCTTCATCAGAAGGAATAGCCGAGTGCCATGGAAATCACGCTTCCGCTGTAGACATCGTCAGGCACATTGGAGAGGTAGTCTTCAAAGCGATAAGATAATGTGAATTCCAAATCTTCAGCCAATTGTTTTTCGAAATCACATCCAAAACTGAATCGAGAACGATGACGATGATTTGAGTTTCCAGATTCGACCGTCTGCGTGTCGTAATCATAGTGGGAATAGGAAGCGGAGGCCGAGAGTTCCCAAGTGGGTTGTATGTAGGTGAGTTTTTGACGTGCACGATACATCCAGAAGTCGTCATACCCAGAGCCATTGTCTTTCACTCGCCGAAGACTTAGTAAGCTCTTGCTTCTCCAAGTTTTCTTTGCGTTTAGATAATAGTCCAAAGAGAACCTCCATTGATGATCTTCCCATTCCAAATCAGTTCCAGGCAAAGTTGCGCCTGACTCATTCCGAATGGCTCGCTCCTCATAATCGCGCACTTCAAAGCGATACACGGCCTCAATCTTGCCTCCTCTCTTGAACTGATGACCCACTGTCAGATGTGCGCCATACTCGTGGTAGTTCTGGCGATTGTCCTCAAAGCGATCCGTTTCGCTGGGAAGCTCAAGCCGTACGTAGGCATGCTTCAGAAAAGCATACTCTATGGATGGTTTCAGGCTGAATTGATTGAGAACAATCTTCGTGGATCCAAGGTCGAGGTCTTCAAAGGAAAGACTAAAGGCCTGCTCTAGAAACGTGTACTGACCTCCTAATCCAAACTTCCAATCCCCCACCTTTTTATGAGTTTGCAGTAAGGCGATAGCCAGCCATTCATCATCCAGTCCATCGACATCAAAGTAATGATCATTCTCGGCAAAGAAATAGCCAAAGAATTGCCAGCCGTCAGCTAGAGCCAACCGAAAGAGTGTCGCTTCTAGTTCGGTGCTGGTAAAGATGCTGTCCTGCTCATTGAAGGCACTAAAGAGAACGTTCTCTTTGTAGCCAATCCCCATGGAGAGCGTCGTGCTGAAGTCCCATTGAGGTGCTGGCGCGAGATTTGCATCAATGATATCTTTGATTGATGATTCTTTGGCATCAGTATGCTGTAAACCCGCCTTCGGATTTTCTGATTCTAATGATGCAGCACGATTAGCTTCCTTTTCATTCGGTGTTTCAGGTGGTTCCTCTCCCAGAATGAGGGCGTCCAAGAGATCTTCATCGTGAAGAAGAGTCGCGACACTAACATGATCAGATTCCTCCTCCGATCGAAGATCACCAAGAAGCATGTTCGCAATTAGAAGAGTAATTATATATCGCAATCGCATTAAAATGGGGAGGGAAACATCGAACTATGCCATTGGCCACGTTATTGTAAAACGCACAGAGCGCCCCTGCCGATAAACAGCAGGAACGCTCCCACGCTTTGGATGATTCCAAAAGACGCGTCTCAAACGCGAGCTACCAAACTCGCTATCGTGATAGATTACTCATCAAGACGGCTATCACTGTCATTGGCATTACTTCGGGTTTCTTCGCGGAGCTTCTTAAGCTCATCTTTCAATTGCTTGTGTTTGTCGCGTTGCTCCGTGCGGAACGCTTCTACCAAGGTCTTCTTGTCTTCAGCCTTTTCTGCATTGGCAAGCGCCGTTTTGAAGGCGTCGCGGGCGGCTTTCCTTTCGTCTTTCGCCGTGCGCAATGTCTGGCGCAGATCAAGAATGCGAGCAGGAACGTTAGCTTTCACTCCTTCTTTCGCAGCCAATTTGATCTCTTCGGCTGCTTCTTTCTGAGCAGCGATGAGTTCAGCGTTGGTCTCACGGAACTTCGTTACCACCTCTTCGATCTGCTCTTTCGTTGCCTCATCACCGAGAGCGGTAAGCTCTGCCTTGAGAGCTTCACGAAGAGTCTTACGCTCTTGGTTGTAGCTATCTCGAGCGGATCTAAGTTCATCGACAAAGTCAGGCCGATTGCCATTCTTCGCCTTGTCTGCGATATCGTCTTTGGAAAGCTTCTCAGCTTCGGGATCTTCAACTTCGAGTTCAACATCGGATCCTTCGACTTCAAGCTCTCCGTCATCGGCTGGTTTCTCGGGTTTCTCCGGCCTTACTGGCGTCTCGGGCTTTACCGGAATCTCGGGGTTCTCCACAGAGACGACGGGCGTCTCGGGTTTCTCTGGAGTTGCCGGGGTCTCGGGCTTGTCAGGTCGGCCTTGGGCAAAAGCCGGGTCAGTGGAAAGGAGCGTCAAGCTGCTGAATGCTGCAAGTGCCGTGTAAAACATACGGGATTTCATAGTATTGGTAATTGAGTTTGCTGGCGGAGTATACCTTAACAATCGCATTTACCATACCCAATCGTCAATTATGGTTTAAACCCCTGCTAATCAGGCTCTTAGATTAAAATCTCAAAATTATCATTATGGAAAATTGGGAACGGAGACCCATCGATTTATGGGAATCAGTTCCCAATTGGGAACTGATTCCCATGTTTACGTGGGCGATTCTACCAAGCGGGTACCTGTGCGATGCGAGGCATCACCGAGAAAGCCCATGCCCGAAGACAAACCGTCACATCCTTGATTCCATGGGCCATCCTAGATTAGCATACGTCATGAAGCGCGCTCTCCTCCTCATGCTCATGGCCACCTCGGCCTCATGGGCACTTGGGCAAGCTCCTAAAAAATCTCTTCCACTTCGTGTGGGGAAATCTGTCAAACAGATCACCGATATTTCCTATGCGGGGACGGACAATCTGAGACAGTCGCTTGATCTCATTCTCCCGACCCATCCTAGAGCCAAGAAACTTCCCGTCATTGTCTTCATCCATGGGGGTGCCTGGCGGCAGGGCGACAAACGTGGCGGACGCAATCTTCTCACGCCTTTTGTCGATTCCGGCAAGTATGCGGGTGTCAGTGTCGCTTACCGGCTCAGTCAGGAAGCGAAGTGGCCGGCACAGATTCATGACTGCAAGGCGGCCATCCGGTGGATCCGTGGCAACGCGGACAAGCACGGGCTCGATCCTGACAAAATCGCCGTATGGGGCACGTCGGCCGGAGGGCATCTCGTAGCCATGTTAGGAGTCAGCGGCGATATCGAGGCTCTGGAAGGTTCGTTAGGCGATCACACGCAGATGAGCAGCCGCGTGACCTGCGTGGCGAATTACTTTGGGCCATCGGATCTGCTCAGCATGGACCACTTTCCCAGCGACATCGTCCACAACGCACCTGACTCGCCCGAATCTCAACTCGTTGGTGGCTCGATTCAGGAGCATCAAGAGAAGACCCGCCAAGCGTCGCCTTTGACGTATGTGTCAGAAGACGACGCGCCCTTTCTCCATGTCCATGGGGATAAGGACAAGCTCGTCCCCTTCAACCAATCGGTTCAGTTAGACAACGCTCTCGATGACGTGAAGGTTTCCTCTCTGCTGATCACCATGACAGACAAGGGACACGGACGATTTGAAAGCCCTGGCCTGAACCAACTTCTAGAACAGTTCTTCGCCGTGCACTTGCTCGGTACTTCCCACGACTTGAAAGAACAAACCTTCGAACCCGTCCAGAAAACCCCATGAAACTCACCCTCACATTTCTCTTGGCCTCAGCCTTGAGCGCCTACGCCGCTCCGGTCATTTCCGAGATCGTCGCCGACAACAACACAGGCCTTCAAGACGAAGACGAGGCCTTTGTCGATTGGATTGAGCTGTACAATCCTGAAGACGCTCCATTCGATTTGGCAGGCTATTTCCTAACGGACTCTTTTGAAGACCAACCTGAACGCTGGACCTTTCCGGCAGTGACAATGTCAGCCTATGGTTACCTCATCGTCTACGCCTCAGGTAAGAACCGTCGCAGCCCTGACACCAATCTTCACACGAACTTCAAACTCACTTCCGGTGGTGAATCTCTCTCCCTAGTCAACCCAGACGGTGCTGAAATCATTGACTCGATCACGTTCCCTCCCTTGGAAACGGATCATAGCCATATCTTGCTCGACGGAGGCTACGCCGATTCTAACAGTCCGACTCCTGGCGAACCCAACGCCACCAATGTGGTTCTCTTTTCGATCAAAGGACAAGCCTTTACCGAGAACGTCGTGGTGGAACTCACGGCACCTGGCGGACAAGCCATCAATTACACCGAGGATGGCAAACGTCCGAGCCTCTTCAACGGAAAGAGCTACTCAGGACCGATCACGGTCAACAAGACCACCTTGCTCGCGGCTGTCGCCACGGGAGGTCCGCTCGTCACAGAAGCCTTCATCCAAGTCGATCCCGAGTTGGCCAATCGCGACTCTGACATTCCCATCGTCATCGCAGACGCCTCGACCACCTTAAGTCAGACGACGATGAAGGAGATGATCTTCGCCGTGATCGAACCCAGCAATAACGGTCGAGCCCGCTTGGTCAGTGAGTTTCAACTCAGCACTCGCGGTGGCATCCGCACACGAGGAGAAACCTCGAATAGTTTTCCAAAGAAGCCTTTGCGCATCGAGTTCTGGGACGAGAATGGCGACGATCGACCCTTGTCTCCCTTGGGCATGCCCGGAGAAGCTGACTGGGTGCTCAATGCCCGCTATGACTTTGACCGAACACTGATGCACAATACGTGGATCTACGAATTGAGCAATGAGTTAGGCGAATGGGCCCCGCACACTCGCTTTGTGGAACTCTATCTCAATGACAATGATGATCCTGTGAATGAGAGCGACTACAACGGCGTTTACACTTTCGTGGAGAACATCCAACGCGGGAAAGGCCGTGTGAATGTAGAGACCATGGAAATCGCCGACACTGCCGTGCCGGAGATCACCGGTGGCTACCTCTTTCGGAAAGATAAGACGGATCCTAACACCTGGAATTTCAGCGGTGGAGGCGAAAGCCTTCAGATGATCTACCCACGTGAAGAAGAGCAAACCGAACGCGTGCATCAGGGCGATTGGATTTCCAACTACTTGGACACCATGCGCGACGCGATCCGTGACCACGGCGCAGATCCAGAGCAAGGCTACCCTGCTTTCATCGATGAAGGCGCTTGGCACAACCATCACCAACTGAATTTCCTCACCAACAACGTCGACGCTCTGCGGCTGAGCGCCTACTTCTATTTACCGCGCGGCGGCAAGCTCACGGCAGGACCGGCTTGGGACTTTGACAGATCCGCTGGAGGCCCAAGTGACGGCCGGATCGCCGATCCTCTACAGTGGGGTGATGGCAGTGGCGGCACGGCATTCTTCGAACGAGGCAACCACGGCACGCCTGTCTGGTGGGAAGACCTCTTTGCAGATCCAGATTTCATGCAGAACTGGGTCGACCGCTGGTATGAGCTTCGCCAATCTGAAAGGGTCACTCCGACATGGGATCGTGACGCCGAACCTCTTCCCGCATTCAGCGATGCGAACATTGCCAGAATCTTCGATCACATGACCGGTGAGATCCAGGAGGCCCAAGAGCGCAACTTCGCCAAGTGGACCGGGGCTCGCCCACGCACTGCGAGCCAATTGAAATACAGTGATGTGGGTGGCTTTGAAGGCGAGATCGAGCATATCAAAGGCTGGCTCAAAGCTCGAGCGGAATGGATTGAGAATGAGCTGATCTATGTACCCAGTTTCACTCCGAAAGAAGCCCATCAATCGAACCCTTTCACGATCAATGTCGCCGACGGAGGCACGCTCTTTAAGCCGGCCATCACCTACTATACCACGGATGGCACCGACCCTCGCCAATCGGGTGGCGAAACGAATCCTAATGCAAGCCAGTTGAATAAAACCATCATTCTCACACAATCCTCTCGCGTCCTCGCACGCCGGGTGGACGACAGTTACACGCCTGACCGATGGGGACCGAGCCTTCAATGGAGTGGCCCTGGCAATCATTACTTCTTTGTCGATACCGTGCCTGCCAATGCCACCAACCTCGTGGTGTCCGAGATCATGTACCATCCCAGCGCTCCCTCGGAAGCCGAGATTGCTGCGACCTTCGATGATGCCGATGATTTCGAGTTCATCGAATTCCGCAACATCAGCAGCGATCGAGTCGATCTCTCAGAGGCACGTCTCCGAGGTGATGCCGACTTCAATTTTCCAGATGGCACGGTGCTCGAACCGGGCGAACACGCTGTCATTGTCGCCAATCAAGAGGCCTTCATCATGCGCTACGGCGAGGCCGCGCGTGTGTTAGGCGATTACAGCAATCGCCTAGGCAACGGCAGCGGCACGATCCGACTGCGCGACTACCAGCGCGCCATCTCGCGAGAGATCAACTACGATGATCAAGCCCCATGGCCCGAAGAAGCCGATGGAGCAGGCAACTCCCTTGTCCTGACAAACCCAGAATCGAATCCTGATGCCAATCTTGCGATGAGCTGGACCACCGCAGCGAGCACGCCTGGCACTAGCGACGGCGGCGGAGGCAACCCTGTCGAAACAGGCTACGAAGCTTGGTTAAAGACGGTTTTCACAAGCGATCAATTGGCGGACGCCGCAGTATCAGGCATCGCTGCTGATACCGACCATGACGGCCTCGCCACTCTGGCCGAATACGTTCTCACGGGCGATCCAAAGCAGCCAGACTCTGACAAACTTCCCACAGCCACTCTCGCCGCTGACGGCACAAGCCTGCAACTCAGCTATGTGCGTCGCCTCTCTTCAGGCATCACCATCGACGTGGAACTGTCAGGGGATCTCACGACTTGGGCGATCGCCGATGCGGCCACGGTCACCACATCGGCCACCGCTCTTGGCAATGATACCGAATCGGCCACTACCACCATTCCATTGACTGGCGCTAGCAACAACCACGCGCGGCTCCGCGTAACCCTGCCATAACTCCGCTGGCTGCGCGTCCCGAGCGGCATCACCTTTCAACAATGATTCTGGAGGCTGAAAGTCACCATTACGGATGCTGAGATGAGACCGGGCCTTTGGCCTTCGACTATTCAGCCTTCCGCTGAGGATTGTCGGCCCAAGCACTGGCCACCAGCAACGCGGCGGGAACTGCACAAGAGATCCACAGGATCGGGGCGTAGCTTCCTTTCCAATGGAGCGAAAGGCTGAACACAAGCGGTCCTATCCCACTAGCAATCACCATACTCGCCATCCCGACACCACTGATCGCGCCCAACCAGCGTCGCCCAAAGAATCGAGGCCATACCACGCCTGACAAAGCGGAAAAGAATCCACCACACATCCCATTTCCAAGGATAAAGGCAACCACGCCCCACGTCGTGTGCAGATGAATCACCCCTATGACTCCTAACAAAGCAGCGGCGTTCATCATCGCCAGATGACATTTCAATCGCGTCCTCGAACTCAACCAACCGCTGCCCATGTTCGTCACCACACTGACCAAGGACATGGGGACGAAGTAGCCAATCACCTCCGTCCGCAGACGCCCTGCCGCTTCGCCGATCGAGACAATGTGAAATGTGAAGGCGGTGTGATGAAATGAGATGAAGACGAACGTGAAATTGAAAGTCCAGAAAGCCCACGTCCGCAAAGCTTCCTCGCGGGTGTAGTCCCGATGCGCAATCGAGTCGGCGTGCCCTACCCGCTTGCTCCCCTCCCGCAGAGGGCCATCCATGATCAACCCACATTCCTCGGGGTTGTCCCGAAAGAACAGCCACCCAATGCTCACCATCACGGTGAGGGTGAAGAATCCTAACACCATCCAAGCGCCACTCCAACCGAACTTCGCAATGAGAAGATCAAGGAATCGAGGGGCAATCGAGAAGGTAAAGGCCGTGACCACACCACTGACGGCCAACGCCGCACCACGATGATAGTCGAACCATTTCCCGATCACATTTCGACTCGTCAATGTCAGCACACCCTGGGCCGAAGCGCGGATCATGTAGAATCCTATCAAAATCACACCAAAGCTCACCGCCGTCGCCGAGATCCAAGACGGCACGATCCCTAACAACACATCCGCCAAGCGCCGCGTTTGACTCAAGTAGAGTAAGACAAGACCTGTCGCCGCGGAAGCGTAGACCACCATCCTTCGAGCACCGAATCGGTCAAACAAGCGCCCCAAATACGGAAGTGAAAACCCACTCAGAACCGTCCCGACACAGTAGGCCATGCTCAGCTGCACTCGGGTCAATCCCAGCTCACGCATCAGGATGTCGGTGAACACACTGAAGCCCATCGTCTGCCCAGGAATGCTGAACACGATTCCGATCGTCGCCGCAGCGACCACCACCCAGCCGTAGAAGACTGGAAACCGTGCCGGATCAAACGGCACTTTGGGCGACCATTTCCCATCGATTCCTTTCATGATAAGACCGCCAAAGAATCACGCATCGCCCTAGCTCTCGAAGCTCCCGTCATTTCCTCAACCGAAATCACCATCATTTCCAATCTTGTGCCTCTTACGCTGCCATTCCTCGAAGTGACGGAGCCCATGACGTCCATCCTCTTACTCATCGCAGGTCTCGGTGCCAGAGGAATCAAGCCGGAACGCCAAGTGCATTTCAAAGATCAATTCGGCTGTTCAACTATCACTTGTTTACTGCGACAGCAGTTAGGCGTGCCTGCCGAGAGATTTGGCGATAGTGACGTCTAACGCCCGAAAGTGTGACCACTTCCGCTACGCCGAGAGATTTCTTTCCTCGTGCATTCTCTGGCGGGTTTTTATAGACTATCAAGATGCACGCGTTGCTCTCACTCCTTCCTATTCTTGTCGTTGCGGTGTTTCTTGTCGGTCTACGATGGCCTGCAAGCCGGGCCATGCCGTTGTCATACATCACAGCGGTGGTGCTGGGGCTGACGGTTTGGAAGCTGCCCGCGCTTCAAGTCGCGGCGGCTTCACTGAACGGGCTCATCATCACGGGGACACTGCTCTACATTATCTTTGGAGCCATTCTCTTGCTCAACACACTGCAAGAAAGCGGTGGGCTCGCTACGATTCGAAACGGTTTCACTGACATCACGCCTGACCGGCGGGTGCAGGTGATCATCATCGCTTGGCTCTTTGGTTCATTCATTGAAGGCTCCGCCGGATTCGGGACGCCTGCCGCTGTCGCTGTCCCTCTGCTAGTCGGATTGGGATTTCCAGCCATGGCGGCGATCGTCTCAGGCATGCTCATCCAATGCACCCCGGTTTCGTTTGGCGCGGTTGGCACGCCGATTCTTGTTGGCGTGAAGGGCGGGCTCAACGGAGCCGCTCAGGTCACGGAGTTCGCGAGTCAGCAAGGTCTGGCCAGCTGGGAAGCTCTCTTACCAGAGATTGGCGCGCGAGTCGCTATCCTGCATGCGGTTGCAGGCACGCTGATCCCGCTTTTCGTCATTGCCTTCATGACACGGTTCTTCGGGCCTAACCGATCTTTCCGCGAAGGCCTGCAATTGTGGAAGTTCGCCATCTTTGCCGCGCTCGCCATGACCATCCCGTATGTCATCATAGCGCATGCGCTGGGGCCTGAGTTTCCTTCATTGTTAGGATCACTCATTGGCTTGGCCATCGTGGTCCCGGCAGCCAAGAAAGGTCTGTTTCTTCCGAAGAACGAACCGCACTGGGACTTTGCGGAGCGTTCGGCTTGGGACAGTGACTGGCATCCTCACCAAGAAATCCAAATCCCGTCAAGTGAAGCAAGCACCTTGCCGATGTGGAAGGCATGGTTTCCTTACGCCCTCATTGCGGGGCTGTTAGTCGCCTCGCGGCTCCCTCAGTTAGGCATTGGAAATCTCCTCAAGTCGGTGACTTTGACAGGCCCTTTGCTAGGCACATCGATCACGGCCAAAGTTCAACCGCTCTACTTGCCAGGCACGGTCTTCCTTCTCGTCGTCCTAGCGACGATCTTTCTCCACCGAATGCCCGCCGCAGCATTCGGACGCGCGGTGAAACGATCCGGTCGCATGCTTCTCTCCGCTTCCGTGGCGCTCGTTTTCACCGTCCCCATGGTGCAAGTGTTCATCAATTCCGGTGGCGGCACCGCAGGCTTGCGATCCATGCCCGTGGAATTGGCCAGTGGGGTGGCGGCCATAGCCGGACAAGCCTGGCCCCTGTTCGCGCCCCTGATCGGTGGGATCGGAGCCTTTGTCGCGGGGAGCAATACGGTCAGTAACATGATGTTCTCCCTTTTCCAATTCGAAGTCGGCCAACAGATCGGAGCGGACCCGCGCTGGATTGTCGCACTCCAAGCGGTCGGCGGTGCGGCAGGAAATGTGATCTGCGTGCACAATGTGGTCGCCGCATCTGCGGTGGTCGGAATGGTCGGCAGAGAAGGCGATGTGATCCGGAAAACAGCTCTCGTCTTCCTCTATTACGTGGTTCTGACAGGAATTCTAGGATTCATACTGACGCGACTGGCCTAAAGAACTACCAGATGTGGGGGCAAAGAGAGATCGTCTCCACCAGATGTTGTGTACGGCAGATCAAACTCTAAAAAATTTGAGAAATTCTTTAAAAAGACTTGGGAAGTTAAGATATCCACAATATAAATCAACCCTAACCCAACTTCCCACGGTGACTATGCAGAATCTAGCTTATCCTTCTGAAAAAGAAGAAACATTGCTCAACTTCGACCAGGACCAAGATCTTAGAAACCCGACGCAACCCTACCCGCCAACTCCCAAGCCTGAGTTCGCTCAGTCCGCGGTCCATACCCACCACTACGAAGTGGAAGACAAAGTGAAGCGCGCTGAAGAGCAGTTGGCTGCTCTCCATCAGAAGCGCGAGCTACTTGAGCATCAGAAGCAGGAATTACAGAATCTAAGCGCTCGTCGCCACGCCTTCAACGAAGGGAAGAACGAAGTGGTCAAAGTCCTCACCGAAGCCCTTCCTGAGCTGCGTGAAGAAGCGGAAGAGGCCCAGCGCCGTTCCGAGTTTCTTCGTCAGATGCGCGAAGTCTTTGGCCAGCATCTCGAAGTCTTGAAGACGATGAATCCTGACGATTGGGACGAAGTTGAGACCAAGGTTGAACTCGATCGTGGAGCCACAGCGCTCGAAGAAGCCAAGATTGAAATCGAGCGTTTTGAAGAGCGGCTCGGCTCATTCGCTGACCCTTCGTCCGCTCGGCCACGCAAGATGAGGTCTAAGGACACGGAGTTCGCGCGCTGGATGAAGATGGGTTTCGCTTTTGCCCTGCCCATCATGATCTTCGCCGCGATCACTTTAGTCGTGACCTATCTCGTTGTAACTCAGTAACTTTCTGGACCCATGCTCAATCTCCTAAAATCATCACCCAGCGCGGCTGCCCAGCGCGAGGCCTACCTCGCCCAGGAAGCAGAAGATGTGGAGATGGAACTGAGCATCTTGGAGAAATTCCTCACGGCAGCCCCCATGCTGCAAGAGGAAGCCCGTTACCTCCTTCCCCCGCCGGAGGAAATGACTGTCCCGGCCTACGAAGCCCCTAACCGGACAGACATCAAACGAGTCCAACGAATGAGCTACTACTATGGGATCAAGCTGGTCGCTTTGCTTTCAATCTTCCTGACAGGCTCGGTCTGGTTCGTTGACCGATTGCTCAACGTCATGCGTTAAAGAAACAAACACTTTTGTCACGATGGAGAAGGCCCTCTATCGCGTGGGAACACGCGGTAGAGGGATTCTGCGTTATGGAGAATCATTTTTTTATAAATTGATCTTCTATATTCATTTAGTTTTTGATAAAATTAATATTTAGGATATGTTAATCTTCATGAAGCCGAACACCTTTCTTCTCTGCTTCGCTGCCGCCACTCTCGGTGCCACCGCTATTTCGGCACAACAGCAGCAGCCAAAGTTTCAGTCCCTCACCCCCGGAGCCAATCAAGGATCCGCAGGCTGGGTGAACCATCTCAACGCGATGAACGAAGCCGAGCGACAGCGCCGAGTGCTAACCTTTGGCATGCCGGCCGCGCCCCCCAATCGCTGGGTGAAACAGCGGCAGCCAGTTCCGCCGATGCCAGCACCACGCCAAGTCTCACAGAGATCGCAACAACAAGCCCCACCCCGAACTCAGCAGCCACCGCAAGCCCCCATTAAACGCCAACGCTCTGGTTTTCCTCCGTCACTCTATCAATCTTCTCAGGCGCCCCCCGTCGCTGCCGCACCTGAGCCCACCCAGCCACAAGTCATTCGCGCCTCCGTGAAGGCCGCCCCCGCGCCGAAGCTCAAAGAACGCCAGCTCCGAGTCGCCGCCGTCCGTCCCAACCAGCCGACAGCGCCTGTGGCAACGAAAGCCAAGCCCAACCCAGTGGCCAAAGCCTACCCCGTCGCGTGGACACCTAACAAGCCCGTCAAAGAGGCCGCGGCAGCTCAACGCCAAGCATCGATCCGCAGTGAAATCGCATCCATGCCAAGCACGAACGCTGGACGCGCCTCAAATCCTTGGGCACCCTATCAATCACGCCGCGAGTATGAGACCGCGGTGAATCGCAGCAAGTGGCAACCACGGGGGCCAGCCGCGCGTGCGCCTCAACAACAACGCCCTGCTCCCAAACGTCTCAGCTGGATCAAATCTTTGTTCACGCGCAGCGCGCCCGCACCTCGCAAGCAGCAACAGCCACGCCGCGCTGCGGAACCGAAATGGGAAAAAACACAGACGGCTCCCAAGGTTCCCAGCAGCACCTACGTGACGCGCGGCTTGCCTCAAGACAATCAATCCGGCACCGTCATTGAAACAACACTGTTCGGGCGCTAAGACCTGTCTTACATTTCCCCATCAAGCTTTCATGGGGAAAATTCACGCTTTACGCGCTTAGCCTCACCGCGCTGACTGGTGCTCGCGGCCATGTCCTCGCCCACACCATTGGGGGCCGATATCTCTGGCAGGATTGGCTTTGCGATACCCTAGCATTCGGACTTCTGATTCTTGCCATCAAGTTGCTCGATGCTGGTGTCGAAGCTCTCTTGAAGACAGTCCTCCCGGACTCCCCGTCCGGACGCGGCGTGACACTCACCATTCGGTTGATCATTCTCATCGGCGGATTCTTTCCATTTCTGTTGGCCACCCTTCAGATTCACCCTCAAAGAATCGCCACGAAAGAGACCCCTGCGGAGTGGGATTTGCCTTACGAAGAAGTCATCATCTCTTCGCGAGGCCGGCAGTTGAAAGGATGGTAATGTCCTAACCCAAGCGCCAAGAGTGCTATCTTCGTGGGCCACGGTCTCAACGCCAATCGTGAGAACTTCCTTGAGCCCGTGCGCATGCTGCACGATCTCGGGCACGCTGTCTTGATCATCGATTTCCCAGCCCACGGCGATAGCCAAGGCCGTTCCACCACGTTGGGAATGTTAGAAACGGAAGACGTGAAGTCCGCCCACAAGTGGTTGGTGACCAAGCACCCTGGACTTCCCATCCATGCCCTCGGCTATTCCATGGGAGCCTCCGCCGTGCTCACCGCGGCGGGTCGTGATGGGATCTTTGATAAGATCGCTGTCGATGCCACTTTCTCTTCCATTCGCCACGTGGCCGATGCCGTGGTCTTGCGTTTCGCCGGTCCTCTGAAAACGCCGATCTGGCAAGCGGGCCGATTCTGGATTCAAGCATGGACTGGGGCCGATCTCGAGCGGCATCGGCCCATCGACAGTATATCTAACATCCCACCAGAAAAGCTGCTCATCATTCACGGGACCGCTGACAAGGTCATTCCCTTTGCCGAAGGCGTCGCTCTGCATGCAGCCACGGGAAAACGCGCCCGCTTCATTCAGGTCGACGACTATGGCCATGCAGAGACCATCGCGCATCCTAACTACAGCACTTGGCTAGACGAATTCTTCCAACCATGAGAAAGCGACACCCTTCAGCTTGCTATTTATAGCTCCGTTAGAGCAGGGTAGGCTTCCAGGCTGGCCCTTATCGCGAAGCGCTGGAGCCTGATGCTTCGATTCAACGCGAATGAGCACGAATCTCCGCGAATACGATCCTGACGACAGCACTTGGCTGGACGAGTTCTTCCAACCATGATAGAGAGAGCGGTATCATGAAGCGCCTTCCCCTCATCCTGTCCATTGCAGCGACGTGCCTCGTCTTCAGTTGCTCGGAGTCTGAGCAGACAGGCCAAGGAGAAAAGAAAGGCACCGGCATCCCTGCTATCATGCGCCCCACCCTATCGTTCTATCATATCCCGAAGTGCTTCCTCTGCGCAGAGATTTCCGGCACGTTGGGAGAAATGGAGAAGGAGCACCGAAGCCGCATGAACTTCCGTACCGTAGACTACCATTTACCCACCAGCCAAGAGACCATCCGCCGATTCCTTCTGGGCTCTCACGGAATCGTCATCAGCGATGCCGAAGGGAATGAACTCTGGAGCATGGCCGCCCATCACCAGGGCATCGATGAACTGAAGGCAGCGGTTGCGCGCTTGATCAACGGCTGACCACGACTCGGTAAAATCCTCGTCCGCTTTCGAACTTCGAGACACGCACACTTGAATGATCGGACGCCGCCGTGAGTGTCTCCATCGGCACCCAAGTAGATTTCAGCGAATCTGAATGCTGAATGAGATAGGATTTCCCAACAACACTCGTCCAGTGAAGCTCAACAGTGTCCCCCGCTAGCTCAAGTGTGAGCATCTGAAGCGCACTCGAGACGTCTGCAGGATTTGTTCCGGCGATGACCTCACGAAGATCCGCGACCCCATCATGATCCAGATCCATCCAAGTATCTTTCGGCGGAGCGATGAAGACTGTCTCCTGGAGACTGCGCATCGTCGTGTTACGCATGATGACATCGCTGAGTTTCGTCGCTCGGATCGCGGCCTTCTCCTCGTCTGACAAAGCATCATCCATCAGAAAAAAGAACCGATCCCCATCGCGCAAGTGACGAAATTGCATGGCCAGTGCCGTGGCAATCGTTTCCCCAACGCTGGCTCCTGGCAGGTGATCTTCCGACACAGCTCCGATCCAAAGATCCATCAGATCGATGTCCCCATACGCTTCCGCAAGACCTTGAGAGACAACAGAATTCGAACTCACATTTTCAAAACTCGCATGTGGAGCCAACCCAAGAGCCGCACGCGCTTGATTGAATGAAGGCAAGCCATGATCACGCCCACGCTGGAGATTGATCGCGATCAAGTCCAAGCCACCTTGCCCAGGTTCGGCAAAGAGGAAATTGCGCAGATCCTCCACCACAAACGGATCAATCTCTTGCATGCGTTTGCTGGCCACACCTTTGAGAACGCGATCCACTAACAAGGGATCATTCATCAGCTCAGGTTGAAAGAAGGCTTCTTTGAAAAGAAAGCTTCCTGACATCGGCACACTTCCGTCATCATTCATCTGCATGATGTGCGCAGAGACCATCGTGTGGCCAATCCGATAGAGCGCTCCAGAGATCTCATTGAACATCCCAGGATTCATTTCAGAATCATAATGCGTCTCGTCGAGCGATGGCGCATGCGGTCCCAGCAGAGCTGGGAGAAATTCCTGGAAGGTGATACTCTGGATCTCACCCATGACCATCCGACGCGCCTGTTGGTATATCTCTTCGTCCGTCCATGTAGGATTCTCACCACCTAGCACATCAGCCCATCGGTTGTGCTCACGCATCCACAAGGTGTGCATCGAGATGAGCGCTGGGTTCTCATTCGCCCGCACATCACCGGCCATGAGTAGCTCCGATATGGGGAGCGCATTCGGATTCTCCATCTCGATCTCCGGGAGGTTCAACGGCAAGCGCTTTCCCCCACGGCTCAACAACCGTCCACCGGCATGCTCGCGCAAAGCCTCCGCGCGTTCTGTTGAGTTCCCATACACATTAGAAGCATCAATGAACGCCGTCGTCGTGTTCACCTGCTGCCTCGGATTCTCAACGCTCGTCCCTGTTTTCGGATCAAACTGCGAACGCATCACCGGGATTATCGGAGACATCATGTCTCCCTCATCTACCATCACCGGCACGAACTCATCTTCAGAAGGCAGGACCAGCGTGATGTCATGATCAAGAAATTGCCCCCAACACCACGTCATGTCACTGAGCCCACGAGCGCTCTCGCTGAGAACAGATTGATCCGCCACCACGTTGCTCACCATCCTCGGGTTCGGACGATCCTCACCCCCCATCGTGGACATCCCATCTCCGTAGTAGACGGAATCGATCCTTTGCAACTGGCTACCAGTCGCCCCCCAACGCTCCTCTTTCGTATTGTTTCCCGCCCCATCTAAGGAGCGTACCTCCGCGTGCAAAGAGACCAATGAGACTAACGAAAGAACCAAAGAAAGCGACAGAAATCTCATGCCGAATCCTTGCCGCTTCCATCTGCCAAGTCAATCTTTAGCCCGATTTCGATCGCATCATCTTCGCGCCTTTGCGTCTTCTCGGAAAGACCTCATCAGAGTCAATCGCGAACAACCGCGTAGCTGAAGGTACCGAGTGGCGCGTCCAGTTTGACCTCATGACAGCGAAGGCAACTCTTCCGAGCAATTACTGGCGCCACCATGATCATCTCCTTTTGAGAAACGTCCGCAACGGGTTGCAAACTCTTGAGCGAGTTCTGCAACATCTCGGCTTCAATTTCTGTTAGTAAACGTGTTGGAAAAGTCATTTGGCCCGAGCCCTCGCGGAGCGCTGCCATAGAAATGTTCACTCTTTCTTCCGAAGTCACCTTCACTGGAACTAACGGATTCATAATTCTTTCCATAGCTCCAATATCTTTGACATAAGTAATCGGCTTCTCGCGATCGAGGAAACTCACGAGTTGCGCTCTGGTGACACGCCACCGCAGACCTTCGCCGTCGACGTAGCGCTGACGTGAATCCAACTTCGGCTGGCGGACATCTCCGAATCCTGCGGCATCAACAAACGCTTGGAAATGACGCTCGTGCTCACTTTGCAGCGAGGAATGTTGATGTGATACAGTGCCAGGAAACCAGGCGGCGTGGGGAGTGCCATAGGCTACCTCGTCAAGAGATGGCACCTGGTACTTGCCCATCCAGATTCGGGCTTCATCCATACTGTTCGGCATTCCATCTCGTTGGGACGAGGCGATCGACGCCAGGATAGCCTCAGGTGTATGCGAATAGTTTGATCTGAATCCAACTCCGAATCCAACTCCGAATCCAACTCCGAATCCAACTCCGAATCCCGACCTTCGTTCAGCTTTGAATTCAGGAACAGAAGCGGCCTTCCAGCCTTCCAAATACTGCTCCAATCCGGAGCGGTCACTCTTGAGTTCATCGCCAGATGAATGTCCAAGAATCTCAATTTCATCTATCGCCACAGATCTAACAAAGCGGTCATTAATGACCGCTTCTCGCAATCCAACATAGGGATGGATCTGTAGTGCTAACTGAATCTTCATTTCTCGCAAACGCATCGTTTCACGATTCTCTGCGCCACGGGCAGCTTTGAGGGCCAGGTTGATAACAGTTCGAAGTGGACCGTTCTGAAGTCGATTGCGACGGTCCATCCATTCACTATATCGACGAGGCCTCACCGCACGCAACAGAACCTCAACGCGGTCGGAATCGCTCAGGCGTAATTGGTGATCGGCAAAGAATCGAAGAATCTCATCCTTATCTCCAGACGTCTCAGGAAACTGAACAGACTCCCCGGGAAACTGCAATGTCTCCAAAGCCGAAGACTCTTCAGCTGGAGGCGCCAATGCTGGCACCTTAAAACGAGTCGGCTCGCCCAGGGCTATCGACGCCCAGAAACACAATCCCAACAGAATCACAGAGCATCCACGCATCTGAGTAAGCGAACAAGTTCACGCCTCATGGCTAGTGAAATTCGAAGCCTTCTCTAGATGATCTCCCGTCGCTCATCCAGGGGACATGGGCCAAGCATGAGCGGTCACTACCTGACGCTTGGAATCCGCACTCCCATCCAGGCGATGAATCGCCGGACTAACATGATCAGCCGCGACTCGACATTCCTACTTCGCGTCTTCCCGCCCCTCTAACAATTCGACATACTAAAACTTGTTCTTCCACATCATCGACTCCACGGGCACAGTAGAGCGCTGATTGTACTTTGCGGACTGTTTATCGCTATAAAGTATCTTCACATCACCCTCGACGATGAAGTAGATGAGCTGGCCAATGGGCATCCCCTCATAAACACGCACCGGTTGATTCACGGAGATCTCCAAGGTCCAGTGATTGCAAAAGCCGACATCGCCTTTGCCGGCGGTAGCGTGGATGTCGATCCCTAACCGACCCACACTCGACTTCCCTTCCAAGAAAGGAACGTGCTTGTGAGACTCGGTGTATTCTAGAGTGACGCCAAGGTAGGTTTTCCCGGGCAAGAGAATGTGCCCTTCCTCAGGGATCTCAAAGTAGTCGATCTCGTTGTGCTTCTTCGCGTCGAGAATCTCATCACGGTAAATGGCTAACGTCTTTCCTAAGGACACATCATAACTATTCGTCCCCAGAGCCTCTTCTTTGTAGGGCTCGATGAGAATATCGCCTGCGGCGATCGCTTCACGGATGGCTTGATCGGAAAGAATCATGAGAGGCCTTCGCTAGCGTGGATGCCGGGGAAGTCAACTCTGGAACCATCGCCGTCTCCTCAGCGGGGACCTCTTCTTTCGGCATGTTCTCCTTGATCGCATTCACCAAGCCCAAGATGCCCACGGTAGCGATTGCAATCATGCTAAGAGCCAGAATCACATCGTAAAGTCGACCTGGCTTCAAAGCATCTGGCAACCAGCGCAACCGCATGATCGCAGCCGCAAAGACTACGATCAAAAGGATCGCCGTGGTCGCCGCACCACCGATCAAGACCATGGCCGTCGGCGCTTTAAAGAAGAGATAACACGCGCCCCAGATGGCAGGGATGACCCACGCACAAATCGCAATCCAACGACGCCGTTGCACGATGTCCTTGAAATCGAGAATTCCAATCTGCGCGAAAGCGTCCGTGAACAATCGCGTCCATGCGGCCAAGGCCGCCAAGAGCGTGGAGAAAAGCACCACAAATGCCCCGACCAAGAAGAACCCTTTAGCCCAGCTTCCGAGCGAATCTGTGTAAATTCGCGCCAATACATCAATCAATTCCCCTTTCTCAGGCAAGAGTCCCTGGGAGTGCAGAACGGCGGCTCCGAGCATGTAGAACACGGCCGTGACCACCGTGTAAGCGACCATGGCTAACAGTGCATCCATGTACATGATATTGATCCAACCCTTGGCGCGTTTGTTCCAAGCCTCGGTGTCTTCGCGAGGGCCCGAATTGGCTGCGTAGCCCTTCTCAATGAGCCAATAATTGTAGGCCATGATCTCGTCACCACCCACTCCCGTGATCCCAAACACAGCCAGTGCCACGAACAAGGATTCCTGATTCGGAATGCTAAAACTCAAGCCCGAGGCGATGTCTTTCCAATGAATCGCCATGCTCGTCCACTGCAGCGAAATGAGTGACCCAATCGTGAAGAGTGTGAACAAGCCTATCATGATGAGCGACCATTTCTCGATCGGCTGATAGTACCCTCGATACACTAACAATGAGACTCCAACGGCAAGAAAGACGATCCACATTTCCTGAGGCCCCCCTATCTTGGCTAGCAGAATGGCGACGCCTCCAATGATCCCTCCCACTTGCAGCATCTTGAGCGACATGATGGCCAGCCACAACCAAATAGACCAGTTGGCCTTGCCAAAGCGTGGGCCAGGAAGACGGTTGAGACTGCTCATGGTCGTCTCGCCCGTGTGGATGGCGTGTTTCCCGAATTCTAACTGAACCGCCACCTTGATGAGACAACTGGCCAGCACGACCCAAAAAAGAATGAACCCAGCCTGCGCGCCCAGGTAAGTCGTGGCGATGAGCTCCCCGGACCCGACAATGGAAGCCGAGAGGATGAAGCCCGGGCCAAGGTACTTGCACCGCTCCCTGAAAGTCGGTGGCGGATCGAAGGCCTTTTCAGCCGTGAGTTCGTAAGGATCAGTCGTTTCCATGTTGAGGATGAGGAATGCCGCAGCCTCAGCCAGAACACGTCATGCGAACAAGCCTATTCTGTGGAAACCACCAATCCTGTCTGCAAACGGCAGGCCTTGATCGTGTTCGCCATGAGCATGGCAATGGTCATTGGGCCCACGCCACCAGGCACGGGAGTGATGGCCTGGCACTTGGGCGCGACTTCTTTGTAGTCGACATCGCCGACCAGACGGTAGCCGCGTTTGGCGGAGGCGTCATCGACACGATTAATCCCGACATCGATGACGACGGCACCTTCTCTTACATGATCCGCAGTGATGAACCCCGGGCGCCCGATCGCCGCAACGAGGATGTCGGCCGCACGCGTGATGGAGGGCAGATCCTTAGTCCGTGAATGTGCGATGGTCACGGTGGCATTGGCCTCGGGAGCTTTGGCCATGAGGAGAAGTCCTAGCGATTTCCCTACAATGAGACTACGGCCGACGATGACGACATGAGCGCCTTCCGTGCTGATGCCGCTCGCGATGAGAAGTCGTTGGCAGCCCAAGGGCGTGCAAGGCACAAACGCGCTGGGATCTTCCAACACCAATTTCGCCACATTGACAGGATGAAACCCGTCGACATCTTTGGTAGGATCGATCGCGCGAACCACGGCGGCTTCGTCGATGTGCGCCGGAGGCGGCGATTGCACGAGAATGCCGTGGACCCGCTCGTCGCGATTGAGTTGGTCGATGATGAGCAGGAGCGCTTCCTGCGTGGTATCCGCGTCCAGCTCCACCTTGCTGGAATACATGCCGAGTTCCTTGCAGGTGCGTTGCTTGGAACCGACATAGGCTCTCGACGCCGGGTCATCGCCTACAAGCACCACGGCCAGCCCTGGTTGCACGCCTTGGCTCGTCAGCTCGGCGATGTCTTTGCGAACATCCTCGAGGGCGGAGGCTGCGATCTGTTTGCCATCGATAATCTTGGGTTCCATAGGACACTCATACAACGAGAAAGGGCCATGGCTCAACCTCGAAGACACTCCACAAGCTCAGGATGACAAGGGCGACCTCTTGGGTCAGGCTGTTTCCATCGTATGAGTCAGCAGACATTGGAAAAGCAGTTTCCCGGGCTCTATGCGATCGGATCCATCCTGGTTCGCAGTTATCCGCTAGTCAACGAATGCGAAGCCACGCTGATCGATAGCGGTCTCTTGTGGGAACCGCGACTTGTTCGCAAACGTCTCCAGCAAGCGGGTCTTTCCCTCGACCATCTGCGGACGATTCTCCTGACACATGGCCATCTCGATCACACAGCGAATCTGCAATGGTATCGCCGCCACACCAAGGCCACGATCCTTGCGCACCCGTTAGAAAAGGCTCATATCGATGGCACTTTCCCCTACCCTCGCCCCAACTGGATCTGTGATGCTTTGGAGCGCATCGGAAGGAAAGTCCTGCGTTATCATCCAGTCACCATCGCCCATGAACTGAAGCGCGACATGGAAATTCCTGTATGGGGCGGGCTTCGCGTGGTGGCTTTGCCAGGGCATACAGAAGGCCATTGCGGATTCTACTTCTACTTTGTTAACTATTTGGCTTGCACTTTCTCACGATATATTAGAATCTCCGCCAGAGAGCCTGACGGTTTGAGAGAATCCCAGGCTTTTTTAAGGCTCTCCGCCAGATTGGCTGGATGAAATTCTAGCATAAGTGGTGACAAACCCACCGAAATCGGCCTGAGATCAAGATTGTGAAAGGGCGGATTCATACTCCTAGCGCACAAATAAAGCCGGGTAGAGTAGACGAGGGGACACGCCCGAAGGCATGCCCGCCTCGCCCCTCATCGAACCGAGTATACAGATTTCCAGTTCACGGCTCTCCTGCAACCTTCACCAGATCACTAAACCGCAGTCGGCTA
>JBLHHN010000054.1:0-24412 GCA_047616785.1 Verrucomicrobiales bacterium
CCGATGGCGAGTCCATCGAGACCATCCGTCAGGTTCACCGCGTTTGAGCAACCCACGATGACGCCGCCGAAGAGGATTACAGCAAACCAGCCTAATTGAATGTTGATGCCGTTGGTGACATTGAGAATCGGGAAAAAGAGGGTGGTCATCAGTCCGCCATGTTCTGGGTGTTCCACGAAGATGAGAAAGGCGGTCACGCCGATGGCGAGGATGCCTTGGACTGTCATCTTGAGACGTCCGCTGATGCCGTCCGAACTCTTCTCTTTCACCTTCGTGTAGTCATCGAGGAATCCCAAAGCCCCTAGCACAATGGTGACAGTGAGGCAGAGACAGATGAATGGATTGTCTAACCGGGCAAAGAGGAGGGTCGAAGTGACCACTGAACCTAAGATGAGGACACCTCCCATCGTGGGCGTGCCTTGTTTCTTTCCGTGAATCTTAAACAGCGCGTCCATATCAGCCGACGAGCGGATCGGCTGGCCCATCTTGAGTGCGAGCAGTTTCCGAATGACCCATTTCCCTAGCAATAACGATATAATGAACGCAAACAAGGCAGCGGCCAGACTTCGGCTACTCACATAGCGAAGGACGCGCACGAGCGGTTCGTAGTCGTTTTCAAGAAGGGTGTAGAGCCAATAGATCATGAAGAAGTTGTCGCGTAGAGTTTGTAAATGGTATCCATGGCAGCGGAGCGGCTGCCCTTGAGGAGAACCAGATCTCCTGGTCTTGCTGTCTCCATCAGGAAAGCTGCGACCGCTTCCTTGGAGTTGAAATGATGAATGGTCTGATAGGCACTAGCAGACAAATATTCGGTGAATCCTCGGGCTCCATCACTCACGCTACAAACGTGATCGAACCCTTCAGCGGCGGCGAGGAGGCCGATCTCGCGATGATCTTCTTCGCGAGAATCTCCGAGTTCGCCCATCTCGCCGAGGATGGCAAAGCGTTTTCCTTCCGTTTTCATCGCGCCCACCGTGGTGAGTGAGGCGCGCATGGAATCCGGGTTGGCGTTGTAGGCGTCATTGATCACGCGAACGCCTTCGTGTTCTAGCATTTGAAGGCGGCCTGGGGTCAAATGGACGGCGGACAAGGCTTTGGCGATCTCTTGCACGGTCAGGCCCGCTTCTTGGCCGACGGCGGCTGCGAGCAGGGCGTTCGAAACCATGTGTTTCCCTGGAATAGGAAGCGCTACCCGTGCCGTCTCTCCATCAATGGAGAGGTCAAATGCGGTTCCGTTGTCTAACATTTCTAAATCCGACGCTTGCACCTCACCAGCATCAATGCCAGCTGGCATGACGCGGGCCGAAGTGCGGGCGCTTATGGAAGACGTGAACGGATCGTTCGCATTCATTACAAGTAGGCCATCTTGAGTAAGAGACTCAGCCAGCATGCCTTTCTCATGCGCGATGGCCTCGCGGCTGCCCATGTTCCCGATGTGCGCGGTGCCGATATTCGTGATCACGGCGATGTCGGCGGCTGCGATCTCCGCCAATGGCGCGATCTCGCCTGGATGATTCATGCCGATCTCCCAGATGCCAAAGTCATCCTCGGGATTCGTGCTCAGAACGGTCAGCGGCAGGCCGATATGGTTGTTCAGATTTCCCAAAGTGGCCGTGACCTGAAACTTACTCTCCAAGACTCCACGGATCATGTCCTTGGTCGAGGTCTTTCCGTTGCTGCCGGTGATGACCACGGCTTTGGTCGGCAAGAGTTTTCGATAGCCCTTGGCCAGTTGTTGTAGGCCTGTGAGAGTGTCGTCGACAAGAATGACGGAACAGCCTTTGATTCCTTCAGGAACGCGGCTGACGAGCAGCGCACCCGCGCCCGCATCAATGGCCTTTTGCAGAAAGTCATGGGCATCAAATCGCTTGCCGATAAGGGCGACGAACAAAGCGCCTTGGGGAATGTTCCGCGTGTCTGTGCACACACTGGTCACGTTCTCGGACGTGTCGCCTTTCAAAAGACGTCCGCCTGACAATTCGGTGACCTGTTGTACAGTGAGAGCTTTCACCATTCGCCTCCGTCGTAACGTCGTGGATTCAGGTCCATGACTTGCAGTGCTTTGAAAACTTCGTCGCGATCGTCGAATGGGACGGTGCGATCGGCGAATTGTTGGGTGGATTCGTGGCCTTTGCCTGCGATGACGACAATGTCTCCGGGCAGGGCGATCTTAATCGCATCGCGGATCGCTGTCCGGCGATCTTCGATCGTCTTGTACTTTCCTGCGCGAAACCCTTTGGCGACATCTTCAATGATGGATTGGGGATCTTCATTGCGTGGATTGTCCGAGGTGATGACAGAGAAATCACTGTAATCGCCGGCAGCTTTGCCCATGAGAGCACGCTTCTCGCGATCGCGATTGCCGCCACAACCGAAGACACAGATGATCTTGCGATGAGAGAGATCGCGCAGAACCTTGAGCACATTCTCCAAGGCATCCGGAGTGTGTGCGTAGTCGACAAAGACCTTGAAATCGCCTTGGTGATGAATGGCTTCCAAACGTCCGGGAACTTGCGGCGCCTTCTCTAGATTCTGCACGGCCTCACGTAGATTCAGGCCCATGGCTTTCGTCGCGGCAAGCGCTGCCATGACATTGTAGACATTGTAGCGTCCAATGAATGGCAACCGGACAAGGAAAGTCCGTCCCTTGGCTTCCAGTTCGAAACGCGTCCCCTGAAGGTCTGAAGCAATGCTCGTGGCGCGGAAATCGCAGCCAGAGCCCATGCCGTAGGTGATGATGTCTAACCGCTCTTTGAAGCGGCGCACCATGCGTAGGCCATAGCCATCATCGCGATTGATGATGAAGACGGGTTTCGTCTTGTGCTGTTGCTTTGTGAGAAGCTCTCCGAGACCAGCCTTGGCATCGAAGTAGTCTTGCATGGTTCGATGATAGTCGAGGTGATCCTGAGTGAGATTGGTGAAGATGGCCGCATCAAACTCCACGGCATCCACGCGGTGCTGGCTCAAGGCATGGGAAGAGACTTCCATGGCCACGCCTCGGCAGTCCGCCGTTTTCATTTCACCTAACAATTTCTGAATCTCTGTGGATTCGGGGGTGGTATGGGTGGCCTCGCGGATCTCATCACCCAGATCATAGTGAACCGTGCCTAACATTCCCGCGCGATGTTGGGCGCGTTTGAGGAGGTAGTGCAGGAGAAACGTGATTGTCGTCTTGCCATTGGTCCCAGTCACGCCAGCGACGCGAAGTGTCCGTGATGGATGGCCATGAAGGGCTGCGGCTGCGGAGGAAAGGGCTTCACGGGAGTCTCGCACCTGCACCCAGGGGAGGGGACAAGGTTCAGGAGCGACCTCTTCGGCCACGATGCCGAGCGCACCCGCTTCGATTGCTGCCGGAATGTACTGATGTCCATCCACGGTGGCACCCTTCAAGGCGAAAAAGACCGTGCCTGGACCGGCCTCGTTTGACGAATAACACAAACGCGCAACCTCCAACGCGCTTCCAGCTTCGGAAGCGCGTACGGTTGGCATTGCATCAATCATCTCTTTAAATGTCATGGTCGTGTTGTCAGGGGGCGGTGGCGACCGTTGCTAGACGTCGCACGCCAAAGTGATACATGCCAGCTTCGGCAATTTCTTTGAAAATAGGAGCGGCCACGTGACCGCCATGGCGGTGCTTGGGATCGTTCTGAGGATCGTCCACGAGGACGATCCCGATGAGTTCAGTTTTCTCGTCAGTGCCGACGAAGCCCAAGAATGAAGCAATGTTCCGATGCTTGGGATAACGTCCGCCGATGACCTTCTCCGTCGTGCCCGTCTTTCCGCCGACAACATAGCCTTCGATGATCGCGTTCTTTCCCGTGCCCTTTTCGACGGCGTGGATAAGAGCGTTTCTAAGAAGACCTGCCGTCCGCGGCGTGACGACGTCTTCCACGACATCTGATTCTAATTGCGCGCTGATGCCTTGATAGTTCTCTGTAAGGATTTCCTGAACGATGCGCGGTTTGATGAGATCGCCTTGATTGCAAACGACGCTCATGGTGCTGAGGATCTGAAGCGGCGTCGCACTCATCGTGTAGCCTATGGCCACACGAGAGAGCTTCGGGCGACTGTTGCCCCATCCATCATTGGAGCGAGGGCCATTGTTAGGATTGGGAAGTGTGCCTTTGGCTTCTGCTGGCATGCGAATGCCAGTTTTCTGACCAAGGCCAAAGCTTGCCATGTAGTTGTAGAAGCTGGCTGGTTTCATCTGCTGGGCGACCATGAATGTGCCTGTATTCAAAGAGAAGGCGATGACATCGCGCACGGATGCCGACTCGCGCCCTTCGGAGGCATCTCGTAAGGCGGCCTTCCAACCGTCTTCTATGTAGTAGCCATTGTGACAACTGACCCGGTTATCCAGACCGACCAGCCCCTGATCAATGGCGGCTCCGTGGGTGATGATCTTGAAAGTGGAGCCCGGCTCGTAGGTGGCAGAAACAGCCAAGTTCTGTCGTGTGCGCGGCTCGGCATTGCCGCCATCTGCGGGGCGGAATCCTGGGCGATTGACCAATGCTAGGATCTCGCCGGTGGAAGGATCGGCGAAGATAGCCGTCATGGACTCCGGGCGAAGCTCCTTGTAGTGCTTGTCCATGATCTGCTCTACGAGATCTTGGAAAGTGGCGTCAATGGTGAGGACGACATGTCGTCCGTGTTCAGGCAATTCCTCATCACGAAGCTGGTCGTGCATATCGTAGTGTCGTGCGCCATCCTTGCCTTCCATGAAGACATTCATGCTCGCTTCCACTCCGGAGGCACCCTTGAGATTGCCGTAGACATACCCTAGCACATGACAAGCCAAGTCCTCACAGACATAGGCTCGTTTCATGGAATAGCGTAATCGTAAGCCCGAAAAGTTCTCCGCTTCCAAGTCACGGACGACATCGCGCGCGAGTTGACTGTTGATGCTCTCCTGGACGACGAGTTCTTTCTTCGGCCCTAACAGCGTTTCGAGCAGCTCTGTGGCATCACCCTTGAGAGGGCCAGCCAGCTTGGAAGCGAGTATCTGATAGTAAATGGCATTTCTTTCGTCCTTGGTTAGGCCTGAAGTCGCTTCTTTACTGTAGCCTAACTCTTTCTTGGCGATCTCTTGAATGATCTTGGCGGAAGGGATATGATACTTGTCTAAGACAATATCACTCACAGGCTCCGAGGTGGCCAAGGGGCGGTGATCCCGATCGAGGATGTCACCACGTTTGGCTGGGACGATCTCTTTGCGGAAGACGTCCTCTTTCAGCTTCGCCATGACCTCGTCATGAAGCGTTTGTTGAACATGAATGAGGCGAACGGACAGGCCTGTGAGTACCGCGACGAAGCAAGAGCAGAGCACAATGGCTCGCAACTGCATCGAATACTGATAGGCTGGCTGAGACGACTTCCGTTTCATGAGGATCGCCTAGCGTAGGGCTGTCATTTCGGGAATGAGTTCTTCCGTGTGTTCCACACCCACAGCTCTGAGCGTGCTGTTGTAAGCTTGCAAACGAGCCTCCAAGACGCGTGGGGCCAAGTTGCGTTTGATGTCAGCATCGACATTTTGAATGGCGATGCTGAGGCTCACTAGGTTGTCCTTCAGCACTTGGATCTCCCTGGCTTTGGACACGTGCTGCGAGCGGATATTGATGAAGAGACAGCCACACACCACGAAGAGCATCATGACGGTCGACCATTTCGCAAGGTTTGCGACGGTGATAGTGGAATTGTCAGACATGTTGGCAATAAGAGATTAGGCTCGGCGGATGGCGAACCGGAGTTTGGCACTGCGCGCCCGTGGGTTGCGGACGCATTCTTCTTTGGAGGCTTGAATGAGTTTGCAGGGGAGATCGAAATGGTAATCCGGATTCTGACGAGGCGCTGGCCAGGTAGGATCATCTACCATGGCTTTGCTGTGGTCTCGAATGAAGTGTTTCACGATGCGATCCTCCAAGGAATGGAAGCTGATCACAGCGAGCTTTCCGCCTGGATTGAGCAGGTCAACGGCATGGCTTAACATCGTGGGCAGGACATCCAGCTCGCGGTTCACCGCGATGCGCAACGCTTGAAAGCTGCGCGTGGCCGGATGGATCTTGCCCGAGCGGCGCACCCAACGAGAAATGACGTTTGCTAGGTCAAGAGTGGTTTCGAACGGGCGCTCTTGCCGACGCTCCACGATCGCTTTGGCCACCGCGCGACTGCCGCGTTCCTCACCAAACGTGAAAAGAATATTGGCCAGTTCCTCTTGGTCCAGCGTATTCACCAAATCGGCGGCGGTGGTGGCTCCGTTAGGATTCATCCGCATGTCGAGTGGCCCGTCCGTTTGAAAGGAAAAGCCGCGATCGACCTGATCGAGCTGCCATGAGCTGACGCCGAGGTCGAAGAGGATGGCATCCACCTTGTGCGGAGCCGAAGGAATCTGTGCGAGAAGACTTGGCAGCTGTTCCGCATTGCCACGCACGGGTTGAAAGCGTTCTCCGAAACTTTCCAGCCGAGGAATGGCCCTTTCCAGCGCTTCACGATCCTGGTCAACGCCGATCACATTCGCACCTGCTTGAAGAATGCGTTCTGAGTGGCCGCCGAATCCCAAGGTGCCATCAATGATAGTTTGGCCTGCTTCCGGAGCAAAGAACTGAAGAATCTCGTCGAGCAGGACCGGCTTGTGCACCGCGTCTCCAGCAGCTCTCGGAGTTCCCTGGGTGGCCCGATGCGTCACTTTGGCATTAGAAGCCAAGGGCGATGGCGATGGAGTCCACATCCATGTCGTCGGCATTCTCCTCGCCGACCCAGTCTTCAGGCCGCCAAAGTTCCAGACATTCGCAAGCGCCCACGATGACCACTTCTCCAGAAAACTTGTACTGCTCTTGAAGCTCAGGCGGCACGACGATGCGGCCCTGTTTGTCGATGGGACACGGCATTGCCCGAGAGAACCAGCGGCGGCGGAACTTTTTCTTCTCAGCGGGAGTGAGGGCAGTGGATTCATCGAGTGTGCGCTTCATACGCCGAAGCTCGTCAGTATTGAGGAGCTTCAGGCAAGGGTTCTTGCGGTCTCGCATGGCATTAAACTCTGAAATGTGAGCGTCACGCCAACGTGAAGGGATGTTGATACGGTTCTTCTCATCGACCACGCGGCGAATCTGTCCGTTGTAAATGCGCGGAGAATCGTCACTTGTGTCCATTGAAGAGGAATCGTCACCATTGGGCCCCATTGGCCCCCACTTTTACCCCCACGCGTAGTAAAGATCAATCCTTTATTAGGCGTCTCATTGATTTTAATAAAATTTTATCTTTGAGAGATCTTAAATTTCAGGGATAGTGGAATAACTTCTGAAACTTAAGTATAATAGATAATTTAGATTTCTGAAACAACTGCAAGCGGAACTTGTATCATCACGTGTCGCTATTTATGGTGAGGCAGACCCTGCCAATGTTCGCTCTGGCTCTCTGCTGGGTGCTCAGGCTGTTTTCTAAAATTTTTATCAATTTCTCATGACTTTTTTTGGTTCTCACAATTAGTAGTAAATATACGAGATGCGCATCGCACTATTCATGCTTGCAGCCTATGGCGTGCTTCTGATTGGGGGCATGACGGCTCTGTACTATTTTAATCTCGGAGACGTGGAACGCTCATTTAGCGAGGCCACGCAGGAAGCCATCTTGGAGAAATTGGCCGATTCTCCAGATCTGGAGTTCGATGCCTCGCTGATCGATGTGAGTTTCAAGGCGCGAGAAGGAATGGTCTCGGGTGTTGTGGCCTCTGAGGAGGCTAAGCAAGCTGCGGTGAAAGCCGTGGAGGAGATTCGTCAGGAAGGGCTTGGCGTGGAAGTCGCCCATGAATTGAAATCGCTGGCGTTTGATCTCAAGCGTCGCGCCGAGTGTCAGATCTATCTTGAGGGAGAGCAAGTGTACCTGCGTGGCTACTTGCCTTCGATTGCCCTCGCCAGTGTCCAAACAGGGGTGCGCAGTGCGAGAGGAGGAGCAGAGCCCTTGGCACCAGTCGATCCGGAGGATGGCTCTCAGGAGTTGGCGGTGACCGAGCAAGAAGACGCGGCGCCACCAGAGTGGGAAAATAGAATTCTCGATTTCGTGGAAAAGTTCTTTGATGGTCGGGTTCGTGATGCTGAGCTGAAGGTGGTCGATCGCAAAGAGATTCTCTTGGTGGGGGACATGGACAGCGCTGAGGAAGCTCAAGCAATGGTCGACTACGCCAAAGCTTGCTTCCCAAGTCTGTCCGAGAAGCTGGACAGTCAAATTCGCGTGGTCCGTATATCCACACCACCATCACCTGTCGTGCTTCAGGTCGTGGACGGGAAAGTGGTCCTGGAGGCGAAGGTTCGCAGCACAGAAGTGAAGGAGCGCTTATTTGAGTTGATCCGTTCTCAGGCCGCGCCTGGTCAGTCCTTTGAGAATGGCATCATTGTGAGTCGTGATGCGCCGGAAATCTTGTGGCTGGACACGAAGCCCACGTTCTTTGCTGACCTTCTTTCCACAATTCAAAAGGCGGCCATTGAGATAGGTCCCGACACCGTCCTCATTCGAGGGCATGCTACTAGCGAGGAGGTCGCAGATCAATTGGTGATCAAAGTGCAACGACAGTTCAGTGGCCACACCGTGGTAGACAGGATATTCCGTCCTGAACCGGCGGTGCCGCCGACAGAAGAACCTCCGAACGACTAACTTTTTTCGAATATCATGCCTGATTCCCAACTCTGGTGGCAGGAGCTTATCCCTGCGCTCATACTCATCGTCCCTACGGCCCTTTTCACAGGGCTCGTGTGCTGGTTTCTCTGGGGGCGCTATGGCTCGCAGTCTCGTGACGGGGCGGAAGAACGTTTCGAGCTTGAGCAGCGGGCGATCCGCGCGGCGAAGGAATTGAATGAGCTCAAGGAGAAGACTCGCCACGACGCTCGCCGAACTCATGATCTTGAGCATGAGATCGCTGCCACCGACAAGCGGCAACAGGAAACATTGCAAGAAGTCGATCGAGCCAAGCGCTCGCTCGCCAATGCCATGTCCAATCTGGAAACTCTGCGTAGTGAGCGGGATCAGTTTGAACGCGGAGTTCAAGAACTGCGTGAACGTGGAGAGCAGGCGGCTTCGGTCGAGCAAGAATCTCCTGAAACGCAGGGGAAAGTGATAGATCTCACCGAGGCTCTGCGTGAATCCGAGTACCAAGTGTCTCGACTAGGGACCGAGATCCAGCTTCTTCGCAGTGTGCGCACCGAGTTCGAGGCCCTTCGCAATGACAACCGGGATCTGGAGGATGACATGATCGCGATTCGCAAGGAGAAAGACCGGCTTGATGAACGCACCGTCGGGCTCATGGGCGTTGCTGAGGAAGCCCGTGAAAAGCAAATCTCTGCTGAGCGAGAAATCCTCCGCCTGAAGGAGGAACTGGTTTCACTGCGCCTGTCTGATAGTGCTCCTCAGTCTGTGACCTTGATTGAGTCGGCCTCCTTTGCGGATACCGATACCGATAAGGATGTTTCATTCGGCTCCGTCTATGATATGCCTCCATCGCAGATCGATGATCTCACTAAGATTGATGGCATTTCTCCCGGTCTGGAAACGAAACTGAATCAGCTGGGTGTCTATCAGTATCGCCAAGTAGCGTCTTGGGAGCAAGCTCAGGTCGAGGCATTCTCAGATCGTCTTGGGTTTCAGGATCGTATTGTGAGAGATCAATGGGTTGCGCAGGCTGCCTCATGCGACGGTGGCTCTAAGCCTGTGGTCGAAGAGTTGCCTGCAGAAGATCTGATCGTCGAGACGCCACAAGCTGCGGAGCCTGAAGAGCCCTCACTTTTTTTCACAGGGTTTGGCTCGTTGGTTGAAGACAAGGAAGCTCCTGCTCCCGTGGAAGAGAGTGTGAGTGATCCCCAAATCGCTGATGAAGACGGCTTGTTCAACGATCCCACGCTCGGTCATATCTACCAACGTCCCCCTGCGCAGATCGATGATCTCACTCAAGTGAAAGGCATTGCCAAGGTCATCGAAGGTCGTCTTCATGAGATTGGGATCTTCCGGTATCGGCAGATTACTTTGTGGTCTGCGGAAAACGTGAAAGCTTTTTCCAAGCGTCTGAGTTTCAAGGATCGCATTCAGCGTGATCGATGGCGTGAACAGTGCCAAGAACTTCACCTTGCGAAACATGGTGAATCTCTTGAGGTCGCTGTCCTGTCGGATTCCTCAAGTGAGTCTTGAGATTGCGATACGGCACGGAAGCTACTCCGAGTCTGTTGAGCTTTCGCGTTGTCAACTTCGCTGGGCCGTCTTAACGTTGTCTAGTCGATGTCGATCTTCTTCTCTCTCTCTATCATACTGGTTCTCGGAGCGTTGCTCGGGCGGTATCTGACGGACTGGCTGTCGAATCGGCCTGATTCATCGCCCCAGTACACTCAAGAAGAGATTCTGGCAGAGATGGATGATGTCTTTGTGGAGCGCGATATCCTCTCCTTTTCCATGCACACGGATTCTGTGCCCGTGTTGCTCAGGCGGATGACGGAGTCCGTTGGGTTAGGCTTTGGAGAGCGGCAAGCGGAGACCTTGGCCCATCGTGTGGCGCATCAGAAGCTGAATGATTTCTATCAAGCGACCTATCCCGTGGAGTTGGGTGGAATCGCGAGTGATCTCGAGTTCCAGTGGTGCCGCGAAGATGAGTGGACCGTCCGCATGGCGATCTGTGCCGTCGAGGAAGTTCTGCAGTTTGCTGCAGATTCGGTGGCTGACTTAGCGATCGAGCATCAAGCCTGAAGGCGGTTTGCTAGGGTTGGTAACGTTCCACTCGCCAGAAGGCGCGATCTTCTGGTGCGTCGATCATCGGAATCTCCACAGTGCTATCATTGATGACCTGGATCTCTTCTCCGATCTGTTGCCATTGATATAGATTGAAGGATTGTGTGAGGATCTAGTTCCAACCCGTCTCTGCTTGGTAGGTGATGAGCCAATTGTCCGCAGGGCGAGACAAATCCGCGTCGACCCAGAGGACCGGTTGAATGTCGAGTGCTTCCCGCCAGAGTCTGTAGGACTGGATATCGACGGCGCCTTCGGTGCCATAGTTCTCTTCGAGGGTGAAGACCATCGCGTTCAAGACGGGCACACTGGACCATGTCGTTCCGACATCGGTCTCGATGCCGCAGCGGACTTGTGCTTGGGTGATATTTGCGCGTTCCCAGGCGATGCTGTTGTCGATGGCGGTGAAACTGTCTCTTTCAAATGGCATGAGTGTGATACCGGTGAGGCTAACGCTGATCGAGGAGAACCAAGCATCGCGCTCGGCCGTGTCGGTCCACCCAATGGAGGGGCTGGAGTCGAACCAGACTGGAAGGTCCGCGTAGATCGGAAACTCAGGCAACCCCGCATTGTCGAGGTGTTGTCTAATGCTCGCGTAAGTCTCGCGCAGATGATTGAGGTGATCGCGCTTCTGTGTCGCTGAGAGTGAATCCCACACGGCCAGTCCCTGGGGTTCGAGATCGAGATGGAGGGCTACGAATTTCTCGTCAGAGGTCCTTCCGGGAGCCACATTGAAGTTGATGAGGCGATCGTCGATCTTGTTTAGAAACGCATTTCTTTGAGGTCCGGGGAAGATGGCTTCGTTGTCAGAAAGGAGTAATTGAGATTGAATGCCGGCATACTCAAGGCGCGCGTTCCATGCGGCGACGGCACCTGCATCGCTGACCGGACGCGTGCCATAGCTTCCGTAAACGCGTCGCACCCCATGGTTCCTGATGAAATCGATTGTGGCCGTTTCTTCTAAATCATTGCCGACGATGCTCGTGGAGCCATAGGGGCTGCCAGTATTCTGCCAGAACCAGAGGCCGCGATGGAGACTGGCGAAGCCGCTACTGCCCAGGAGGATCAGGGTGATGGGAATGAGACTGATCGATTTCATGTGCATCGTGCAAGGTGGGGAAGTTCGCGTCGGAGTAAAGACGGTTGCAAGGAATGCCGAAGGCAGGTTATGCATCGCCTACATGACTGCACCACTGCATCCTTCCGAACGCATCCTCATGGGCCCTGGCCCTAGTCCTGTCCCGATCCGCGTCCTTCAGGCGTTGGCCGCACCCACCTTGGGCCATCTGGATCCTGAGTACCTTGCCATCATGGACGAAACGCGCGATCTCTTGCGGCAGGTATTCAAGACGAAGAATGACCTGACCATGGCTGTTAGTGGTACGGGCAGCGCGGGCATGGAAGCCGTCGTGGTGAATCTGGTAGAACCGGGTGACGAGACGATCGTCTGTGTGAATGGCGTCTTTGGTGGTCGGATGAAAGACGTCATGGAGCGTGCTAGAGCCACCGTGCATGCCGTCGAAGTCCCGTGGGGGCAGACCTTCACGCCTGAGATGATCGCAGAAGCTCTGGCCAAACATCCCAAGGCAAAGATGCTAGGAATCGTCCATGCGGAAACGTCCACCGGAGCGCATCAGCCGTTGGAGGAGATCTCCAAATTGGTGCATGACGCCGGGATGCTCTTTGCGGTGGATTGTGTGACGTCGTTAGGTGGGCTTCCCTTGGAAGTCGATGCTTGGGGGATTGATGCCGCCTACAGTGGCACCCAGAAATGTCTTTCTTGCCCTCCTGGGCTTTCACCAGTGACCTTCTCTTCGCTTGCGGTGGAAAAGATGAATCAACGTCAGACCAAAGTGCAAAGTTGGTATCTCGATATGTCGATGCTCAGTTCCTACTGGAGTGAGGAGCGCGTTTATCATCACACTGCCCCTATCAATATGACCTATGCTTTGCGCGAAGCGTTGAAGATCGTGATGGAAGAAGGTTTGGAGGCGCGAATTGCCAGACATAAGAGTAGTCATGATCGCTTACGCAAAGGTTTGGAGGGGATGGGCTTGAGCTATGTGCCAGAGAATTCCCTGACGACCTTGAATGCCATTCACGTGCCGGATGGTGCGGACGAAGCGGGCGTTCGCAAAGCGCTGCTCACAGAGTATGGCATCGAGATCGGTGCTGGACTTGGACCATTCAAAGGCAAGGCTTGGCGGATCGGTCTCATGGGCCATGGCTCCACCGTAAGGAACGTCGATCTGGTGCTGACTGCCTTGAAGGAACTGTTGCCCTAACGTTGTCATGCTAGAAGGACTACGCGCGATCTACCCTAAGGATCGTCTGTTAGTCGATGCGGCGCATCTTGCGGCTTACGAGTCGGATGGGCTCACGGCTTTCCACTGCAAGCCTCGAGCAGTCGTGATACCGGAGACCGCAGATGAAGTGGTCGCGACCGTCCGTTACTGTCACAAGCACAAGATTCCATTCGTGGCGCGGGGCAGTGGCACGAGCCTTTCTGGTGGATCGTTGCCCGTGGCCGAGGGGATCGTCATCACCTTGAACCGGCTCAACCGGATTCTTGAGTTGGATCCAGATCAAGGCTTCGCCGTGGTCGAGCCTGGCGTGGTGAACTTGCACGTGACTCAAGCGGCGCAGCCCTACGGTTTGTACTACGCGCCGGATCCTTCGAGCCAACAGATTTGCACCATTGGTGGAAATGTGGCCTTCAACTCAGGTGGCGCGCATTGCCTGAAGTACGGCATGACTTCGAATCATGTGTTAGGTATGAAGGCGGTCTTGGCCAATGGCGAAGTGGTCGAATTCGGTGGGCGCAGTCGTGAAAGTGTGGGACCTGATTTCACCGGTTTGTTCGTGGGATCGGAAGGCCTGTTCGGGATTGCTTTAGAAATCACGCTGCGGTTGCTTCCCAAGGCGGAGGTATTTCACACCGTGCTAGCAAGCTATGGCAGCTTGGAAGCTGCGGGCGATGCCGTCTCGGCGGTGGTCTCATCAGGCTTGTTGCCAGGAGCGATGGAGATCATGGACCGTCTGGCCATCCAAGCGGCGGAAGCGGCAGTGAAGGCAGGTTACCCGAAGAACGCGGAAGCCGTGCTCATCGTCGAACTCGAAGGGCCGACCGAACAAGTGGCTCAGGAAAGGCTTTTGTTAGATAGGATCATGGCAGAGTCCGGTGCGGATGAGGTGCGGGTGGCGGCGGATGCCAGTGAGCGCATGACGATTTGGAAAGGACGCAAGAGTGCGTTTTCCGCTGTTGGGAGATTGAGTCCGGATTTCATCGTGCAAGACGGTGTGGTGCCGCGGAATCGGTTAGGCGAAGCTCTGCGCCGGATCGATGAAATGAGCCAGGAACGCAAGATCCGCGTCGCCAATGTGTTTCATGCGGGCGATGGCAACCTGCATCCGCTCATTCTTTATGATGGCCGAGAGTCTGGAGCCTTGGCGCGTGCCGAGGAATTGGCGGGTGAGATTCTTAGGATGTGCACCGAGATGGGCGGTTCGTTGACGGGAGAACATGGAATCGGTGTGGAGAAACGTGACTATCTCCCTGACATGTTCACTGCGGATGAGATTGCTTTCATGAAAGGCGTTCGATGCGCCTTCGACCCTCACGAAATCGCTAATCCTGGGAAGATGTTTCCCGTGGAAGATGCGCCTGCTTTGGTCATGCACGGTCTGCATCCGTTAGAAAAGGCCGGGATTCTATCAAGAGAATGACAGTCGAATCCATAGTCGAGGCCGTCAGGGCTTCCCCGAGCGCACTGCCGGTGGGTGGAAGAACCAAGCCGGGCATGCTGCTAGTTGATGCGGAGACAATCGCTTGTGGCGGTTTGACAGGAATCATCGAGTACGAGCCGAGTGAATACACTTTCACGGCTTACGCCGGGACGTCTTTGTTAGAAATTGAGGCTGCTTTGCGTGAGCATGGCCAATACCTGCCTTTTGAGCCACCCTTGGTAGACGCCGGAGCTACCCTTGGAGGAATGATCGCCTCTGGTTTGAATGGACCGGGAACGTTCCGATTCGGAGGCATCCGCGATTTCATTCTTGGCGTCCGTTTTCTCACGCGGGATGGGCGATTGCTTCGTACAGGAGGCAAAGTGGTGAAGAATGCGGCGGGCTTTGACGTGTCCAAATTCCTCGTAGGCTCCCAAGGTCAATGGGGGACGATCGTTGAAGCGACCTTCAAGGTCTTTCCTCAACCACCGCGTTCTCAATCCGTTAGGATCGCGTTTGCCTCAATCGAGGAAGCGGTTTCGCAAGTGTGTCAGTGGACGCGCAAGCCGTGGGAGTTTGATGCCATTGAGATCGCGACCGATCCGGTCGAGGTGACACTGCGTCTGCGTGGCGATGCTGTGAGTCTAATCGATCGTTTGGGGCGCTTCAAGACAGCCTGTCATTTCGAAAGTGCCATTCTGGACGATGACGTCGCGGACGCGTATTGGAAAGCATCCCGCGAGTTTACTTGGAGTGAGCCTGATGAATCGCTTGTCAAAGTGCCGACGCATCCCATGAAGATCCCATGGCTAGAATCCAATTGGAGTGGAGCGGGGAAACGTCGCTACGGCGTGGGAGGCCACGTTGCTTGGGTGAGCGGAGTGACTGAGATGGCGCCGCCCTTTGTCGTCGTGCGTGGTGATCTGGACTCGGCATGGCCTGAGCTGCCGCAGATGAGCGAAGAATTAGGCGCGGCTTTTGGAAAAGTACGCACCTTCGTGTGAGGCGTAAGGTTGCTACCAGCAACCTTTGTATGTTCCTCCGAGTCAGCCTTCTTATTCTTGTGACGCTGTCGTTTGCCGACAGTGAAGAGGAGGTGCGTTCGGGTGAAGCGATCTACAGCAAGCTGTGCATCGATTGTCATGGCGCGCATGGAGAAGGTGTTGAGAATGAGTATGATGAGCCACTCTATGGCAATCGTTCCGTGGCCGCTTTGGCAAAGCTGATTCATAAGACGATGCCGGAAGATGAGGCGGATTTGTGTGTCGATGACGATGCTGAGAAGGTCGCTCAGTATGTCTTTGACGCCTTCTACTCGGAGGCTGCGAGAGCGCGAAACATGCCCGTTCGAGTTGAACTGGCGCGCTTGACGGCGACTCAGTATCAGCAATCGGTGGCGGATCTTGTGGGGAGTTTCCGAGGGTTGTCGGAACTGGGAAATGAGCGTGGGCTGCGCGGTGAGTATTACGATGATCGCAACACGCGCCGGGATAAACGGAAGATCGACCGCCTTGATCCGCAGATCCAGTTCGATTTCGGTGTGAAGAGTCCGGATCCGGATCAGATCAAAGAGGAAGCTTTCGCCATCGAGTGGGAAGGAGGGCTCATCGTTGAGGAATCGGGTGACTATGAGTTCTGTGTGAGGACGGAGAACGGCTTCAAGCTCTACATCAATGCCGACTCTGACAAAGCGCTCATTGATGGATGGGTGAGTTCCGGAGCACTGGCGGATCAGCGTGTGACATTGACTCTGTTAGGCGGGCATGTGTATCCCTTGCGGTTGAAGTATTTCAAATACAAAGAGAAATCGGCATCGATCAAATTACTCTGGAAGCCGCCTCATGGGGTGGAGACCGTGATTCCTCAGGAATCGCTGACACCGCTCAAGGGCCCACCGCTCATGGTGGTGAGCACGGCCTTCCCAGCGGATGACCGCAGCATGGGGTATGTGCGAGGAACTGCGGTTTCCAAAGCATGGCATGAGGCGACGACTTCGGCGGCTGTGGAGGTTGCCGATCATGTCGTGAACAATCTGGAGGACCTGGCCGGCGCAAAGAAAGAGTCCGATAAATGGCTGAAAGCGGTGCGATCGCTGTGTCGCCAGTTCGTTGAGCGAGCCTTTCGGCGGCCGCTTTCAGATGAAGAATCAGCTTTCTTCGTAGGCTCGCGTTTTAGTGAAGGGCTGGATGAGGAAGCGGCGGTCAAACGGGTGATTCTTTTAGCACTGAAGTCACCACGGTTTCTTTTCCCTGAGGTTCAGGCCCCATCAGATTCCAAGAATGTGGCATCGAGACTGGCGCTAACTTTGCGTGATACGCTGCCGAACAAGCCTTTCTGGAGTGCGGCGAACGAAGGGAAGTTGGACAGTCGGGACGGGGTGAGGACCGTTGCAAAGGAGTTGTTAGATCATCGGCAGACCAGGACGAAGCTGAGAGGGTTCTTTGATCATTGGCTGCACATCGATGAAGAGCATGACCTGGCAAAAGATCCCAAATTGTTTCCTGACTTTGATCGAGAAACGATCGCGGACATGCGGCACTCATTGACGGTCTTCATCGATGATGTGGTGTGGAGTGAATCCTCCGATTATCGGCAACTCCTCTTGGCGGATCATCTCTACTTAAATGAACGGTTGGTAGATTTCTTTGGGCATGGCTCGATGAAAGGAAAGGAATTCCGCAAAGTGCGCTTTGATCCCAAGGCGAGGTCAGGCGTTCTCACGCATCCCTATTTGTTGGCCCGGTTCGCCTATCATCAGACCACGTCTCCGATTCATCGAGGCGTCTTCGTGACGAGAAATGTGCTAGGGCGCTCTCTGAAGCCACCACCGGAAGCGGTCAAGTTTGAGGACAGTCGGTTCGATCCTGATCTGACCATGCGTGAGAAAGTGACCGATCTGACAAAGTCAGCGGCCTGCATGAATTGCCATTCAGTGATCAATCCTCTTGGTTTCAGCTTGGAACGTTTTGATGCGGTCGGGCGCTATCGCTTTGAGGAGAAAGACCGGCTCATTGATACGAGTAGCCTGTTTCAAGCGCACAGCGGCAAGATCATCGAACTGGACGGGGCGCGGGACGTGGCGCAGCATGCCGCATCCAGTCCAGAAGCGCAGAGGGCATTCATTCAACATCTTTTCGAGCACCTTGTGAAACAACCAGTCAATGCCTATGGTTTGGAGACGCTCGATCATTTGCATCGGACATTTGTGGATTCCGAGTTTAGTATCAAGGATCTCGTCGTGGAGATCGTGACCGTGGCAGCATGCCATCAGATTTATCCTAATGAAACGAAAGATCATGACAAGAATGCGTAATCGTCGCCAATTCATGCGAGACCTGGGGCTATCCACGGCGTCGCTTCCATTCCTTGCGGGGCTGCCTAGTTTGAAAGCCGCTTCAAACGGTGCTAGGAAGCAACGTTTGGTCATCATGATCAGTCCGAACGGGACGGTGCCGAGCCATTTCTGGCCAGATGAAGAAGGGGCGGACTTCAGTCTTAAAAAGATTCTTTCGCCACTGGAAGTGCATCGGGAAAAGATGCTGATCTTGCACGGGCTCTCTAATAAAGTGCGTGGGGATGGTGATAGTCATATGCGGGGAATGAGTTGCCTGCTCACAGGTAAGGAACTCTTTCCAGGGAATATCCAAGGAGGCTCGGATACCCCAGCGGGATGGTGCAGTGGCATCTCCATTGATCAGGAACTGAAGAATTTCTTCCAGAGCCGGGAAGACACGCGGACGCGTTTCGGTTCACTGGAGTTCGGTGTGGGTGTGCCAGATCGGGCGGATCCTTGGACGCGGATGGTTTACTCTGGTCCTAACAAGCCGGTGGGGGCGATCGATGATCCCTATCAGATGTTCAATAAGCTCTATGGGAAAGTGAAGGATAAAGAGCATTTGGGGAGTATCCTGGATGATCTTCAGACGGATCTTAAGAAACTGCGCGGGATGGTCAGTCCTGAGGATCGGCAGCTCTTGGAGGATCATGCGGATTTCGTGAGAGAACTGGAGACGGAGCTGAAAGCAGCGGAAGAGCAGAAGCTGCATCATGCGGCTCCTGAGCTTGAGCCTGGCATTTCCGATACGAATGATAACATTCCGGCGATCAGTCGGATGCAGGTCGATCTCATGGTAAACAGTTTCACCAATGACATGGCTCGCGTGGCCACGTTGCAATACACGAACTCCGTGGGCCAGGCGCGGATGCGTTGGTTAGGCATCAATGAGGGGCACCATGGACTCTCTCATGAGCCTGATGACAATGAGGACGCCCAAGAGAAACTGGTGAAGATCAACATTTGGTTCGCTGAACAGCTGAACTACTTGGTGACGAAGCTGGCGAACACGCCGGAGCCAGGCAGTGATGGTAGCATGCTCGATCACACGACGGTCCTGTGGACGAATGAGTTAGGAAAAGGTAATTCTCACACCTTGAATAACATTCCGTTTGTCCTGGTGGGTGGAGGTTTCGGCTTCGAGATGGGCCGGAGCTTGAAATATGATAAGGTGGCGCACAATCGACTTTGGCTTTCGCTGGCCCATGGTGCGCAGCATGACTTGGCGTCCTTTGGGAATCCGAAGTTGTGTGAAGGCGGCGCTTTGGATCTTGGGTAGTTTCGTTATTCCATTGAATTGACCCAGTCGTTGGCTAGGATGCGTCAATGAGATACCCTTTACGATGGATCCTCCTATGGGCGAACTTGCTGACTCTAGCGGTGTCTCAGGAAACGGAATCATTGCCGTTTGGGAAAGAGTTTCCGAATCTTGATGGATTTGCCAGAGGATTGAGTGGCAAGCAGAAGCCATTCATCGAGATGGACGTGCCGCGCGAAGAGGTCGTCGGATTCGCGGTCTACACCGTATCGAAGGGTGCGCTGAAGATGACGGCGCAGCTCTTTCCTCTGAAAGAAGGTGAGAGCCGCGAAGTGCGCCTGGAGACGAAGGGCGCAGACGGCGCTTGGAAGGAGATCGCAAAACAAGAGGTGATCGAGCTTGGCTGGAGCGCGCATTTCCGCGTTGAGAATTGGGACGCTTCCAAGACCGTGCCTTATAGAGTTCGGCATGGGGTGAAGGCGATGTTCGAAGGTTCCATCCGACGTGATCCTACGGACCAGGATGTCATTGTGGTAGGGAACATGTCGTGCAACTCGAGCCGGACCGGTGGACCTCGCGCGCGCATCGTGGAGAACCTCAAGATTCAGGATCCTGACGTGCTCTTCTTTGCCGGTGATCAGAGCTATCATCATACGCAACACACAGCGGGTTGGTTAGAGTTTGGTCTTCAGTTTCGTGAGATCATGAAGGATCGACCGGTGATCACCATTCCAGATGATCACGATGTGGGGCAGGCGAATATCTGGGGAGAGAATGGAAAGAAAGCGTCGACGTCTGCCGGGCCTACTGGCGGCTATTTCTACCCTCCCAAGTATGTCAACATGGTGCAGCGTCAGCAGACTTGGCATTTGCCTGATCCTTATGAAGCCAAGTCCATTGCGCAGGGCATTTCCGTCTACTACACGCGTCTGCGGGTGGGCGGCGTGGATTTCGCCATTCTAGAAGACCGCAAGTTCAAGAGTGGCCCGGAAGGGAAGATTCCCAAGATGGGACCTCGGCCAGATCATATCAATGACCCCAAGTATGATCGGAAATCGGTCGATGTGAAAGGACTCGTGTTGCTGGGCGAGCGCCAGTTGGAGTTTCTTCATGCCTGGGGGCAAGACTGGGAAGGGGCGGAGCTGAAAGCGGTGCTTTCACAAACGGCGTTCTGCGGTGCAGTGCACATTCATGGTCAGCCGGATAACCGGTTGTTAGCTGATCTCGATTCGAACGGCTGGCCTCAGACGGGACGGAACAATGCGCTGAAAGAGATTCGCCGAGCTTGGGCCCCACATTTGTGTGGGGATCAGCATCTGGCCGTGGCGGTGAAGCACGGGATCGATGCCTTTGGTGATGGCCCTTACGCATTCACCAGCCCAGCGATCGTCAATACCATCTATGGGCGTTGGTGGCATCCGTTAGACGAGAAGGCGGGAAATCATGCGGTGCCGAACAGCCCGCTTTCGTGGACGGGCGATTATGAAGATGGTCTGGGAAATAAGGTAACAATGTTAGCCTATGCGAATCCAGAAGACCGGAAGGATCAACTGAAGCGTGCCGATGGCTACGGGGTGGTTCGTTTCGATAAGAAGGCGAGCACGGTGACGTTCGAATGCTGGCCGCGATTTGCGGACCTGGCAGAAGGTGATAACGCTCAGTTCCCCGGTTGGCCCATGACGGTGAAGATGTCAGACAATGATGGTCGGCGTGTGGTCGGCAAGCTTCCGGTGGTGCAAGTGGATGGCGTGGAGCGGCCCGTGGTGCAGGTGATCCATGAAGAGAGTGGTGAACTTCTCTACACCGTGCGTGCAGCGGCGGGGTTCGAGCCACCCGTGTATGCGCCTGGAAATTACACGGTGAAAGCTGGCAAGGATCGGGCGGACACCGTGGTCTTATCCGGATACGAAATTTCAAAACTCTAAAACCCATTTATGAAATCCATCCCATCTCGTCGGAACTTCCTTCGCACTGCAGGTGCGACAGCGCTCGCGGCTCCTTTCGTCACGACCGGCGCGCGTGCCGTGTCGCCTAATGGCAAGCTTCAACACGCCAGCTTTGGAGCTTCTGGCATGGCGGGCGCAGATATCGGTAGCCTTTCGAGGCATGAGAATTTCCAATTGGTCGCGGCCGCGGATGTGTCGAAGCGCAATCTGGAACAGTTGAAGAAGAAACATCCAGACGTGCGGGTCTATCAGGATTGGCGGGAAATGCTGGAGAAAGAGGGGGACAAGATTGACTCGGTCAATGTGTCGACACCGGATCACATGCACGGGCCGATCGGCCTGGCCGCTTTGGCCAAAGGGAAGCACGTCTACGGACAAAAGCCGCTGACCCAGAATCTTTGGGAGTGTCGGCAAATGATGCTCCGCGCGCGCGAGAAAGGTGTCATGACGCAGATGGGCATTCAGGTGTCGTCTGGTTTCGAGGAGCGTTTCACTGTTCGGCTCGTCCAAGATGGGGTGATTGGGAAAGTGAAAGAAGTGCATTCCTTTTCCAATAAGACGTGGGGAGATCCCGCTCCACGTCCAGCAAGCAGTGAAGAGCCCCCAGCAGACTTGGATTGGGATCTTTGGTTAGGCGTGGCTAAGGAACGGCCGTTTATTAAGGGGCACTATCATCCTGGAAATTGGCGCAAGCGTCGTGATTTCGGCACTGGGACGTTAGGCGACATGGGTTGTCACATCTTCAGTGCCTGGTTCCGCGCTCTGGCCTTATCGGCTCCGCTTTCCGTGAAATCGACCGGCCCGCAGCCTAACGAACACAATTGGGCGATCAATGGGCAGGTGGAATACACGTTTCCGGGGACCTTCTACACCGAAGGGCAGACGGTGAAAGTGACGTGGTACGATGGGGCTTCGCGGCCTCCTCAGGCCATTCTGGATCTTGTAGAAAAGGTGCCCGGTCAGGGGAATATCATTGTGGGAACTGAAGGAGTCCTGCTGCATCCGCACGGAGGCACGCCGCAGCTCTTCCCGCGTGAGAAGTATGATAAATTCCGTTATCCGAAGCTTGAGCCACGGAATCACTACCTTGAATTTGTGGATTGTTGCCTAACGGGAGGCCAGAAACCTTCAGCGAACTTTGAGTATGCGGCACCGCTCACTGAGGCGGTTCTGCTAGGCTGTGTGGCTAGTATTTTTCCGAATGAGACTCTGCTTTGGGACTCTGATGACCTGCGCTTTCGGAATTCGGAGGCGGCGACTGGTTTCGTAAAACGGGATTACCGCACGGGTTGGGAAGTGGTTTAGGCCTACCGGTTCTAGCACAATGCGAAGCGGGTTGTGGCGGTTTTGTGAGAATATTTGAAGTCTTTTGTAATATTGATCTTGAGTTTGCGTAGGTAAGAAGAGACAAGGTTGCCTTGATCTTTCTCCCTAACAATTATTTAGCCAATCAAAGGAGTTCCGAATGGACGTTAAGGCGACCGTACAGCAGGCGCTAGGCTACTATGAACTCGGTCTTTTTAGCGAAGCGGATGCTTTGCTGGAAACTGTTGTTTCTGGGGAGCCGTTGGTTGAGTTTCAACATCTTAGGATCCTCGTGAAAATTGATCGAGGTGAATGGGAGTTGGCAAATGCCTTCGCGGTGGAGGCGATTTCTCATTTTCCAGAGCGCGCCTTTGGATATATCCAGCGGGCTTATGTGTTGCATGAGCTGGGGCGGACCGCGGAAGCGGCGGCCGTGCTGGGGGCGGCTCCGGATGATTCGAAGGACTCCGTTGAGGACGTGATTCATTACAATCTGGCGTGCTACCTGGCCCAGACCGGACAGCTGGATGCGGCTCTTGAGAAATTGAAAGAGGCATTGACCTTCAACACGGCACTGATTGAGGATGCGCGTGAGGATGTTGATTTGGAGCCGATCAGGGAGCAGATCGACTTGTTGTAGGGGCGTGGCTTTGACTTGAAGGCCGGTGTGGCCTGTATCCAATATCGCCCATGCGCGTCTTTCTCTTCCTTCTCTACTTTGCAGTCACTTCCCTATCGAGCGCTGCCGATAAGCCGAATGTGGTCTGGATCCTGTCAGAGGACAACTCGAAGCACTTTCTCAGGCTCTACGATCCTAGCGGAGCACCCACGCCTCACATTGAGGCTATGGCGCGTGAGGGATTGATGTTCAATCACGCCTTTTCCAATGCGCCTGTGTGCTCCGTGGCACGAACGACTTTGATTACGGGATGCTATGGGCCGCGGATTGGAACGCAGTTCCATCGCCGTGCCAAGATGGCTCCGATGCCTGAGGGCGTGAAGATGTTCCCGGCCTATCTTCGTGAGGCGGGTTACCATACGACGAACAACTCCAAGACGGATTACAATGCCACACCGGGTAAAGAGGTGTGGGACGAGTCCTCAAACAAAGCCCATTGGCGAAACCGCAGGGATGGGCAGCCGTTCTTTCATCAGCGTACTTTAGGGATCTCGCATGAGAGTTCTCTCCATTTCTCGAAAGAGAAGATGCTCGAGGAGAAGACCTCGACCGATCCAGCTTCCGTCACCCTCGCACCCTATCATCCAGACACCCCCACATTTCGCTACACCTACGCCCGTTATCATGATCGTATCCGCGATATCGATGCCGAGGTCGGTTCGGTGCTCGGCGAGCTGAAAGAGGCTGGTTTGTTAGAAGATACCTTTGTCTTCTATTTCGGCGATCACGGAGGGGTGTTGCCAAGGGGAAAGGGGTATGCTTATGAAAGTGGGTTGCACGTGCCGCTGGTGGTAAGGATTCCGGAGAAGTGGAAGGGCCTCATCGATCACGAGCGCGGTGATCGGGTCAATGGCTTTGTTAGTTTTATTGACTTTGGTCCGACACTTTTGAATCTCGCGGGTGTCGGGGTTCCGCAAGGCATGGATGGAAAACCTTTCCTTGGTAGCGGTGTGGCTGCCGCTGACTTGGCCAAGCGCGATGAGTCCTTTGGCTATGCGGATCGGTTCGATGAGAAATGTGATCTTGTGCGCACCTTGCGGAAAGGTCCTTACAAATACATGAGAAGCTATTGGCCCTTCACGATCGATGGTCTGCAGAATGACTACCGTTACCGGATGCTGGCCTATCAGGAATGGCGGGCGCTCTACCAAGCTGGCAAATTGGATGAGACGCAGAGTCAATTCTTCCGCCACCGGTTTGCCGAAGCGCTATACGATCTGCGCTCCGATCCTCACGAAACGGCAAACTTGGCTGGCAGTACCAATCACGCCGAAATCCTGGCAGATATGCGGAAACGACTAACGGATCGCGTGAAAGGCATGCCAGACTTGAGCTTTTATCCGGAAAGCCATCTTGTCGAAGCCGCCATGGATGATCCCGTCGCGTTTGGACAATCGCACAAAGATGAA